>DATMAZ010000043.1:0-6436 GCA_035559675.1 Candidatus Limnocylindria bacterium
AGGCGGGTTTTCTCAATCAATTCCCGACGCCGCCCGGGGTAGCGTACCTGCGCGCCGCCGGCGCCTGCGCGGTGATCGTCCATGCGGACACGCCCATGGGCCGGGCGATCCTCAAGACGAGCGAGGCGCAGCGCCTCCGCACGCGCTCGATCTCGGCGACCGAGTACCTCGTCGAGGTGCCCGAGGCGCCCGCGCCGCCGCCGGACGGCCCCGCGCTCCCGCGCGATGGCTGGCGCGTGGTCCAGCCGGCGAGCGCCGCGGCAGCGCTCGATGGCTCGCTCGACACGCTGGCGGAGCTTGCGGTCGCCGACGCCGAGCCGCTCGAGCGGCTGGTGGTCGATCTCGGCCGCCCGCAGCGGATCGCCGGCGTGGACGTCGAGCTGGGCTCGCGCTTTCGGCACTACCTCGTGACCTATCGCATCGAGGGATCGCTCGACGGCGTCGCCTGGTCGACCCTCGCCGAAGCGGACGCCGCGGTGCCGCCGTTCGAGTCCTATCGCGCCGACCCGCATGCCGTCGTGCAGCGCATCCGCTTCCCGGCGAGCGAGGCGCGGTTTCTGCGGCTCGGGCCGTTCCGGCCGCCGCCGGAAGGGCTCGCCATGGACGTCGGCTTCAAGCGCTGGGGGGTGGCGGAGCTCACGGTGCGCGGCGAGGCCGCCGGCGCCGAGCCGGCGGGCTGATCGATGACCGCGAGGGCGACGCGCCGGTGCTTCGCGCCGCTCGTGCTCACCAGGCGCCAAGCCCGTCGAGCAGCGCACGCGTGGCCGCTGCGGGATCGGCGGCGGCGAGGATGGCGCGGATTACGGCCACGCCGTGCGCGCCGGTACCGCGCACGGCGTCGAGCCGCGCGGCATCGATTCCGCCGATGGCGAGCACGGGCACGGTCGCGCCGCGCACCGCCTCCGCCAGCGGGCCCGTGCCGTGCGGCGCGCCGAAGCGCGCCTTCGACGGCGTGGCGAACACCGGGCCGAAGACCACGAAGTCGGCCCTGCTGGCGGCCGCCTCGGCGACCGCGTGCACGGAGGCGCCGACGAGCGCGCGGGGCACGAGCGTGCGCGCCGCTTCCACCGGGAAGGACTCGGCGCCGAGGTGCACGCCGTCGGCGCCGATCGCGCGCGCCACGTCGAGCCGCTCGTTCACGAACAGCAGCGCCCCGCGCTCGGCGGTGGCGCGGCGGAGCTCCTCGGCGAGCGCGAGCAGCGGTCGTCCCGGCAGGTCCTTCTCGCGGAGCTGCACCGCCGGCAGCCCGGCGTCGAGCGCCTGGGACACAACGTCGATCAGCACGCGGTCCCGCGTGGCGCGGCGATCGGTGACCAGCAGCAGTCGCGGGATCAGCGGATCAGTCCCTCGAGGGGGCTCGATGCGGTGGCGTAGAGCTTGGCGGGGATCCGGCCGGCGAGGAACGCCTTGCGGCCGGCCTCGACCGCCAGCCGCATCGCCTCCGCCATGAGAATCGGGTCGCGCGCCCCCGCGATCGCGGTGTTCATGAGCACGGCGTCGCAGCCGAGCTCGAGCGCCTCGGCCGCATGCGACGCGGTGCCGACGCCCGCGTCGACGATCACCGGCACGCGGCTCTGCTCGACGATGATGCGGAGATTGTACGGGTTGCGGATGCCGAGCCCCGAGCCGATGGGCGCCGCGAGCGGCATCACCGCGGCGCAGCCGAGATCTTCCAGGCGCTTGCAGGCGACCGGGTCGTCGGTGACGTACGGCAAAACGTCGAAGCCCTCGGCCACCAGAATCTTCGCCGCCTCGATCGTGGCCGGGACGTCGGGAAACAGCGTCTTGTCGCAGCCGATCACTTCGAGCTTCACCAAGTTGCCGACGCCGGCCTCACGCGCCAGCCGGGCGGTGCGCACGGCCTCCTCGGCGGTGTGGCAGCCGGCGGTGTTGGGAAGGATCGTGAAGCGGTCGAGCGGCAGGTAGTCGAGCAGGTTCTCCTTGTCCGGATCGGTGATGTTCACCCGCCGGACCGCCACGGTGACCATCTCGACCCCGGCCACGTCGGCCGCCCGCCGCGTCTCCGCGAACGACGCGTACTTGCCGGTGCCGATGATGAGGCGCGAGCGGAAGGTGCGGCCGGCGAGCGTGAAGGTGTCGGCGGCGCCCATCTCAGCCGCCCCCCACGAAGTGGATGATCTCGACGGTGTCGCCGTCGGCAAGCGGCGTAGCGGCGTACTCGGCGCGCGGCACGAGCGTGCGATTCACCTCGACGGCCACGCGCCGCGGCCCGAGCCCGAGGCTCTCGATCAGCTGCGCCACCGTCGCGCCGGCGGGCAGCGCGCACGGCTCGTCGTTCACGGTCACCTGCACGATCGCCGGATGGTAGCCGCTCGTCCCTGGGGTGACAACGGGGACGCCGCTTGGTATGTGGCGCCCTTTCATGGGGAGGCCCACCGAAGCCCACGTGAGCCTGGCGGCACTTACGCACAACTGTCGGCAAGCCGGTGCGCTCGTGGGAAAGAACGTGCGCGTGGTGGCGGTGGTGAAGGCCGACGGCTACGGGCACGGCGCGGTGGCGGCGGCCCGCGCGTTCCTGCGCGGCGGCGCGGCGCTGCTTGGCGTGTCGTCGCTCGCCGAGGCGCTCGAGCTGCGCGCCGCCGGGCTCGATGCGCCGGTGATCGTGCTGGGCGGGCTGTTCGCGGGCGAGGCGGCCGAGGCGGTGGGACACGATGTCGCAGCGGCGGCGTGGACGCGCGAGACGGTGGACGCGCTCGCCGCTGCGGCGCGCGCGACGGGACGCCCGGCGCGGGTGCACGTGAAGCTCGACACCGGCATGACGCGGCTCGGGCTCGACGTGGGCGACGTCGTCGAGTTCGGGCGGCTCGTGCGCGCGACCCCGGGCGTGGAAATCGCGGGCGTGTTCTCGCACCTGGCCTCCGCCGACGACGTGGCGCGGGCCGCGGTGCAGGCGCAGATCGAGCGCTTCCGCGACGCCGTGGCGGCGCTGCGCGCGGCGGGCGTCCCCCCCGGGCTGGTGCACCTCGCCAACAGCGCCGCCCTGCTGTCCGCGCCCGCCGCCCACTTCGATGCGGTGCGCCCGGGCATCATGCTCTACGGCTACGCGCCTGCGTCGCATCTGGCGCACCGCGCAGCGCTGCGGCCCGCGATGCAGCTCGTCACGCGGCTGATACAGGTCCGGCGCGTGCCGGCGGGGCGGGCCGTGGGGTACGGCGGAACCTGGGTCGCCTCGCGCCCGAGCGTCATCGGCGTGCTGCCGATCGGCTACGCCGACGGCTATCACCGCCTGGTCTCTAACCGCGCCGCGGTCGTGGTGCGCGGGCGGCGCGCGCCGATCGCGGGCCGCGTCTGCATGGACCATGTGATGGTCGACCTCACCGACGTGCCCGGCGCGGCAGAGGGCGATCGCGTGGCGCTGATCGGCGGCGACGGCGGCGCGGCGGTGTGGGCCGACGAGCTGGCGGCCTGGTGCGAGACGATTCCGTACGAGATGCTGACTGCGGTGGGCCGGCGCGTGCCGCGGGTCTATGGGGAGGACTTCGATGCCTAGGGTGCGACGGGCGCTGGTGAGCGTCAGCGACAAGCGCGGGCTGATCGAGTTTGCGCAGGGGCTGGCCGCGCTGGAGGTGCAGCTCCTGTCGACGGGCGGCACCGCCAAGCTGCTCGGCGAGGCCGGCATTCCGGTCGTGCAGGTGAGCGACTACACGGGGTTTCCCGAGATGCTCGACGGGCGTGTGAAGACGCTGCACCCCAAAATCCACGGCGGGCTGCTCGGCCGCCGCGACCTCCCGGAGCACGTCGAGGCCATGAAGCAGCATGGCATCGAGCCGATCGATCTGGTGGTCGTGAACCTCTACCCGTTCGAGGCGACGGTGGCGAAGCCCGGCGTGTCGATCGAAGAGGCCATCGAGCAGATCGACATCGGCGGACCGTCGATGCTGCGCTCGGCGGCGAAGAACCACGCGAGCGTCACGGTGCTCGTCGACCCCGAGGACTACGGGCCGGTGCTGGCCGAGCTGCGCGAGCGCCGCGGCGAGGTGTCGCTGGAGACCAACCGCCGCCTCGCCCACAAGGTGTTTGCCACCACCGCCCGCTACGACGCGGCGATCGCGGCGTACCTGGGGCAGGGCGCCAGCTACCACTGGAGCGGGTTGAAGGCGCTCGACATGCGCTACGGCGAGAACCCGCACCAGCAGGCGGCGCTCTACGGCGACTTCCTGCGGGTGTGCGAGCCGCTGCACGGCAAGGAGCTGTCGTACAACAACGTCGTCGACGCCGACGCCGCCATCTCGCTGGCGACCGAGTTCCTGGCGCATCCGGACGCCATGGTGGCGATCCTCAAGCACAACACGCCGTGCGGCGCCGGGCTCGGGCGCGATCCGCTCGAGGCCTGGCAGCGCGCCTACGCCACCGATCCGGAGTCGCCGTTCGGCGGCATCGTGATTTCGACCAAGCCCTGGACGCTGGAGCTCGCCCGCGCGGTCGACGAGATCTTCACCGAGGTGCTGATCGCGCCCGCCTTCGAGCCCGCGGCGCTGGAGCTCTTGCGCAAGAAGAAGAACCGCCGCCTGGTCGCCTGGCATCCGGCGGCCACGCCCCCGCGGGCGCGCGCCGCACGCACCGTCACCGGCGGCATGCTGGTGCAGGATCAGGACACGGCCATGGAGGACCTCACCCGCTGCCGGCGCGTGACCATGCGGGCCCCGACCGATGCCGAGCTGCGGGCGCTCGATTTCGCCTGGCGGATCGTGAAGCACGTCAAGTCGAACGCGATCGTGTTCGCGCGCGACGACCGCACGCTCGCCGTGGGCGGCGGCCAGACCTCGCGCGTGGAGGCGATCCGCATCGCGGTCGCGCGCGCCGCGCGCCAGGGCATCTCGCTCGTCGGCAGCGTGCTGGCGAGCGACGCGTTCTTTCCGTTCGCCGACGGGCTCGAGGAAGCGGCCGAGGCGGGGGCGACGGCGGTCGTGCAGCCTGGCGGCAGCACGCGCGACGAGGAGGTGATCGCGGCGGCCGACAAGCGCAAGGTCGCGATGATCCTGACGGGCGTGCGACACTTCCGGCACTGAGGACGCGATGCGGATTCTGGTGGTCGGCGGCGGCGGCCGCGAGCATGCGCTGGCGTGGGCGCTCGCCCGGAGCCCGCGCACGGAGCGCGTGCTGTGCGCGCCCGGCAACGCCGGCATCGCGGCGGTGGCGGACTGCCGTCCCGTGGCGGCCGACGACCTCGCCGGCCTCGTGCGGCTCGCGCGCGACGAGCGCGTGGAGCTGGTGGTCGTCGGCCCGGAGCTGCCGCTCACCAAGGGGCTCGTCGATCGCCTGGCGAACGCCGGCATCGCGGCCTTCGGTCCGAGCGCCGCGGCGGCCCGGCTCGAGGGCTCGAAGGTGTACACGAAAGACTTTCTGCGCCGCCACGGCATCCCGACCGCGGCCTACGAGGCCTTCCACGACCCCGACGCCGCCGAGCGCTTCGTGCGCGCGCTCGGCGCCCCGCTCGTCGTGAAGGCCGACGGCCTGGCGGCCGGCAAGGGCGTGTACGTCTGCCAGACGGTCGAGGAGGGGCTCGCGGCGATCGATCAGGTGATGCGGGAGCGCATCTTCGGCGACGCCGGCGGCCACGTCGTCGTGGAGGAGTTCCTGGCGGGCGAGGAAGCCTCGTTCATGGCCGTGACCGACGGCACGACCGTGCTGCCGCTCGCCCCGGCGCAGGACCACAAGCGCATCTTCGACGACGACCGGGGCCCCAACACGGGCGGCATGGGCGCTTACTCGCCGGCGCCCGTGGTGACGCCCGAGCTTCACGCCCACATCATGCGCGACGTGATGGAGCCGACGGTGCGGGCGCTGGCGGCCGAGGGCGTCGTCTACCGCGGCGTGCTCTACGCCGGGCTCATGGTGCGGGACGGGCGCGCCAAGGTGCTCGAGTTCAACGTTCGCTTCGGCGACCCGGAGGCTCAAGCCGTCTTGCTGCGGCTTTGCACCGATCTCGTCGAAATCGCGACGCGCACCGCCGCCGGCACGCTGGCGGGGCTCGAGATTGCCTGGGATCCGCGGGCGGCCGTCTGCGTGGTGCTGGCGGCCAGAGGGTATCCGGGGCCGGTGGAGAAGGGGGCGCGGATCTCGGGGCTGGACGCGCTCGCCGACTGGCCGAACGGCATGGTCTTCCACGCGGCTACCCGGCGCACGCCGGAGGGCCTCGTCACCGACGGCGGCCGGGTGCTCGGCGTGACGGCGCTCGGCGACACGATCCGCGCGGCGATCGACGAGGCGTACGCCGCGGTCGCGAAGATCTCCTGGGACGGCATGCAGTATCGGCGCGACGTCGGCCGCCGGGCGCTGGCGCGTGGCTGACGCGGTCGCCCGCGCCGCGGAGCGGCTGCGCGCCGGCGGCCTGGTCGTCTTTCCGACGGAGTCGGTCTACGGGCTCGGCGCCGCCGCCAGCGACGCCGCCGCGGTGGCCCGGCTGGTGGCGCTC
>DATMAZ010000044.1:0-13418 GCA_035559675.1 Candidatus Limnocylindria bacterium
CCGCGAGGGCTCCGCCACCCGTCCACCACCGCCCCGCCACGGCGCGAGCATAGGGAACGGTTCGGCCGATTTCAACGCGCCGCGCGCACCTCGTCGACCAGCCGAGCCAGGATTCCCAAGGCTTCCAGCGGGGTCAGCCGCTCGGGCTCGAGCGCGGCCAGCTCGCGCAGCACGCGCTCGCCCGGCGGCGCGAACAGCGGCAGCTGCTTCGCCGCCTCGCCGGCCGGCGCCTGGCGCGTCCCGCCGCTCTCGAGCGCCGCCAGCAGCTCGCGGGCCCGCTCCACGACGGCGTCCGGCACGCCGGCCAGCTTCGCCACTTCGACCCCGTAGCTGCGCGACGTGGGCCCGGGCACGATCTGGCGCAAGAAGACGATCTCGCCCCGCCACTCGGCGACGGCCACCGACAGATTGCGCACCCGGGGCCGCTCGCGCGCCAGGTCGGTCAGCTCGTGGTAGTGGGTCGCGAACAGCGTGCGCGGACGCTCCGGCGCGTCGTGCAACGCCTCGGCCACGGCGCGGGCAATGGAGATGCCGTCGAAGGTGCTGGTGCCGCGTCCGATCTCGTCCAGGATGACGAGGCTGCGTGGCGTGAGCCGCGTAAGGATGTGCGCCGTCTCGCGCATCTCCACCATGAACGTCGACTCGCCGCCTGCCAGATTGTCGCTCGCGCCCACGCGCGTGAACACCCGATCGGTGATGCCGATCACCGCCTCGCTCGCCGGCACGAAGCTGCCGGCGTGCGCCAGGATGGTGAGCAGCGCCACCTGCCGGAGGTAGGTGGACTTTCCGCCCATGTTGGGGCCGGTGATCACGAGGACCTGCGCGGCGTCGGCGTCGAGGTCCACGTCGTTCGGCACGAACGGCGCGTCCCCGATCGCCTCGACCACCGGATGCCGGCCTGCGCGCACGCGCGTGCGGGGCTCGGTCGTGAGCCGCGGGCGCACCCAGCCGCGGTGATGCGCGACCTCGGCGAGGGACGCCAGCGCATCGAGCGTCGCCAGCGCGTCGGCGGTGCGCGAGACCGCGAGCTGGTGGCGGGCCACGTCCTCCAGCAGCTCGTCGAACACGTGCTGCTCGAGATGGCGGAGCCGCTCTTCGGCGCCCAGCACGCGGGCCTCGTGCTCCTTCAGCGTGGCGGTGACGAAGCGCTCGGCGCCGACCAGCGTCTGCTTGCGCTCGTAGTCGGGCGGAACCAGGCCGAGGTTGGCGCGCGTCACCTCGAGGTAGTACCCGAACACCTTGTTGTACCGGACCTTCAGCGTGGCGATGCCGGTGCGCCGGCGTTCTTCCGCCTCGAACCGGGCGATCCATCCCTTTCCGTCCTGCGCCGCCGCCCGCAGCGCGTCGATCTCCGGATGGCGGCCTTCCCGCACGTAGCCGGGGACGCGCGTGTGGGGCGGCGGCGCATCGACCAGGCTCCGGCGCACCTCGTCCACGAGCTCGGGGAGGCACGCGATCGCCTCGCGCGTCTCGCGCAGCAGTGCTCCGCTGAGCGGCTCCAGCACCGCACGCAGCTCGGCGGCGCGCTCGAGCGCGGCGGCGAGGCCGGCGAGGTCGCGCGGTCCGGCCGTGCGCGCGCCGATGCGCCCCGCGAGCCGCGCCAGGTCCCCCGTGCCGGCCAGGATCTCGCGCACCCGGGTGCGCACGTCGACCGCCTCGTAGAACGCCTCCACGGCGTCGAGACGCCGTCCGATCGCCGCCGGATCGAGCAGCGGATAGAGCAGCCACTCGCGCAGGCGCCGCGCGCCCATCGGCGTGCGGGTCCGGTCGAGCACGCCGAGCAGCGACCCGCGCCGCTCGCCCGACAGCGTCTCGAAGAGCTCGAGGTTCCGCCGCGTGGCGGTATCGAGGGTGAGATGGCCGGCGAGCTGATAGCGCTCCGCCTCGCGGAGGTGCGCCGGCCGGCGGCGAAAGGTCGCATCCACGTACGCCAGCACGGCGGCCACCGCGCGATCCGCCGCACCGGCGGCCGTGTCCGGCAGCGGCGGCAGGTTCCCGATCGCCCACGGACGGCCGCGCACCAGCTCGTCGCGCTGCGCCGGCTCGAGCTCGGGCGACACCAGCAGCTCGCGCGGCATGAGCCGTTCCACCTCGTCGCGAACGCTGCGCCACTCGACGGTGTCGGTGGCCCGCAACGTCCCGGTGGCGAAGTCGAGCGCCGCGATGCCGTAGGCCCCGTTCGCGGGAATCACCGCAGCCAGCAGGCTCGGGGCGCCGGGATCGAGGCTCTCCTCCTCGAGAATGGTGCCGGGCGTGATGAGGCGCACCACCTCCCGGTCCATGAGCCCGCGCGTCTTGCCGGGCGTCTGCTCGCAGACGGCTACCGTGCGGCCCGCGGCGAGCAGCCGCGCCACGTACGGCTGCGCCGCATGCGCGGGGAACCCGCAGAGCGGCACCTCGTCGGGCTCGCCGCGGTTGCGGGCGGTGAGCGTGAGGTCGAGGACGCTCGAGGCTTCCCGGGCGTCGTCGAAGAACATCTCGTAGAAGTCGCCCAGCCGAAACAGCAGGATGGCGTCCTGGTACTGCGCCTTCACGCGCAGGTACTGCGTGAGAAGATTGCCTCTCACACGCGCTTGCGCTTCTTGCCGACGTAGTCGACCAGCAGGTACTCGCCCAGCCGCTCGGGGCTCGTGTAGAGGGCGCGCCCCTTGTTGATCCGGGTGAGCCGCTCGACGAACGCCCGGAGGCTCGGGCTGTCGTCGAGCATGAACGTGTTGATGACGATGCCCTGCCGCGTGACGCGCTCGACCTCGCGCAAGGTCTCGTTGGCGGCCCGGAGGCTGATGCCGCCGAACGACAGCGGCCACTCGCACTGCAACCGCCCGCTCTGGAAATAGGCAGTCGGCTGGCCATCGGTCACGATGATCATGTGGCGGTTGCGCGCCGGGTGGCGGGCCAGCAAGCGCGCGCCGAGGCGGAGCCCGTCCTGCAGGTTGGTGAACGGATCGCCCATGTTCCAGCTGGCCTCCGGCAGCTCCGACAGCTTGAGCTCGACGGCGCGCGTGTAGAAGCCGACCACGCCGAAGTAGTCGCGCGGGAAGCGCGTCCGGATGAGCGTTTCGAGGGCCAGCGCCACGCGCTTGGCGGCGGCGAACCGTCCTTCCCACGACATGGACCAGCTCATGTCGAGGAGCAGCACCGTGGAGGTGGTGGTGGCGTGGTCGGCGGCGTAGACCTCGAAGTCGTCCGGCGCGAGTACGAGCGGCGTGCCGGGGCGGCGCGCCAGCGCCTTCTTCAGCGTCCCGACGAGGTCGAGCGCCAGCACGTCCCCATGGCGATAGGGTCGGGTCTCGTTCGGCCGGATCTCGACCGCGCCCCGGTGGTCGGTCTGATGGCCGCCGGCGCGGTCGCGCACCAGCCGCTGATAGATCTCGCGCAGCGCCAGCTGGCCGATCCGCCGGGCGCCCTTCGGCGAGAGGTGCACCCGCTCGCCGCGGGTCGTGAAAAACCCACCCTCCCACAGCAGCCGGACCGCCTCGCGCAGGAACACCAGCGCCTGCCGCGCGTCCGCGCCGACGAGTTCGCCCAAGAGGTCGGCGTCGACGGTGTCGAGGTCGCCCGCGGCGAGTGCCGCCTCGAGCGCACGCCAGCGCTCCATCTCGCGCATGAGCGCCACGGCCTCCTCGAACGACAGCGCCTCGGTGCCGGTGAACAGGCTGCCGAACTCCCGCACGAAGTCCTCGAGGTCGCGGATGTCGTCGAGCGCCTCGAGCAGCTCCTCGAGGGCCGCCCGCGCGTCGGGATCCACGAGGCCGAGCTTGCAAAGCCGGGCAAGCGCCTCCGAGAGCCGCCCGGGGAGCTCTGCCAGCGCGGCGAGCCGCTCGGCCGCGTCCGGCTCGTTCGCCAGCGCCGCCCGCTCGCGTGCCAGCAGCTCGTCGAGGCGCTCGCGGATGGCGCTCAGCGCGTCATTCAGGTGCACGTCGCGCTGCCGCTCACGCAACCGCTCGCGGAGCCGCGCCAGCAGCTCGTCGAGCCCGGTGGCGTGTCCGCCGTCCCAGTCGAAGCCCTCGCGCAGCAGCCACTCGAGCGCATGCCGCGCGTCGTCGGTGAGGCCCAACAGCTCGCCGTACCGGTCGAACACCTGCTCGGCCGTCGGCCGCGGGCGCTGCGTGCCGTCCCAAGCCGTGTACCGGATGCGCACCATGCTGCCGCGCCTCACGCGTGAAACGTGCCGCGGCCTCCGGTGCGGTCCTTGTTGAGGCGCTGGTGCAGGTGCAGCCCCTCGAGCACGAACTCGAGCGCCGCCGCCATGAGGCCCGGGCTCTCGAACGGGCCGAGCCGCTCGATCGCCTCCCGAAGCCCAGGAATCTGCTGCAGCCCCTCGCGGTACTCCTCGGCCGCCATCGCGTCCGATACCTCGACGCCCCAGCCCGCCTCGAAGTAGTCGATCACGGGGCGCAGCGCGTCCACGGTGAGATAGCGGTCCCACACGGCGAGCACGGCGCGGTCGAGCAGTCGCGCCACCACGTCCGCCTCGCTGCGCGCCTCGCCGCCGTACTCGAGCTCGATCTTCCCGGCCATCGAGGCGACGACGGCATGGAGATCGCTCGGACGCGGGACGATCTCGTTCTCGCCCCGCCGCACGGCGCGCTTCTCCGCGTTCGCCAGCAGCGTCTCGTAGTTGTTGATGCTCACCCGCACGCTCACGCCGGAAGCCTGGTTCACCTCCTGCGCCGACCGCGCCTCGAAGGTGAGCCGGGCGATGATCTCCTTCATGAAGAACGGCACGCGGATCTCGCGTCCCCGCCGGGGCGCCTGCGAGACCTCCTGCTCGACGATGGCGAGCTCGTCGTCCACCGTGCGCGGGTAGTGGGTGCGGATCTGCACGTCGAAGCGGTCCTTCAGCGGCGTCACGATGCGGCCGCGGCTCGTGTAGTCCTCGGGATTCGCGGTGGCCACCACGACGACGTCCACCGGAAGCCGCACCTTGTAACCGCGGATCTGGACGTCGCGCTCCTCCATCAGGTTGAAGAGGCCGACCTGCACCTTCTCGGTGAGGTCCGGCAGCTCGTTGATGGCGAAGATGCCGCGATGCAGCCGCGGCACGAGGCCGTAGTGAATGGTTTCCTCGTCGGCGAGGTACCGCCCTTCGGCCACGCGGATCGGGTCGATCTCGCCGATGAGATCCGCCATGGACACGTCGGGCGTGGCGAGCTTCTCGCCATAGCGCTGGGTGCGCGGCAGCCAGGCGATCGGCAGCGCGTCGCCGAGCTCGGCCGCGCGCCGCCGGCAAGCGGCGCAGAGCGGCTGCAGCGGGTCGTCGTTGATCTGACAGCCGGCGATCACCGGGATCGCCGGGTCGAGCAGTCGCACCAGCGTGCGGATGATCCGGCTCTTCCCCTGCCCCCGCTCGCCCAGGAACACCATGTGGTGCCCCGAGAGGATCGCGTTCTCGACCTCCGGCACGACCGTGTCGTCGTAGCCGACGATGCCGGGGAGCAGCGGCTCGCCGGACTCGAGCAGCCGCAGCAGGTTGCGGCGCATCTCCTCGCGCACCGGCACGCTGCGGTAGCCCGTGGCGGCGAGGGCGCCCAGCGTCGTGGGCCGGTCGGCGTCTCCCTGCGCGTCCCTCACGATCGGCGGCGATTATAGGCATCCGCCGACGGACCGAACAACCGTGGCGCCGCGGTCAGAGGACGTCGGCGTCGTCGGGCGTCCAGGGCTTGCCGTCGACGCGGAGGCGCAGCTCCTTGCCGACCTTGAAGAACGGCACCCGCTTGGCGTCGACCGGCACCACGGCGCCGGTCTTCGGGTTGCGCCCCTCGCGCGCCTGGCGCTGCTTCACGACGAAGCTGCCGAAGCCGCGGATCTCGATCCGGTCGCCGCGCACGAGCGCGTCGGTCATGGTGTCGAACACCGCGTTCACGACGACCTCGGCGTCGCGCCGCGCCAACTGGGGGAACCCCTTCGCGACCTCTTCGATCAAATCGCGCTTGGTCATCCCCATCCCGACCATTCGCCGCCGGAGCTACCGCTTGTCCTTGTCGCCGACGGGCAGGCCTTCGGCCGACAGCACGTCGGCAAACGAGAAGCGGGCTTCGTCGCGCTCGCGGCGCAGATAAGCGTCGACCTCCTCGCGCTCCTCGGTGCGCCGCAACGCCTTGATCGAGAGGCCGATCCGCTTCTCGCGGGCGTCGACCTGCGTCACCTCGGCCTCGACCTCGTCGCCCACCGAGTAGAGCGCGGCTGGGCGGTCGACGCGCTCCGTCGACAGCTGCGAGACGTGGATCAACCCCTCCACGCCTTCCTCCAGCTCGACGAACACGCCGAAGTCGGTGACGCTGGTCACCTTGCCGCGCACGCGCGTGCCCACCGGGTAGGCGCGTGGCACCCGGGCCCACGGATCCTCCACGAGCTGCTTGATGCCGAGCGAGATGCGCTCGTTGTTGACGTCGATCCCGAGCACCACGGCCTCGACCTCGTCGCCCTTGCTGTAGAGCTCGGACGGGTGCTTCACCCGCTTGGTCCAGTGGAGGTCGGAGACGTGCACGAGCCCGTCGATGCCTTCCTCCAGCTCCACGAACAGCCCGAAGTCGGTGATGCTCTTCACGGTGCCGCGGATCCGGCTGCCGATCGGATGGTTCTCCCGCACCTTCTCCCACGGGTTCGGCTCGACTTGCTTCAAACCCAGCGAGACCCGCCGGTTCTGCGCGTCGATGCCGAGCACCTGCACGTCGACCTCTTGGCCGACCTCGAGCACTTTCGACGGGTGCGCCACGCGCCGGGTCCACGACATCTCCGAGACGTGGATCAGCCCCTCGAGCCCCGGCTCGAGCTCCACGAAAGCGCCGTAGTCGGTGAGGTTGACGACCTTGCCGCGCGCCCGGGTGCCGACGGGATAGCGCTCCGCCACGGTGCTCCACGGATCGGGCATGATCTGCTTCATGCCGAGCGACACCCGCTCGCGCTCGGGGTCGTAGCGCAGGACCACCACCTTCACGTGATCGCCGACGCTCACCACGTCGGACGGATGGCCCACGCGGGTCCAGGACATGTCGGTGACGTGCAGCAAGCCGTCGATCCCGCCGAGATCGACGAAGGCGCCGTAGTCGGTGATGTTCTTCACCACGCCCTCGAGGATGATGCCCTCCTCGAGCACGCGCAGCGTCTCTTCCTTCAGCTGATTGCGCTCGCGCTCGAGCACCGCCCGCCGCGACACCACCACGTTGCCGCGCGAGCGGTTGAACTTCAGCACGGCGAAGCGCCCGCGCTGGCCGATGTAGCGGTCGAGGTTGCGCGCCGGCCGGATGTCGGCATGCGAGCCGGGCAGAAATGCCGCCACGCCGATGTCGACCTTGAGCCCGCCCTTCACCTTGCCGACGATCGTGCCCTCGACGGTGCCCTGCTCCTGGAAGGCGCGCTCGACGTCGCGCCAGACCACGAGCTGCAACGCCCGCTGGCGCGAGAGATGAACGGCGCCCGTCTCCTGGTCGGTGCCCTCGAAGAAGACGTCGACGTCGTCACCGAGCGCGACGGTGCAGTTGCCCTCGTGATCGATGAACTCGTGGATCGGGATCGCCCCTTCGCACTTGTAGCCGATGTCGACCGTCACGGCGTCGCGGCCGATCGACACCACCCGGCCCGTGATCACGTCGCCCTGTAGCGGCGTCTTCAGGCTCTGCTCGAAGAGGGACGCAAAATCCTCTTCGGCGCCGGCCGGGCGGCCGGGTCTGTCGTGCGCTTCGGGCATCAACGGGCTTCCCCCTGTGGGTGCAGATTACGGCAGGACGAGAGCAATCGACACCCCATAGCAGCCCTCACTCGACCGATTCAAGCGTACTCCCGTGCGCGAGCGTGCGGTATCTCCCCACATGAAGGTCACACCGGGACGTCACACCCGCCGCGCCGGCCAGCGCGTTTCGGCCAGCGCGGTCAGCCGATCGACCACGGTGGCAAGGTCCATGCCGGTCGTGTCCACGATCACCGCGTCGGCGGCAGGCCGCAGCGGCGAGTGCGCCCGCTCGGAGTCCCGGCGGTCCCGCCGGGCGATGTCGGCGGCGAGCTGCCGCTCGTCGGCCGGCTCGCCCCGTGCGGCGAGCTCCCGTGCACGGCGCCGCGCACGCTCCTCGGGGCTCGCCGTGAGAAAGACCTTGAGTCCGGCATCCGGAAAGACCACCGTGCCGATGTCCCGCCCCTCCATCACCACATCGCCCCGGCGTCCGATCGCGCGCTGCAGGGCCACCAGCCGCTCGCGGACGACCGGCCGCGTGGAGACACGGGACGCCAGCTCCCCCGCCTCGGCACTGCGCACGGCGGCCGAGAGGTCCCGCCCGTCGATCACGAGGCGCTCGCCGGCGCTGTCGATGCGGAGGGCGTCGATCAGACGCGCCAGCGCCGGGTCGTCGTCGAGGGCGATGCCGCGCTCCTTCGCGAGCAGTCCGACCGCGCGGTACATCGATCCGGTGTCCACGTACGTGAACCCGAGCCGCGCGGCCAGGGCGCGGCTGGCGCTGCTCTTGCCCGCGCCCGCCGGCCCGTCGATCGCCACCACGCGCACGCTCACGCGAGCACCTCGACCTGGGCGCCGAGCACGGAGAGCCGGTCGAAGAAGCCCGGGAACGACACGTCGACGGCGCCGGCGTCGTCGATCTCGATGCCGTCCGGCGCCCGCAGCGCGGCCACCGCGAACGCCATGGCGATCCGATGGTCGCCCCGGGCCGACACGGCCCCCGAGCCGAGCGGCCCGCCGCCCGTCCCGCGCACCACGAGGCCGTCGGGCACAACCGTGACGTCGACGCCGAGGACCCGCAGCTGCGCCAGGGCCTCCAAGCGATCGCTCTCCTTCACCCTGAGCTCGCTCGCGCCGCGCACCTGCGTCTCGCCGGCCGCACACGCCGCTGCGATCGCCAGCACGGGCAGCTCGTCGACCGCAGCGGGCACCTCCGCCGCGTCGATCGACGTGCCCACCAGCACGCCCGCCGCCGCGCACACGTCCGCGCACGGCTCGCCGCCCACGTCGCGGGCGTTCCGATACTCGATCGCTGCGCCCATCCGCCGCAGGATGCGCACGAAGCCGTCGCGCGTCGGGTTGACGCACACGTCGCGCAGGACGACGCGGCTTCCCGGCACGATCGCCGCCGCCACCGCGAAGAAGGCGGCCGAGGACGGATCCCCGGGCAGTGTCAGGTCGATCGCGTGCAGCTCCGTGCCGCCGCGCACCGCCACCGCGCCGTCGCGGCGCTCGACCGGCACGCCCATCGCGACGAGCATGCGCTCGGTGTGGTCGCGCGTGGGATGCGGCTCCCGGACCACCGTCTCGCCCGCAGCCCCAAGCCCGGCGAGGAGGATGGCCGACTTCACCTGCGCGCTGGCCACGGGAAGCGTCCAGTCGATGCCGCGCAGCGTGCCCGGATGGATCCGGATCGGCGGGCGGCCAGCGGTCGTCTCGACGCGCGCCCCGAGCGCACGCAGCGGCGCGGCGACGCGCTCCATCGGGCGGCGCCGCAGTGAGGCGTCGCCGTCGAGCACCACGGTGCGGCTGCCGCCGGCGAGCATGCCCGCGAGCAGCCGCATGGTGGTGCCGGAGTTGGCGCAATCGATCACCTCCGGTCCGACCGCGCCGAAGCGCCGCCCGGCGCCGTGCACCAGCGTCCAGTCGGCGTCCGGCTCGACCCGCGCGCCGAGCGCTGCCACCGCCGCGAGCGACGCCCGCACGTCCGCGCCCTGCGGCAGGCCGCGGATACGCTGTGTGCCCGTGGCCAGCGCGCCCAGCAGCACGGCCCGGTGGGCGATCGACTTGTCGCCGGGCAGCCCGAGCGCACCCGCGAGCGGCCCGGGCGCCGGTCGCACGCGCACGCGCCTCATGAGGTGCCGCCGAGCCGTTCTCGTGCCGCGCGCGCTCGCTCGAGCACGGCGTCGAGCGTCTGGGCGTCCCCCGCGGCGACGGCGGCTTCCAGCCGGGCCAGGCTCTGCCGGAACTCGCCCAGCGCCGCCAGCACGGCCGGAGCGTTCGCCAGCAGGATGTCGCGCCACAGCTCGGCCGCGCTGCCCGCGACCCGCGTCGTGTCCACAAACCCGCTGCCGGCGCGCGCGAGTGCGTCGGCGCCGTGCTCCCACGCCGCGACCGCGTCGACGAGCGCGTAGGCGACGAGATGCGGCGCATGGGAGACGCGGGCGAGCAGCGCGTCGTGCCGCTCGGGGTCCATTTCCTCCACGAGCGCGCCCACGCCCTCCCAGAGCCGGCGCACGGTCGCCAGCGCCTGCGGGTCGGTCCGCTCGGTCGGCGTGAGCACGCAGCGCCGCCCGACGAACAGATCGGCCCGCGCCGCCGCCACCGTGCGCTGCTCGCTCCCGGCAATCGGATGGCCGCCCACCACCGCGCCGTCGCCCCACGCCGCCTCGAGCTCGGCGACCAGCCGCCGCTTCACGCTGCCCACGTCGGTGAGAATCGTCCCGGCCCGTGCCGCGGAGCGCAGCGCGCGCGCCAGCGTCGCACACTCGCCGACCGGGGCGGCGAGCACCACGACGTCGGCGTCAGCCGCCACCTCGCCGAGCGACTCGGCGATTTGGTCGATCGCCCCGCGCGCCACGGCGAGCTCCAGGTTTTCGCGCCGGCGGCCGTAGCCCACCACGTCGCGGACGAGACCGCGCTCGCGGGCCGCGAGCCCGAGCGAGCCGCCGATCAGGCCCACGCCCACGATGCCGAGACGCTCGATCATGCCGTCACTTGGCCGCGAGCGCGGCAGCGAGCGCCTCGACGAACCGGTGGTTCTCCTCGGCGAGCCCCACGGTGACGCGCAGGAATTCGGGGAAGCCGTAGGCGTCCATGGGCCGCGTGATCACCCCACGGCGCAGCAACGCGTCGTACACGGCGAGCCCGCGTCCCACGCGCACCAGCAAAAAGTTCGCCTGGCTCGGCACGAAGGGGACGCCGAGACGCGCGAGCGCGTCTTCCAGGTACGCCATGCCCTCGCGGTTGGTGGCGAGCGTGCGCTCGACGTGCTCGGTGTCGTCGAGCGCGGCCAGCGCCCCCACCTGGGCCAGTCCGTTCACGTTGAACGGCTGCCGGACGCGCGAGAGGAGGTCGATCACCGGCGGCGGCGCGACGGCGTAACCCACGCGCAGTCCGGCGAGGCCGAAGAGCTTGGAGAAGGTGCGCAGCGTCACCACGGGCACGCTGCCGTCGCCCCGCTCGTGCACGGTGTCGGGATACTCCGGATCGCGGACGTACTCGGCGTACGCCTCGTCCGCCACCACCACGAGGTCGCGCCCCCGCAGCTCCTGCAGGAACCGCCGCCAGGCGTTGCGACGCACGATCGTCCCGGTCGGGTTGTTGGGGTTGGCGACGAACACGACCCGGGTGCGCGGCGTCACGGCGCGCACCATGGCGTCGAGGTCGTGCGTGTACTCGCGCAGCGGAACCTGCACCGGGCGACCGCCGATCGCCTGGACCACCAGCGAGTAGATGAGGAAGGCCTGGTTGGCCATGACGGCGTCGTCGCCCTGGCGCATGAGCGCGCGCACGACCAGCTCGATGATCTCGTTGGAGCCGTTGCCGACGAGGATCTCCTCCGGTGGCACCGCATGCCGCTCGGCCAGCCGGCGGCGGAGATAGAACGTGGCGCCGTCTGGATAGCGGTGCAGCGACGAGAGCGCGCGCGTGATCGCCTCGATGGCGCGGGGCGAGGGCCCGAGCGGATTCTCGTTCGACGCGAGCTTGATGGAGCCCCGGATCCCGTGCTTGCGCTCCACCTCTTCGATCGGCAGCCCAGGCGGGTACGGCTCGAGCGAGCGCACCCACTCCGGCGCCAGCGTGCGGACGTCGCTCACGCGTCGTTCCCCAGCGCTGCCGGGTAGGAGCCGAGGACGCGCAGCGAGAGCGCGCGGCGCGCGACGGCGGCCAGCGCCTGGGCCACCTTGCGCTGGCGGCGGTGCCCCTTCAGATCGAGGAAGAAGTAGTACTCCCATGGCCGCTCGCGCAGCGGGCGCGACTCGATCTTGATCAGGTCGATGCCGTGGCGCGCGAACGGCTGCAGCAGCCGCGCCAGCACGCCTACCTCGTCCCGGACGGTGACCACGATCGACGTCTTGTCGTCGCCCGTGGGACGGTCGGCGTCCCGCTCCCGCAAGACGAGAAAGCGCGTCACGTTGCCGGCTTCGTCCTGGATCCCCTCGGCCAGCGGCACGAGGCCGTAGAGCGCGCCCGCCTCGGCGGCCGCGATCGCCGCCACGCCGCGCTCGCGGCGCGCCCGTTGCGTCGCTCGCGCGTTGCTCGCCTCCTCGGTGAGCCGGACGCCGGGGAGATGCGCGGCGAGCCAGCGCCGGCACTGGGCGAGCGCCTGCGGGTGCGCCGCCACCTCCCGCACGGCGCGGAGCCCGGTATCGCGACGCGCCAGCAAGCAATGACGCACCGCCAGCGCGATCTCGGCGCAGATGTGCAGCTCGGAGGCGACCAGCAGGTCGAGCGTGTGGGCCACCATGCCCTCGCTCGAGTTCTCGACGGGCACCACGCCGACTTGGGCGCGACGCGCTTCGACCTCGCGAAAGACGTCGGCGATGGTGCTCACCGGCACGTAGCGCGCGGACGAGCCGAACTGCCGCCGGGCCGCCAGATGCGTGTAGGTGCCCTCGGGGCCGAAGTACGCCACCCGCAGCGTCTGCTCGAGCCCGCGCGACGCCGAGATGATCTCGGTGAAGATGGCGCGCAGGTCCTGGCGCCTGAGCGGCCCGCCGTTGGTGCGCAGAATCCGCTCGAGCACGCCCTTCTCGCGACCCGGCGCGTAGACGAGCGCGTTGGTCTTGGCCTTGCGCGCCGCGATCTCGAGCGCAAGCGCGGCGCGCCGGTTGAGCAGCCGGAGCAGTTGATCGTCGATGCGATCGATGCGCTTGCGCAGCGGACCCAGCTGGGTGGAACGGGGCATGGCCGGACCCAGGGCGCTCTATCCCGCGTCCCCCGGATTTGCAACGAGGAACTCCTCCGCCAAGGCGGCGATCCGCGCACGTTCCGTGCGCGGATCGCACCAGGTGACGCCCGCCTCGCCACGGAACCAGGTACGCTGGCGCTTGGCGAACTGGCGCGTGGCGCGCACCGTCGCGGCGCGCGCCTCGGCGAGCGACCGGCGCCCCTCGAGCACGTCGCGCAGCTCGCGATAGCCGAGCGTCACCCACGCCGGGGCGTCCCGGGGTACCGAGCGGGCCAGCGCGCGCACCTCGTCCAGCCAGCCGCTGGCCAGCATGGCGTCGACGCGCGCCGCGAGCCGCTCGTCGAGCTCGGCGGTGGGCAGGGCGAGGCCCAGCATCCGGACGTCGTACGGTGCCTCCGCAAAGCGGTGCCGGCCCTGCCGTGCGCCGAGCGGCACGCCGGTGGCGAGCGCGACCTCGAGCACGCGCAGCAGCCGGACGTGGTCGTTCGGATGAATGCGCGCGGCCGCCTCCGGGTCGAGGCGGCGCGCCCAGCGCGCGAGCAGCCCGGGCGCGCG
>DATMAZ010000045.1:0-9519 GCA_035559675.1 Candidatus Limnocylindria bacterium
GGAACGGCGCGCCCGCCGTGGTCGAGCGCGCGCTTCGACTCGTGGCGCGCGGGGCGCTCGACGACGCCGGGGTGGACGCGCTCGCCGCCCGTGTCGGCATGGGCGCGCGGCACCTCCGGCGGCTGTTCGTGCGCCACCTCGGCGCCGGACCGCTGGCGGTCGCGCGCACCGAGCGCGTGCACTTCGCGCGCCGGCTGCTCGACCAGACCGACCTGCCGGTGACGCGCGTCGCGCTGGCGGCCGGGTTCGGCAGCCTCCGGCAGTTCAACCGCGCGTTCCACCGGACCTTTCGCCGGCCGCCCACGCTCGTACGCCGCCGGCCGGGCGTGGCGAACGACGGCCGCGGCGCCTTCTCGCTGCGGCTCGCCTATCGCCCGCCGCTCGACTGGGCGTCGCTGCTCGCCTTTCTCGGCGCGCGGGCGATCCCGGGCGTCGAGCACGCAGACGGCACGACCTACCGCCGCACGATCGCCGTCGGCGAGCAGGCGGGCACGCTCGCCGTCTGCGCCGAGCGCGAGACGTTGCAGCTCGACGTCACGCTGCCCGGGTCGAGCGCCCTCTTCCACGTGGTGACGCGCGTGCGCCGGATGCTCGACCTCGACGCCGACCCGGCCCGCATCGCGGGCGAGCTCGGCAGCGATCCGCTGCTTGCCCGCTCGGTCGCGCTGCGGCCCGGGCTGCGCATTCCCGGCGCCTGGGACCCGTTCGAGTGTGCCGTTCGGGCCGTGGTCGGCCAGCAAGTGAGTGTACGAACGGCGACCACGCTCGTCGGGCGCATCGCGGACGCCTTCGGCCGCCGCGTGGCGAGTGATCATCCAGCGCTGACGCACGTCTTCCCCACCCCCGCCGTGCTCGCCGACGCGCCGCTCGAACGGATCGGCATCCTCGGGGCGCGCGCCCGGGCGATCCGGGCGCTGGCGGCGGCGGTCGCGAGCGGCACGCTCGTGCTCGACGGCACCGCCTCGGCCGACGAGACGGCCGCGCGGCTCGCCGCGCTGCCCGGCATCGGCGAATGGACGACGCAGTACGTCTTGCTGCGCGCGCTCGGCGAGCCCGACGCCTTCCCGGCCGGCGACCTGGCGCTTCGCCGCGCCGCCGGCAACGGCGCCGGGGCGCTGTCGGCACGCGCGCTCGCCGCCCGCGCCGAGTCGTGGCGGCCGTGGCGCGGCTACGCGGCGGTGCATCTCTGGACGAAGGGAGAACGACCATGATCGAGACCACCTCGCTCGCCACCCCGGTGGGCACGCTGCACCTCGGCGTTCGGAGCGGCCGGCTCTGCCTGTTGGAGCTGAGTGACGAGCGCCGCTTTCGCCGCCGCCTCGCTCGTTCGGGTGAGCCCACAGAGCCCGCGCGGAGCCCGGCCGCCCGTGACATCGCCGACGCGCTCCGCCGGTATTTCGCCGGCGACCTGCAGGCGCTCGACGCGATCGACGCCGATCCGCTCGGCGGCACGCCGTTCCAGCGGCGCGTCTGGCAGGCGCTGCGCTCGATTCCGGTGGGCACGACTGTCAGCTACGCCACGCTCGCCCGACGCATCGAGGCGCCGAAGGCCGTGCGCGCCGTGGGAGCGGCCAACGGCGCCAACCCGGTGCCCATCGTGCTGCCGTGCCATCGCGTGATCGGCGCCGACGGCTCGCTCACCGGCTACGGCGGGGGCCTGCCCACCAAGCGGTGGTTGCTCGCGCACGAAGGTGTAGCCTTGCCGGCGCGCTGATCCCGGGCATATGCCAGAGGGAGGCAGGAGGCGGCTTCTGCCCCGAGCCGACGACGACCTCGACGCTCTTCTCGTCGTCGACCTCCACGACCACCGCGAGCACGACCACCAGCACCACCGTGCCCGTGGGGCCGAGCGACGATCTGCTGGGCGGCGCCCTCAGGCTCCCGGTGAAGCCCGGCAAGCCGCGGAAATCGAAGCTCGAGCTGCGCGCCAACCGACCGCCGAGCGCGGTCACGCCCGGTCGGGGACCGGGCAGCGCCGACGATCCGACGCTGCACGGGGCACGACTCCTCGTCTTCGCGAGCCGGGGAAACGGCGCGATCAAGAAGGTGACGATCGTTCGCGGTCGCACCGTCACCGCGAAGGGCACGGGCGAGGGGCTCGGGCTGCAGCTCGGCGAGGTCGATCCGAGCCCGGTCGGCGGGATCCTCGAGATCGGCGAGCACCGCTACTGCATGGAGTTCACCGCCCGCGTGTTCAAGCCGGCCAGGCGCTTGAGCGCGCCGAAGAGCCCACCGCGGCCGCCTGTCGGATCGTACCGAGCGGGCCCTGAGGGAACCGTGCTCAGCTGAGCTGCCCCAGCACCCAGGCGGTGGTGTCCTCCGGCAGGTCCGGGAGATAGCGCAGGAACTCCTCCACGTCGTCGCCGACGATGCCGCTGCCCAGATTCGCCGTCAGGATCTCGTGGTAGCGCGCCGCCACGCGCTCGGAGAGGAGCCCGCAGCGGCGCAGCGTCGGGATGACGAAGCCCTGCACGGGCCCGAGGCGCTGCCCCTTGGTGAGGGACTTCGCGATCTGCTCGCGCTCGGCGTGGAGCGCGCCCAGGATGCCGGCCACGTCGGCCCCCTCCTGCATCCATTGCTCGAGCAGCGCCGCCGCGAAGCCCTGCTGGGTGCGGTTGTCGATCACCGCGCGCGCCGCCTCGAGCGCGAAGTCTTCCAGCTCCTCCCGCTCGGCGTCCGAGAGACACGGCACGCAGCGCGAGACGTACTGCACGCCATAGGCGTGATGCCGCGCCTCGTCCTGCGAGACGTACGTGAGCAGATCCTTCAGCAGCGGCTCTTCGGTGAGGTTGCGCATGTCGCGGAAGCTGTAGAGCGCCAGGCCCTCGATCACGATCTGCATGCCGACGAGCTTCTTCAGCCAATCCTCGGTGGTCAGCGTGGCGTCGAGGATGCGCTTCAGGGCGCCGGCGATGGGCCGCACCGTGTCGAGCTTCGCGATGTAGCGCGCGAACACCTCGACGTGACGCGCCTCGTCCATGGTCTGCGTGGCGGCATAGAACTTGGCGTCGGTGTGCGGCACCGCGTTCACCAGCTGCGCCGCCACCATGAGCGCGCCCTGCTCGCCGTGGAGGAAGTTGCTCAGCCGAAACGCGGCGGTCGACTTGGTGAGCTTCCAGCGCATCTCTTCCGGCTGCGCCTTCCAGTACGACGTCTTCTCGACCGGCAGCGACAGCCCGAGCGGCGTGGAGGCGAAGCGCTCGAGGTCGATCGGCCGGTCCCAGTCGAGGTCGCGCTCGCTCACCCACTGCGCCTCGGCCGCCTTCACGTAGAGGCGACGGAGCTCCTCCACCTCCGAGTCGTAGTTCCACTGGTAGATCACCCGCATGGCGGTCTCGAGGCCGGGCTCCTGCGTGGGCGTCTGGAGCTGGAATCCATCGCGCGTCATCGTGTGGTCGTTCCTTTCCGTGTGGGGGTCGTAGGCTCGACGCGTCCGTCGGCCGGGCTCTCGCCGATGCGGCGCACGAGACGGTCGAGCGCCTCGCGGGCGGCATCGGGCTTCCCGGCGTCCAGCGCGTCGAGACAGGCGTCGATCAGCGGGACGAGGCGGCCGGGATCGCGGCGTAGCCGCTCGCGCGCCTCGCACATCGGCGCCGAGGCGAGCAGCACGCGCGTGCGACGGGCGAGCATCTGCCAGACGCGGTTGCGCGTCATGTCGGCCAGCACGACCAGAATGTCACGCAGCGCGCCGAAGCGCTCCTCGCGCGTGCCGGTCGGATCGGCGGCCCGGTCGCGCAGCCGGCGAATCTCGTGGAGGTCCTCGGGCCGCCGCCGCTCGATGGCGAGCCGCCCCATCTCGGCGAGCAGCGGGTGAATGACCTCGTTCAGCTCCGCGAGCAGCCCGAGATCCAAGCGGCCGCCATGGAAGATCATGGGGCCGAGGGCATCGAGGGTGGCGTCGACCAGCGGCTGCACCGTCACGCCGTCCCCCTGCCGGACGCTCACCAGCCCCTGGCCCTCGAGGACCTTGATGGCCTCGCGGACCGACGTGCGATTCACCTGGAAGCGCTCGGCCAGCTCGCGCTCGGGCGGCAGCTTCTCGCCGGCACGCAACCGGCCGTCGAAGATCGCGCAGCGCAGCTGCTCGGCGACGTCCTCGTGGAGGCGCCGGCGGGCCGGGGCGCGAAACGGCAGGACCGGGGTGAACGGCGGCATCGGTTGGCCCATTGATCCGATGGTCCAACCAATATGTCAAGCGGGAAAGTGTGCTCAGGTCACGTCGGGCTCAGATCACCCCGGCCGCTCGCAGGCCGGCGATTTCCGGCTCCGGCAGCCCGAACTCCCGCAGCACCTCGTCGGTGTGCTCGCCGATCGCCGGCGCCGGGCGCTCGAAGCCCGTCGCCGTCGCGGACATCTTCACCGGCGGCCCGATGATGCCGATGCGCCCGCGGAGCCGATCGCTGTGCTCGACCACGAGGCCGTTGGCCGCGATCTGGGGGTGGGCCAGGATCTCGTCGAGGGTGTTCACCCGGCAGGTCGGGATGTCGTTGGCTTCCAGCAGCGCGATCCAGTGCTCGACGGTGTTCGTGCGGAAGATCTCGCTCAGCGCGCCCACCACCTCGGCGCGGTGCGCCACGCGCGACGGATTGGTCGCGAACCGGGGATCGGTCAGCAGGTCGTCGCGTCCGAGCGCCGTCGCGAGTCGCTTGTAGAAGGCGTTGGTGAGGCAGGCGACGATGAAGTAGCCGTCGCGCGCCGGGAACGCCTGGTACGGCACGAGATCGGGATGCCCGCTGCCGAACTTGCCGAACTTGGTGCCGTCCGTGAGCACGTTGCAGGCGTTGTCTGCGAACAGCGACACCACGGCGTCCAGCATCGCGACCTCGACGTGCTGGCCCTTGCCCGTGCGCTCGCGCGCGAACAGCGCGCCCACGATGCCGTAGGCCGCGTAGACGCCGGTGTTGATGTCCGCCACCGGCGGCGCGGACTTGATGGGCGGACCGCCCTCCTCGCCCGTGTGCCCCATGAGGCCGCCGGTGGCCTGCAGGATGAGGTCCATGCCCGGCTTCTGCGCGAGCGGGCCGCGCGGGCCGAACGCGGTGATCGAGCAATAGACCAGCCGCGGGTTCACGCGCTCGAGGTGCGTCCAGCCGAGCTCGTGGCGATCCATCACGCCGGGACGAAAGTTCTCGACCACCACGTCGCAGGCGGCGACCAGCCGGCGCACGAGCGCGCAACCCTCTGGCTTGGAGATGTCGATGGTGATGCCCCGCTTGTTGCGATTGAGGCCCTGGAAGTTGGGGCCTCCGACCTCGGGGGGCAGCCGCCCGGTGCGGTCGGCGTAGCGGATGCTGTCGCCGCGGCCAGGCTTCTCCACCTTGATCACGTCGGCGCCCATGTCGCCGAGCAGCGAGGTGCACCACGGACCGGCGGCCTGGTGGCTGAAATCGAGGACGCGCACGCCGGCGAGCGCGCCGCTGGAACGAAGCGACGAGGAGGCCATGACGAGCGGTGGCGTTACCGCCGTTCGTCGGTCCGGTCAACTCGCGACGCGAGGTTGTCGCACACCGACCGCGCGCGGCGCCTTGCCGCTCGCCCGCCCGCGTGGTTCATGAGGCGGATGAGCCTCGCCGATCTGCTCCGCCGGCGCGCGGCCGATTCCGCGTTCGCGGCCCGGCCGTATCTGCGCTTCGAGGACGAGCGCGCGAGTTTCGCCGAGACGCACGCGCGGGCCGCGCGCTGGGCGAACTTCCTCTTGGCTGTGCGCGATCCGGCCCGGCCCTTCCACGTAGGCCTGCTGCTCGAGAACCGCCCCGAGTTCGTCTACGCCGAGCTGGGCGCCGCGATGGCGGGCGCCGTGGTGGCGGGCCTCAACCCGACGCGGCGCGGGTCGCACCTCGCCGCGGACGTCACACTGGCCGACTGCCAGCTCGTGGTGACCGAGAGCCGGTTTGCGCCGCTCGTCGAGGAGGCCGCCCTCGCCGCGTCGGTGCGCGTCGTCGACGTCGATCGCGACGGCGCGCTGATCGCGGCGCAGCCGGCGACGGATCCCGAGGCGGCGGTCGCCCCGGACGACCTCTTCCTGCTGGTCTTCACGTCCGGCACCACCGGCGCGCCGAAGGCGGTGATGCGGGGGCACGGGCGGCTCGTGCTCATGGCGGAAGGCGCGGCTGCCTTGCTCACGCAGGCGACGCCCGAGGACGTCGTCTACTGCGCCATGCCGCTCTTCCACTCGAACGCGCAGGTCCTGGCGCTCGGCATGTCGCTCGCGTCGGGCTGCGGCCTCGCGCTCGCGCGGCGCTTCTCCAAGACCCGCTTCCTCGACGACGTCCGCCGCCACGGCGCCACGCTCTTCAACTACGTCGGGAGTCCGCTCGCGTACGTCATGGACACGCCGCCGCGGCCGGACGACGCCGACAACCCGCTGCGCCTCGCTTACGGCAACGAGGGGCCGCGCCGCTATCTCGACGCCTTCGCCCGCCGCTTCGGCTGCCGCGTGCTCGATTCGTACGGTGCCAGCGAGTGCGGCGTGAGCTTCACCCGCCAGGACGGCGACCCGCCGGGCTCGCTCGGCCGCGCCGGCGGCGGTGTGGCCATCCTGAACGAGCGCGGCGAGGAGTGCGCCACGGCGCTGCTCGACGAGCACGGCCGGCTTCTCAATCCGGACGAGGCGATCGGCGAGATCGTGAACACCGGCGGCGTCGGCCTCTTCGAGGGCTACTACAAGGACCCCGAGGCGACCGCGGCGCGCCAGCGCGGCGGCCGCTACCATACGGGCGACCTCGGCTACCGCGACGCGCAGGGCTACGTCTACTTCGCCGGCCGCGACGTCGACTGGCTGCGCGTCGACGGCGAGAACTTCCTCGCCCGTCCGGTGGAGACAATCCTCGAGCGGCATCCCGAGGTGCTGCTGGCGGCAGTCTATGCCGTCCCCGATGCGGAAGCGGGCGACCGGGTGATGGCGGCGCTGGCGCTGTGCCAGGGTGCGCGCTTCGACGGCGCGGCGTTCGCCCGCTGGCTGGACGCGCAGCCGGACTGTTCGCCGAAGTGGCGCCCGACGTTCGTGCGCATCGTCCCCGAGCTCCAGCGCTCGGAGACCAACAAGGTGCAAAAGCGCGCCTTGCAGCGCGAGGGCTTCGTGCGGACGCGGCCCGGCGACACGCTGCTCTGGCGGCCGCGCGGCGAGACGGCCTACCGGCCGTTTACGGCCGACGACCTGGCGGCGCTCAGCCGCCGCTTCGAGCGCGCCGGCAACGCGGCCCGCCTCGAAATCTGAAGGCGCCACGCGCGGAGCTTGACTCACGCACCCCCGGGGCGGTACAAAAAACGAACGTTCGTTCTTTAGCCCAGGGAGGACCCCGCATGCCGCGCCGCCGCTACGAGCTGATTTCGGCCGACTCGCACGTTCTCGAGCCGCCGCACCTCTGGACCACGTACATGCCGAAGAAGTTCCACGACAAGGTGCCGCGCGTGGTCCCTGACGGCGAGGGAGGCGAGGCCTGGCAGTTCGCCCCCGACATCCCGCCGGCGCCGATCGGCATCTATGCCTCGGCGGGGCGCAAGCACGAGGAGGTCCGCTGGACCGGCGTCACGTTCGCGGCCGCCAACCAGGGCAACTTCCGGGGCGAGCCGCGGCTCCAGGAGCAAGACATCGACGGCGTCGACGCCGAGGTGCTCTTCGGCTCGGCCCGCATGATGAGCCACTTCTTCTCCGACCCGGATCCCGAGTTCCAGCTCGCCGGCGTGCAGGCCTACAACAACTGGCTCGCCGAGGAGATCATGAAGGTCGACCCGAACCGGCTGATCGGGCTCGCCTGCATCCCGGCACTCGATACGCAGGCCGCCATCAAGGAGATGGAGCGCTGTCTCAAGCTCGGCTTCCGGGGCGTGTGGCTCAACACCTTTCCCTCGGTCGGCGAGAAGATCTCGCCGGAAGACGATCCGTTCTGGGCGGCCTGCCAGGCCAACGGCGTCGCGGTGCACTTCCACGTCCGCATCATGCGCAAGGTCGCCAGGCCGCGGCCGAAGGGCAAGCGCGGCGACGATCTCACCGGCCTCGCCAGCGTGGGGGCCGCCGATTTCATCATCGACCTCTCGGAGATCATCAGCTCCGGCGTCCACGACCGCTTCCCGGACCTCAAGTGGGTGGCGGTCGAGACCGGCTCGGGCTGGATCCCGTACATCCTCGAGCAGCTCGACGACCGCTGGTGGCGCAACCGCTGGTGGCTGCCGGTGAAGCTCAAGCACGAGCCCAGCTACTACTACCGCAACAACTGGCTGTCGGCCTTCATGATCGACCACTATGCGGTGCGCAACCGCCACGTGCTCGGCGTCGACAACCTCCTCTGGTCGACCGACTATCCGCACCACGGCTGCGACTGGCCCGAGACGCGCAAGACGGTCGACGAGATGTTCCGCGGCGTCCCCGACGAGGAGCGCTGGAAGATGACGGCGGGGAACGCGATGAAGCTCTACGGCCTCGGCTGAGGGCCGCTCAGGCCATCATGTCGCCCATCTTCTGAAGCATCTCGATCACGTCGGGCGGCAGCACGCTCGGCGTCTTGCCAACCTGGTGGCAGCCGAGGATCACCTGGGCGCTGCGGTCGATCACCTCGACCATGTCGGCGGCGCGCCGGAGGCTGCGGCCAGCGACCAGCAGGCCGTGGTTCTGCATCAGCACCGCCCAGCTGTTGCGCATGGCTTCCTCGATCGCGTCCGCCAGCTCCTGGGTGCCGGGCATGATGAACGGCACCCGCGGGATGTCGCCGAAGAACGCCGCCTCGGTGGACACCGGCAGGAACGGGAGTCCGGCGTTCACCAGCATGGTGGCGTGCGGCGCGTGGGCGTGGATCACGGCCTGGACCTCGGGCCGCGCCTTGTAAACGGCGCAGTGCATGAGCCGCTCGCTCGACGGGGGGAGCGCACCGGGGTCGAGCGGCCGGCCGTTCAAGTCGATGCGCACCAGCATCTCGGGCGTGAGCTCGCCCTTGAACGACTGGCTCGGCGTGATCCACAGCTCGTCGGTCCCCGGAATGCGCGCGCTCACATTGCCGCCGGTCGCGGTGATGAGCTGGCTCGCATAGAGCTCCTTCACCACGGCCAGGATCTCGGTGCGCACGTCGTCGGGCGCGACGGGCCGCGGCGCCGCGTGTGCCGTGCCGCCCGGCTCCGGAATCGCGGCCAGGTCGCCCGGATCGCCCACTGCGGCGCGCGCCGCGCGGTAGACGCGCGAGAGGTCGTCCTGGATCTGCTGCAGGGTCATCGCCTTCATGGTGTCGCCCGTGAACCCGATGCGACCGGTCGTGGCCGCCTGCATGGGATTGAGCGTCCCCGTGAACATGCCGTCGAGCACCTCGGCGCGCATGCGCAGCTCGACGTCGGCGTCGCCGTCGGGCGCGCCGAGCGCGCCGCCAAGCCGCCCGTCGCGCAGCCGGAGGTAGAAGTCGAGGCCGACCTCGGGCAGCGTGAAGTGGAGCGTGACGTCCTTGCCGCCGGCGGCCGCGCGCAGCGTCTCGTCGGCGCTCGCGCGCGCGAGGAACTCCGCGAGCAGCCGGCGGACCTTCTCGATCGTCTCGGCCG
>DATMAZ010000046.1:0-31720 GCA_035559675.1 Candidatus Limnocylindria bacterium
CGCGGCCCGCACGGGCCGCGGGCCGCGGCGACGTGCGGCTCGAGAGTCTCGCGTTCTCGTCCCACGTGGGCCAGCGGACCGTCACGCTCCTCGTCGACGGCCGGCGTGCCACCCTCCATCAGGGCGAATCGCTCGGCGGCGTCGAGGTGCAGCTCATCATGGCCGACGGCGCCTACCTGCGGCGCGGTGGCGACGTCTTCTTCGTTGGCAAACCGCGTTGACCCCGCCTCAGCTTCGCGTCGTGCTCGCGAGGCGCCGGAGGTTCTCTTCGTGCTGCTCGCGGCTGATGCGGTACAGCGAGAGGCAGGCGATGGCGCAGGCGTACACGGCGACGAGCAGCGTCACGTAGACGAAGCCGAGGCGCCAGACGACGTCGGGATCGACCTGCCCCGGCTTGGCGTCGCGCGGGAAGTCGACCAGCCCGAGCAGCAGGCTGGACGCGAAGATGCCGATACCCGAGACTGCCTTCTGCACGAACATGTTGGCCGCCACGAACACGCCCTCCGAGCGCCGCCCCGTCGCGACTTCGCTGTCCTCGGCCAGGTCGGCCACCATCGACGCCGTGAGGATGCTCGAGGTGATGAACAGCGTGGCGCTCACCACGGCGAACGCGATCACGGTTGGCAGCAGCGCCGGCGTGCCGTTCGCCGGAAACATGCCGATCAAGCGCAACGCGATGGGCGCCGGTGAGAGGACCAGGGCGGAGACCGAGACCGTGATCGCCGCGCGCTTCTTGCCGAGCCGCATCGACAGCGGCGGCGCCAGCGCCACGGCCAGCAGCGCCGAGAGGAACAGCGGCAGCGTCAGCAGCGACATTTGGGCGGAGGTAAGCTCCCAGAAGTAGGTGTTGACGTAGAGCGTGAGCGCGGAGCTGATCCCGACCCCCATGGCCGCGAAGACGCCGGCCACGAACAGCGCCACGAACGACCGGTTCGACAGCGTCTCGACGAGCTGCCTGAACGCGCTCGCCACACCGCGGGTCCGCCGCTCGGGCGGGCGCCGCAGCCAAGGGATGTAACGGTGGGTGCCGACGGCCGAAATCAGGATCGCGAGCAGCATCGTGATCGAAGCCGCCACACCATAGTGGTGATATCCCGCGGGATTGAGCACGCCCACCGGGTGCGTAGCGTCCGGCTGGAGGAAGATCGCGTAAGCGGCAACCGCCATCGTGAGCCCGCCCCACCAGCCGAAGAAGAAGCGAAAGGCCAGGATGGAAGTGCGCTCGTCGTACTGATCGGTGAGCTCGGGCACCAGCGAGGCACTCGGAATCTCGTAGAAGGTGATGAAGACCCGCACCAGGACCGCAATCGTGATGAAGTAGGCGAAGAGCTGCGGATGGGAGAGCCCAGCGGGCGGGCTCCAGAGCAGCCAATAGGCGCCCGCCACGGGGAGCGCCGCCGCGTACATGAATGGATGGCGGCGTCCCCAGCGCGAGCGCCAGTGGTCCGACACGTAGCCCACGATCGGATCGATCAGCGCGTCGACCAGGAGCGCCACCATGATGCCGAGGCCGACCCACGCCTCCGGCAGTCCGAGCACTTGGTTGTAGTAGAGCAGCAAGAAGAACTGGAAGCCGTTGTCCTTGACGCCGTAGGCGACCGACCCGATGCCATAGAGCACCTTGGTGCGCCGAGGCAGATGGACAGGTGGCACGCCCGGCGACATACCATACCCGCGTGCCGACGCATCCCTCCCGCTATCGTCCCGATGCGGAGCCCGACTACAGCCACCGCTTTCACGCCGGCAACGTCGGCGACGTGTGGAAGCACTGCGCGCTCGTGGCGCTGCTCGACCGCCTCGCGGCTTCCGGACGCCGCACGGCGTTTCTCGACACGCACGCCGGCGAGGGCCGCTACCGGCTCGGGCCGACCGGCGAGTGGACCGAAGGCATCGGCCGGCTCTGGAGCGCCTCGGGCGAGGACGACGGCGCGGTCGCGCGCTATCTCGCGGTCTGCCGCAGCCTCGTGCCCGCGAGCGACCGGCCCCGCTGGTATCCTGGCTCGCCGCGCTTCGCTCGCGCGGCGCTCGGCGCCGACGCGCCGCTGCTTCTCTGGGAGCGCGATCCCGCGGCGTGCGAGCGTCTACGCGCCGACACGGCAGGCGACCCGCGCGTGCGAGTCGTGTGCGGCGACGGCCTGGCCGGTCTGGCGGCGTCCACGGCGGCTGCCGAGGCCAACGCGGACGCGGTGCTCGTGCTCATCGATCCGCCCTACGTCCAGAAGGCCGAATGGATGGAGGTCACCGACGCGCTGGCCGCGGCCGCCCGGCGCACACGCAGCGCCTGCCTGGCGCTTTGGTATCCCGTAAAGAGCCTCACGCGGCCAAACGCGATGATGGCGCGGCTCGAGGCCGCGGGCGTCTCGGCGGCTCTGGCAGAGCTGGTGACCACGCCGCTCGCGCACCAGCGGAGGCGGCTCAATGGCAGCGGGCTCGTGCTGGTGCGCCCGCCGGAGAGCGCGCTTGGCGCCATCGCCGCCGCCGCACCGGCGCTCGGAGCCCGGTTGGCCACGCGCGGCGCCGCCTGGTCGATGCGACTCGTGAGCTGGTAGGAGCGCAACATCAGTGAGGGACCGGCCGCCCTCGCCGACCCGCACGCGTGTGAGGCCCGCCGATTGACAGCCGCCTTCCACTCCGGTAGCCGCGGGGTGTCGTCGAGGCCGGCGGGCGCATGTGCCTGGAGCGGTCGCTGAGGGTGAAAAAGGAGGAGCTGGGGATGCGTCGAACGATCATCGGTGTGCTACTCGCTGCCTGCCTGCTCGTCGGGGCGGGACGTGCGCAGGCCCAGGCGGCCGCGACCATGGAAGTGGACGGCTGGCTCCTCGGCGCGGGCATCGGCTGGTCGGCGGTCGAAGGCACGATCACCTTCGAGGGGCAGACGTATCCCGTGACGGTGATGGCCACCTCGGCGCTCACGGTGGGCGCGTCGTATCTCTGCGGCAGCGCCCAGGTCTACGGGCTGCACCGCCTCGAAGACCTGAACGGCACCTACGACGGCGCCGCGTTCGGGGCGAGCTTCCTCGCCGGCGGCCACGGCGGGCGTTTCGTCGGCCGCAACGGCGTCGAGATCGAGACCCAATTCCATTCGGTGGGGGTCGACCTGCAGGGCGCGATCCAGCGGATCCGCGTGGTCGTCCACGAGTCCGAGGGCCGTCCGGCGCCCACGCACTTCTGGCCCGGCCGCTCCTCCATCGTCCCGGTGCACTGAGCGGCCCGGCCTCGCCCGGGTGTCGCTCCGCGCCTCGTGCCGCGACCCTGGTGGCAGACCGCCGTCGTCTATCAGATTTACCCGCGCTCGTTCGCCGACGCGACGGGCGACGGCATAGGCGACCTGCCTGGCATCCGCGCCCGGCTCGATTACCTCGCCTGGCTCGGTGTGGACGCGCTGTGGCTCTCGCCCTTCTACCGCTCGCCGATGGCGGACTTCGGCTACGACGTGTCCGACCATTGCGCGGTCGATCCGCTCTTCGGCTCGCTCGCCGACGCCGACGCGCTCGTTGCCGACGCCCACGCGCGCGGGCTGCGCGTGCTGGTCGACTTCATTCCGAACCACACCTCCGACCAGCATCCGTGGTTCGTCGAGTCGCGGCGTTCCCGCTCGAGCCCGAAGCGCCGCTGGTACGTGTGGCGCGACCCGTCCGCCGGCGGCGGCCCCCCAACAACTGGCGCGCCGCCATCGCCGACACCCCCGCCTGGACCTACGACGAGGCGACCGGCCAGTACTACCTCCACTGCTTCCTGCCGTCGCAGCCAGACCTCGACTGGTCCCATCCACCGGTGCGCGAGGCAATGCACGAGGTGCTGCGCTTCTGGCTCGCGCGCGGCGTCGACGGCTTTCGCGTCGACGTGGTGCACCTCCTCGGCAAGGACGCGCTGCTCGCCGATGTTCCGGCCGAGGTGGCCGGGCTGCCGCAGGTGGTGCTGAACGACCGCCCGGAGACGCACGACATGCTGCGCGAGCTGCGCCGGCTGGTGGACGCCTGGCCGGGCGACCGCATGCTGGTCGGCGAGGTGTACCTGCTCGAGACCGAGCGCGTGGCAACCTACTATGGCCGCCAGGACGAGCTGCACCTGGCATTCAATTTCCCGCCGCTCTACGCGCCCTGGGAGGCGCGCGCCTGGCGCCGGCATATCGAGGCCACCGCGGCGGCGCTCGAGCCGCGGTCGGCCTGGCCTACCTGGGTGCTGTCCAACCACGACAACCCGCGGCACCGCACGCGCTACGGCGGGGGCGAGGCGCGCGCCCGTGCCGCCGCCGTGCTGCTGCTTACGCTGCGCGGGACCCCGTTCCTCTATCAGGGCGAGGAGCTCGGCCTCTCGGACGCCGTCGTCCCGCTGGACGCCCGCCGCGATCCGGGCGGCCGGGACGGGTCGCGGGCACCCATCCCGTGGGAAGCCGCTCCGCCGCACGGCTGGCCGGGCGCGGCCCCGTGGCTGCCCTTCCCCCCGGACGCTGGCGCCCACAGCGTGGAGCGGCAGCGTGCCGAACCTGGGTCGATGCTCCACCTCTACCGGCGGCTGCTCGAGCTGAGGCGCGCGCTGCCGGCGCTGCACGCGGGCACGCTGAGACTGCTCGACGCGCCCGCGAGCGTGCTGGCCTACGAGCGCGCGCAGGCGGGCACACGCGTAATCGTGCTGATCAACTTCGCCGCCGAGCCCGTGCGCGTGGGTGGGGTGCGGGGCCGGGTGCTCGTCGGCACCGACGATCCGGCCGGCCGGCCGTTCGACGGCACGCTCTCTCCCGACGAGGGAGTCGTCGTGCAGCCGAACGGCTGAGCGCGGCGCCTACGATCGGCACTCCACGGCCGGGGCGTCCACAAAGGCGCCGGCCGGCGAGGCCGCGCACATGATGATCACGTCCTCGCCCACCTGCTCGAAGGGCGGCTCGAGCGGGTTCGGGCGGGGGTCGCCCGGCAAAAGCAGCCCGCAATTGGTGCATTCGACGTTCGTCCAGCCAGGATCGGGCGCGGTTGCCGTGCTCGCCAGCATCGCTTCGATCCAGTCGACGAGCGGGGGCACGCCGCCGGTCGTGTCGGTGTAGACCTTGTTGCTGCCCCACGCCGTGTGCCGCGAGCCAGCGCCGATGTAGTAGCGGTAGTTTGTCGGGACCGCGGCGGCCGTATCGATCGCCTGCTGGCGCATGGCTTCGTTCCAGGCGCAGCTTCCCTCCCACCAGGAGAGCGCCGCGACCGGATCGTTGTGGTTCAGCATGACGTTGTAGAAGCCGGTCTGCCCGCCGAAGCTACCGTCGAAGGCGGTGGTGTAGTGCGCCCACAGCGTCTGCGGAAATTCCCCGGCGACCACCTCGGTGTAGCCCGGGATGCCGAGCCCCTGATCGAGAACCTCCTTCAGCTCGGGGAACTCCGGCGGCAGGTTGCCCTCGAAGTTCCAGTTGGGGAAGTAGGTCTCGAGGAACTCCTGCGTCACCACGCCGTTGCCGGCGTCGGCCAGCACGAAGAAGCGGGCGCCCGGCCACACCTCGTGGTGCAGCGGTGCATTGAACCAGGCGCCGTAGGCGCCGGCGCTGGACCCGGTGACGAACACCTCGTCGGGAGCCACGAAGTGCTCGCGCGCCCACTTCTCGACAATGCGCGAGTTCTGGTAGCCGCGATGCTCGACGTGGCGCGGCTGCGTCGGGTTCACGTTGGCGTAGTCCTGCGCCGCATCCCCGAAGTGGATGTCGCAGCTACAGTACGAGACGAAGACAACGTTCCAGTCGCGGAAGGGATTGGCCGGGTTGGTGAGATCGGCGAAGCCCGAGTCGGCGTCGTCCGGATTGTCACCCGGACCGACGTTGGAGTCGCACACCGGCACCGAGCAGGTAAGCTGCTCCCAGCACGCGCCGCCGCCCTGGTAGTAGATCAGCAGCTTGTTCACCGTGCCACGCTTGGCGAAGTAGGCGTACGGCGAGCCGTCCATGCAGACGGCGGTGAACGTGCGGCCGAGGTACTCGACGGGCCCCTCGGGCGCAATGGTGGCAAACGCGTCCGCCGGGACGCTCGGCGAGTTGATGGTGTCGTGCGTCAGACGCTCGGCGATGGCGCCGACGCTGCCCGCGACGCCATCCGCCGTGATGCTGCTCGGACAGCCTTTGGCAAGGATGCCCTCGACCTTCGAGACCAGCTTGTTCACGGCCTTCTCTTGTGCCGCCTCGCGCTTGCTCCCGGCATTCTTCTTGCCCGGGTTCTTCACGTACTTGCTCTCCGCGGCCAGCAGCTGGGAGCAGGCGCCGCCCGCCGCCTTCAGAATCTTCTGCCCGCACGACGCCTGCTCGTTGTCGCCGAGGTCGAGACCCATGTTCACGTCGTCGACGAGCGCCTCCATCGCGGAGTCGAGGAAGGCGCCGAGCGCGCTGGTGGACGCGGTGGTCTCGCTGCAGTCGACCCCGGCGTGCGCGGCTTTCGACTCCGCCTTGGCCCAGGCGGCCTCCAGCGCGCCGGCGGCGGAGGCCAGCGACGCGGCGCGCTTGGCGTCGTTCTGTGACTTCTCCCACGCCGCCCAGGCACCGAGCGCCTTCTTGCAGTACGTGGCGAGCGCCGTCTGCTTGGCCGACACGCAGGCAATCGTGGGATACGGCTTCGGCTTCTTCGCCGCAGCCGGCGTACCGGCGGCCACGACGGCGGCGAGCGCCAGCGACGCGGAGACAAGAGACCTCGTCCTCATTGGTTCTGCCTACCACAGGGTCGAACGCGTGGAAATTGCTGCGGTGAGCCAACGCCTTTTCGCCGGCGTTGCCTCGAGCGCGTCGGAGGGTCGCCCGCGGCACGCGTGTCGGAACGCGCACTGCGGGTCACCGCAGGCGCGCAGCGCTCGTCCGCCTAGCGCGACTCGTCTGCGGGCTGGCCGGGCGCACGCGGCAGGCGGACCTCTACCCGCGTCCCGCCGAGCTCTCCGCTCTCGATCTGGAGCCCGCCGTGCATGGCGGCCAGCAGCCGCGACACGATCGCGAGCCCGAGCCCTGACCCGGCGGCCGGTGAGTCCCCGTGGACGAACGGCTCGACCACGCGACTGCGCAGCGCGGGAGCGATGCCCGGCCCCGTGTCGCTCACCGACACGGCGACGTCCCCGTCGGTGCAGGCCGCCACCAGCCGCACGCAGCCCTCCTGCGTGAATTTGGCGGCATTGGCCAGCAGGTTCACGAGCACCTGCCGAACCCGCTCGCGATCGGCCAGCACCACCACATCGGGCGGCACGTCGATCTCGAAGCGCACGGGACGGTCGCGCAGCAGCACGTCCATCATCTCCTCGAGCCCCGGCACGAGCTCGACCAGTGCCACCGGCGCCGGCGTGCAGCGGAGCGCGCCCTGCTCGATGCGCGCGAGGTCCAGCAGGTCGTTGATCAGCGTCACCTGATCGCCCACCGTGCGCACGATGCGGGCGAGCACGTCGGCCTGCTCGTCGGTCACCGGCCCGAACGTACCTTCCTGCAGCAGCTGCGCGTACCCCGTGATGATGTTGAGGGGCGTGCGGAGGTCGTGCGACACGCTGGCGAGAAAGTCGCTCTTGGCGTGGCTCGCGCGCGTGAGCGCCTCCACCAGGAGGACCTTGCGCAGCGCCGCCGTGGCGATCGACGCCACCAGCCGCGCGTCCTCCTCGTCGGTCGGACCGAAGCGCTTGCGGTGGCTGTCGTCGTGCAGCAGGACCGCGCCGAGCGGCCCGCCGCCGTCGCGCAGCGGCACTACCAGCACGGAGGCCGGCCGGAAGCGGCTGCTGGTGGCGCGGGCCGCGTAGGCGCTGCGGGCGTAGTCGTTCACCACCAGCAGGCGGCCGCTGCGGACAGCATCCGCCGACGCCGAGGGCTCGGCGAGCGGGATGCGGACGCGCTCCGCGCCACACTCGGGACCCGAGACGGCTCGTCCGACCAGCGCGTCGCCCTCCAGGAGCAGCAGCCAGGCGCCGCTCGCCCGAAAGAGCTCGCGCGCGGCGCCGTCGAGCAGCGCGCCCACCTGCAGGACGTCCTCGGCCGCCAGCACGTGCGCCGCCCAGGACGCGAGCCAGGTACGCCGGGCCGCCAGCCGCGCGGTGTCGGCCTCGAGCCGGGCGTTGCGCACCAGCAACGCCACGTGACGGGCGACCCGCTCGAGCTCGGCCAGCGCCTCCGCGGCCGGCACGGATGCCGGGCTCCAGCCGCAGACGAGCGCCCCCTCGGCGGCGCCGCTGGCCAGCAACGGCACGCCGTAGAGCGCGCCGAGCTCGGCGGCGTCGAGCAACGCCGCGTCGTCGGGCTCGGCATCCGCGCGGTGGAGCGCGAAAGGACGGCCGGCGGCGAGGGCGGCCACCAGGGCGCTGCTGCCGAAGGCGAAGCCGCGGGTGACGAAGCGCTCGGCGACGTGGGGCGGCGTGCCGCAGTCGGCCCGCGGCAGGAACGCACGCGCCCGGCGTGACCAGGCATAGATCGTCGCGCGCTCGCACGGCAGTGAGCCCACCACGGCCGCGCAGATGCGGGACAGCACGGCCGCGAAACCCGATGCATCGGCGACGGCCTGGACCACGGCCGCGAGCACGCTCGATGTCTGCGCGTCCATCCAATCGGAATGTATCGGCGAGTGCCGGCCCGCCCTGGAGTCAAGGATCCGACACGCGCTCGCGCGCGCTGCGCGCGGACAGGACGGAAGGCCGAGCCGCGGCGGCTCACTTTCCGTAGCGCGACAGCGTGTCGAGATCGAACTCGCCCTGCCGGAAGGTGATGCGGCCGTCGAAGTTCGCCTTCGGGCTCGACTTGATGCCGGCGACCGTGGCGCGGCGGAGCTTTACCGCCTCGACCGTCTGGAACGCCTGGTTGGAGCCCTGCACGAAGTCGCTCGTGCCGTCGGGGCGCTTGAGCTCGTGCGGATTCCAGGCCATCACCTGGAAGCTGTTCACCAGCTCACCCTTCCAGTCGAACTTGCGGTTCCAGGCGCCCTGGAAGCTCACCGCGTCGATGTAGAGCTCGAGCTTGCCGAAGAGATAGTAGCGATCCTTTGGTACGCCCTCGACCACGTAGAACCGCCGCTCGGCGAGCCCCGCCGTGCGCGGCGCCCATGCGATACCCTTCCAGTTCGGGTCCATGTAGCCGATGTACGGCATGTCGGGCCAGACGGCGCGCCAGCCGCCGCTCGGCAGCCACTCGTTGCCCGACTTCCCCTCGAGGTTCAGCGGATCGACCAGACGGAGCTGCTGCACCTCGCCGGTGAGCTTCCAGGTGAAGTCCTCCGGCTTGCCGGTAAAGAACGGGCCGTCGTCCTGGCACATGTCGGAGCCGAGGAACCCGTCGGAGCGGTTGGCCGGGCTGATGGCGCGCACGCGGCGGAGCGCCGGCACGAACGTCCACGAGGCGTCCCGCTTCTCGGGATTGCGATACCGCCAGGTGAGCGCCGCCGTGCCATTCACGTCGGCGGGCGAGCGCACGACGGTGAGCTCCTGGGCCTGGAAGTTGTGCGGATTTTCCTTTGGTCGCTCGCGCTCGGGCAGCCCGTCGAAGTAGTTGAACAGGGCGAGCACGTCGATGCGCCGCTCGAGCCCTTGCGGCTTCACCCAGTTCACCTGCGACTCGTTGTAGCCGTTGCCGAAGTACCAGGTGCGATAGAGGTGGTTCCACAGGATCTTGGCGCCGGCGGTCGGATCCTTGGGGTCGATGGTCGGGAACGGGAAGCCGAGGATCCACTCCGGCTGCTTGCCGGTCGTCTTCTCGACTACCTCGCCATGCGCCCCGAGCGTGAACGTGCCCTCGTTGGCCTTGCTGGCGGCGGCGAAATCCGTGGGCCAGGTGAAGACGTTCTCGGGCCAGTCGTTGATCGGGTTCACGTACTCTCCGGCCTTGTAGTGCGCCAGGATCTCGGGCGGCAGGAGCTTCTCGGCCTTCTGCCAGTTGTCCGGACCGAGCGTGTCCCCGGGCTTGAGCGCGTCCGCGGCCCGGCCGGCCGCCGCGAGCGCGCAAACGATCCCCAGCGCCATCAAGAAACGAGCCGCCACGCGCAGGTGCGTACGACGCCGCGGCCAAGCGGGTCAAGTCCGGCGCGTCGTGCTAGGAGGGGGCGATGCAACGCACCGGCCTCGTGCTCCACCACGGCATCACGAGCGGCGCCGCGCTCGCGCGCTACGGGCGGATCGCCGAGGAGCACGGCTACGAGTCGCTGTGGGTGACCGAGCGGCTCCGGCACGAGGAGACGTTCTCGCTGCTCGGCTTTCTTGCGGCCTCGACCACGCGCGTGCGGCTCGGCGTGGGCGTCGTGAACCCGTACACCCGCCACCCGGCGCTGATCGCGATGGGCGCCGCGACGCTGTCGGCTCTGAGCGGCGGGCGGTTCGTGCTCGGCCTCGGGCGCAGCGAGCGCGAAGTGATCGAGGGCCGGCTCGGGCTCACGTATCGCGCACCGCTCGAGACGCTCGCCGCCGCCGTCGGTGCGATCCGCGACCAGCTCGGCGCGGCCTGTCCGCCCATCTACCTCGCCGCCATCGGCCGCCGGGCGCTGAGGCTGGCCGGGCGAATCGCCGACGGCGTGCTGCTGAACGCCTACGTCCCGGTCGGCTACGTCCGCTGGGCCCTCGGCGAGCTCCGCGCCGGAGCCGCCGAAGCGGGTCGCCGCCCAGACGCCCTCGAGGTCGCCTGCATGCTGGTCGTGCGCCGCGAGCCGGATGCCGCGGCCATGCAGGCGCTGCGCGCGCGCGTCGTCAGGCTGCTCTGCGAGCCGCACGTCGGCGAGCTGCTGCTCGCCACCGGCGGCTTCGACGGCGGCGTGCTGCCGCGGCTCCGGGCCGCGGCCGCCGCGGGACGCGACGGCGAGGCCGAGGCGCTGGTGAGCGACGCCATGGTCGACGCGTTCTACCTGCTCGGGCGGGCGCCGCGGCTCCACGAGCGGCTGGCCGCCTACCGGGCCGCCGGCGTGACGCTGCCGCTGCTGCTGCCGCCGCTCGCCGACTTCGCCCACACCGCCGAGACCTTCGCGCCTGCGCCCACCGCTTGACCGGCCCCGGCACGCCAGCCATGTCGGGCCCCATGCGCGTCTCGTTGCGTCTGCTTGCCGCCGTCGCGCTCGCCGTGGCCGCCGCGCCCGCCGCCGCCCGCGTGGCGGCCCCGTTTCCGGCGGGCTTCCGCTGGGGCGCCGCCATCTCGGGGTTCCAGAGCGACATGGGCCTCGACGCGCCGAACGATCCCGGCTCCGACTGGTGGGCGTGGGTGCACGATCCGGCGAACGTCGAGGCCGGGCGCGTGAGCGGAGACGTCCCGGAGGACGGCCCGGGCTTCTGGACGCGCTACGCGGCCGACGCCAAGCTCGCCAAGAAGACGCTCAAGCTGAACGCGTTCCGCTTCGGCATCGAATGGAGCCGCATCTTTCCGACCTCGACGGCCGGCGTGGATACGAGCGGCGGCATCGATGCCGCCGATCTGGAAGCGCTCGACGCGCTCGCCGACCAGGCCGCGGTCGCCCACTACCGCGACGTGCTGGCGGCGCTGCGCGCCCGCCGTCTCGATCCGCTGGTCACGGTGAACCACTTCAGCCTGCCGCTGTGGGTGCACGAGCCGCTCGGCGTGCGCGACGCCTTCGTCGGCGTCGACGCGCTCACCGGCCCGGTGCCGCCGGGCCTCGAGCGGGCCGGCTGGCTCGACGCGGCGACCGTCGTCGAGTTCGAGAAGCTCTGCGCCTACGTCGGCTGGAAGCTCGGGGATCTGGCCGACCGGTGGGCCACGCTGAACGAGCCCGTGGTCGTGCTGGTGAGCGGCTATCTCAACGCCCCGGGCATCGGGGGCAACTTCCCGCCCGGCGTGTTCAACTTCGACGCCGTGCGCACGGCGATCCCGAATCTCGTCATGGCGCACGCCCGCGGCTACGACGCGCTCCACGCCAACGACACGGTCGACGCCGACGGCGACGGCGCCGCGGCGACGGTCGGCATCGTGCACAACATGGGCGCCTTTCACCCGGCGAATCCCCAGTCGGCGGCCGACGTCGAAGCGGCCAGCCACGCCACCTATCTCTTCGACGAGGTCCTGCCGCTCGCGCTGACGGCCGGCGCCTTCGACGCGAACCTCGACGGCGACGCCCTCGACGAGGGCGAGAGCCGCCCCGACCTCGCCGACCGGCTCGATTGGTTCGGGGTCAACTACTACAACCGCATCACGGTCACCGCGCTCGGCGGGCCGCTCACGCCGCTCGTCCCGCTGCTCGACTTCATCCCGACCATCTCGTACCGCACGCCCGAGAACCCGAACGCGCCGGAGTGCCCCACCACGTGCACCGAGTTCGGCTGGGAGATCTACCCCGAGGGCCTCGGCGAGGTGCTGGCGATCGCCGGCGGCTTCGGGCTCCCGATCTACGTCACCGAGAACGGCATCGCCGACGCGGACGACGACCAGCGCGCCCGGTTCGTGTACGATCACCTGGCCGTCCTGCAGCAGACCATCGCCGACGGCACGGCGGACGTCCGCGGCTACTACCACTGGTCGCTCACCGACAACTTCGAGTGGTCGAGCGGCTACTACCCGCGCTTCGGCCTCGCGCGCTACGACCCAGCGAGCGGCAAGCGGCGGGTCCGCAAGGGCGCCACGGTGCTGCGCACGATCGCCAAGAAGAACGGCATCACCCGGAAGCTGCAAAAGCGCTTCGGCACGCCCGAGTGATCGGGCATGGCGCGCCGCCGCACGCGGATCGACCCCGACCGCTTCGCCGCGCTCGTCGAGGAGGCGGTGGCCGCCATCCCCGAGGAGTTCCGGCGCTATTTGACGAACGTCGCTATCTGCATCGCGGACTGGCCCACCGAGGCGCAGCTCGAGTCGGTCGGCCTCGACCCGGAGCTCGACACGCTGTTCGGGCTCTACGAGGGCACCGCGCTGCCGGATCGTCCGCATGACTACGCCAATCAGCTGCCGGACCGCATCACGATCTTCCGCGGGCCGCTGCTGGAGGAGTTCACGAGCGAGCGCGCAATCCGGCGCGAGATCGAGGTCACCGTCGTGCACGAGATCGCCCACTTCTTCGGGCTCGACGAAGACCACGTGCGCCGTCTCGGCTACTGAGCGATGCGCCGCGCCACGCTCGTCTTCATCTTCGTCACGGTCGCGCTCGACATGCTGGCGCTCGGCATCATCGTCCCCGTACTGCCGAAGCTCGTGCTCGAGTTCGAGGGCGGCGACAGCGCGCGGGCGGCGGCGATCTACGGGCTCTTCGGCACGACCTTCGCCGCCATGCAGTTCGTCTGCGCCCCCGTGCTGGGCGCGCTCTCCGATCGCTTCGGCCGCCGGCCCTTCATCCTGCTCTCGAACCTCGGACTTGGGCTCGACTACCTGCTGATGGCGCTGGCGCCGTCGCTCGCCTGGCTGTTCGTCGGCCGCACCGTGGCCGGTATCTTTTCGGCGAGCGTGAGCATCCCCGGCGCCTACATCGCGGACGTGACGCCGCCCGAGCGCCGCGCCGCCAGCTACGGGCTGCTGAGCGCCGCCTTCGGTCTCGGGTTCATCATCGGGCCGGCGGTGGGCGGGCTCGCGGGCAGCGTGAGCCCGCGCCTGCCCTTCTGGATCGCCGCGGCGCTCAGCCTGGCCAACGTGTGCTATGGCGTCTTCGTGCTACCCGAATCGCTGCCGCCCGAGCGTCGAGCGCACTGTACGTGGTCGCGCGCCAATCCGCTCAGCGCGCTCTCGCTGCTGCGCCGGCGCTCGCGGCTCCTCGGGCTCTCGGCCGTGGCGTTTCTGTCGTACTGGGCGCACGAGGCGCTGCCGAGCACGTTCGTGCTCTACACCGACCACCGCTTCGGGTGGACCGAGGACACGGTCGGCCTGGTGCTGGCGGCGCTCGGGCTGGCGAGCGTCGTCGTGCAGACCGGGCTCGTGCGCCCGGTGGTGGCGCGCGCCGGCGAGCGCCGGAGCCTGCTGCTCGGCATCGGCTTCGGGCTTTCCGGCTTCCTGGTGCACGGCCTGGCGCCGACGGGCCGGCTCTTCTGCCTCGGCGTGCCACTGATCTCGCTCTGGGGATTCTGGGGCCCGGCCGCACAGGGGCTCATGACGCGGCAGGTGGAGGCGTCCGAGCAGGGCCGGCTGCAGGGTGCGCTCGCGGGGCTGCGCGGGATCGGCGGGCTCGTGGGGCCGGGGCTCTTCACGGGCGTGTTCGCCGCCGCGGTGGCTGACGGCCGCCCGGCCGCGCTGGCAGGCGCCCCGTACATGCTGGCCGCGCTGATGCTCGCGGCCGCCTTCGCCCTCGCCTGGCGAACCACGCACGACTGCGAAACCTGAAGGAGGACATCATGGCGACGCCCGGATTGTCGGAGGAAGGACGCGCGTTGCGCGATCGCATGCGGCGCTTCATCGACGAGCAAGTGATTCCCGCCGAGCCCGTGCTGGCGCGCGACGACGCCGAGAGCGTGGCCACCATGCGGCGGCTCAAGGCGGCCGCCAAGGCCGAGGGCCTCTGGGCGCTCGGCCATCCGCGCGAGATCGGCGGCGGCGGCCTGCCGTTCATGCAGTTCGTGTACCTGAACGAGGTGATCGGCCGCTCGCACTGGGGCCAGGCGGCGGTCGGCACGCTCTCCATGCAGGACTCCATCATGCTGCACCTCTACGGCACCGAGGAGCAGAAGCGGCGTTGGCTGGCGCCGCTGGTGGCCGGCGACATCTATCCGTCGGTCGGGCTCACCGAGCCCGAGGTCGCCGGCTCCGACCCGACGCTCATGCAGTCCACCGCGCGGCTGGACGGCGACCACTGGGTCATCAACGCGCACAAGTGGTTCACGAGCGGCGCCAACCGGGCGGCGTTCACCACCATCTTCGCGATCACCGAGCCCGACGCGCCCCGCCATGCGCGCTTCTCGGCCATCATCGTGCCCACCGACACGCCCGGCTACGAGATCGTGCGCGTCGTGCCGACCATGGGCCATACGGGCGGCGCCCACTGCGAGATCCGGCTGACCGACGTACGCGTCCCGAAGGATCATCTGCTGGGCGAACGGGGCGCCGGCTTCGTGGTGGCACAGAAGCGGCTCGGCCCCGGCCGCATCTTCCATTGCATGCGCTGGCTCGGGCAGGCGGAGCGCGCCTTCGAGCTCATGTGTGCGCGCGCCACCACGCGCTTCGCGCACGGCTCGCTGCTCTCCGAGAAGGGCGAGATCCAGCGCTACGTCGCCGAGTCCGCCGCCGAGATCCAGGCCGCGCGCCTCATGACGCTCGACGCCGCCCGCGCCATGGACGAGGGCAGCGAGGCGCGGGTGGAGATCGCGCTCATCAAGTTCTGGGGCGCCCGCATGCTCCACAACGTGATCGACCGCGCCATCCAGGTCCACGGCGCGCTCGGCGTGACGGCCGACACGCCGCTCGAGTTCATGTACCGCGAGGCGCGCTACGCGCGCATCTACGACGGGCCGGACGAGGTGCATCGCATGACCGTGGCGCGCCGGCTGCTGCGCGACCCGCTCGGCTCGGCGCCCTGGGCGTGATCGCGCTGCCGGCACGCTGGCGGCCGCGCGTAGCGGGCGGCGCCACGCTGTAGTACAGACGAACGCGATGACGCGGCGAGCCGGGCGAACAGCCCTCGGCGTGTGGGTGGTGGTGGCCATCGCGGTGGCGGGCTGCGCGCGGATGGCGGGGCGGCCGGAGGCTCCGGAGCCGCGGGCGGCGGGCACGCGGCGGGTGGCGGTGCTGCCGTTTCGCGTGCAGGGGTTCATCGATTCCTACGGCCGCTTCGCCAGCGATCCGGAGGCGGACGCGATGCCCGACGACCTCGGCGCGTACGTCGCCGAGCGCCTCACCAGCGAGCTCGAGAAGCTCGGCGCCCCCGTGGTGCCCGCGAGCACGGTGCTGCAGGCCACGCCCGTCGCCGGCGCTGCGCTGTACGACAGCAAGCTCGCCGTGCGGGTGGCGCGAACGGTCGGGGCCGATGCCGCGGTCTACGGCGCCGTCCACCGCTTCGTGCAGCGCAAGGGATCGGCGCTCTCGGTCGAGCGTCCGGCGAGCGTCGAGTACCGCGCCCTGGTGGTCGACGCGGCGTCGGGGATGGTGATCGGCAACTATCTCTTCGACTTCACGCAGCAGCCGCTCGCCGCCGACCTCACCACGCTGCCCGACTTCATCCAGGGCGGGGGCAAGTGGCGCACGCGCGAGGAGATCCTCGACGGCTCGCTCGCCAAGACCGCCGCCAAGATCCGCGGGACGCTCGGCGCGCCCACGCCCTGACGGCCGCTTACGGCGAGGGGAGCCGCTCGGCCAGCGCCAGCACCGTGTCGATGTAGGGCGTCGAGCGGTTGTACGACCAGATCACGCGGCGGCGCTGGGCCCGGTCGATCCCGGGCCGCCAGCCGTTCGCCTGCAGGTAGCGCGCGCACGAGGCCACCGCATCGTCCGGGTCGTAGAGGCTCACCCGGCCGTCGCCGTCCCCGTCGGTGCCGAACTTCAGATAGCTGCTCGGCAGGAACTGCGGCAGCCCGAAGGCGCCGGCGATCGAGCCGCGGATGCCGAGCGGGTCGATCCCCAGGCGGTCCGCCATCTGAAAGGTCGCGAGCACCTCGGGATAGAAGGTGGACTCCAGGTACGCGCCGCGCTGGCGGGTGAGCTGTTCCACGTCGAACGTGGCGCGCGGCCCAGCAAGCAGCTCGTGGCGGACGAGGTTGCGATGGAGGTTCCGTGGCTCGGCCGCCATGGCGAGCCGTGCCAGCCGCCAGAGCACGACCTGGTCGCCGGTATACCGCCCGCAGCGCGACTCGACGTGCAGAATCGCTGCGACGACGTCGCCGGGCACGCCGGTCTCGCGCTCGACGCGGCGGAGCACGTGGCGATGCTCGGCGAAGCAGGCGTGCGCTTCGCGCACGCTGCGCGCCGACAGGAGCCCGCGATACATGGCATGCGACTCGCCCGGATGGAGCGAGAAGTCGAGGCGATCGAACGCCGGCATGCGCGAGTCCGCGAACGCCCGCTCGGCGCTGGCGCGCGGCACGCCGTCCTCGACCAGCTTGCGGACCAGGTACCCCCAGCCGCGGAAATCCGCCGAGGCGGCGGCGACACTCGGCGGGGACGCGAGGAATCCCGCGGCCAGCAGTCCCCCAACGAGCCGAGCGCCGAGCACGGCGGGTAGCTTCCGGATTTCCCCACCGTCGCGCAAGCGCAGCCCGCATCGCGGCTGCCGTGTCCGCTGCGGTGCCGGCTGCCCTGCCCGAGCGAAAGCCCATGCTTGACGCTGCATTCCGGACCGCCGTAATCGGAAGCGCGTGAACACCCACATTGCACTGTCGGCGGAAGCGGGCACGTTGGGGCTGGCGTTTCGGCGGCTGGCCGCCCGCCTGGGCGACCGCGCGGCGATCCGCACCCTCGACGGCGTCTCGTACACCTGGCGCTCGCTCCGCGAACGGGTCGACGCGCTCGCGGGCGGGCTCGCGCGCCTCGGGATCGGGCGCGGCGACACCGTGGCGCTCATGATGAACAATCGCCCGGAGTTCTTCGTCGCCGACCTGGCGGCGGCGACCATCGGCGCCGTGCCGTTCTCCGTCTACCAGACGCTGCCGCCGGATCAGATCCGCTACGTCGTCGGGGACGCCGGCGCGCGCGTGGCGGTGATCGAGCGCGAGTTCGTCGAGCCCTTCATGCGGGCGCGCAGCGAGCTGCCGGCCCTCGAGACGGTGATCGTGGTCGACGCGACCGACGTGCCCGCCACCATCGGGCTCGACGCCGCCGCCACGCCGCCGCCCGGCTTCGACGCCGAGGCGCACGCTGCGGCCGTGCAGCCCGAGGACCTGCTGACGCTCATCTACACCTCGGGGACCACGGGCCCGCCGAAGGGCGTGCAGCTCTCGCACCGCAACCTCTTCAGCATGCTCGAGCCGACGATGACGCTGTTCGCGCTCCCCGAAGAGGGCGACGTCATCTCCTGGCTGCCGAGCGCGCACATCGCCGAGCGCGCGCTCAACTACTACTTCCCGATGCTGGCGGGCGCCACGATCACCACGTGCCCCAACCCGCGCCAAATCGTGGAGTACCTGCCGAAGGTGCGCCCGGCCTTCTTCTTCGCCGTCCCCCGCATCTGGGAAAAGATCAAGGCGGGCCTCGAAGCGCGTCTCGCGAGCGCGCCGGAGGAAGCGCGCCGTCCCATGGAAGAGGCGCTCGCAGCCGCCGTCGAGCGTGTGCGGCTGCAGCAGGCGGGCAAGCCGGTGCCGCCGGAGCTCGAGCGGCGCGTGGCCGAGGCGGACGCCGCCTTCTTCGCCCCGATCCGCGCGCTGCTCGGGCTCGACCGCGCGGTGAACGTCGGCGTCGGCGCCGCGCCCACGCCGCGCGACGTGCTCGAGTTCTTCCACGCGCTCGGCATCCGGCTGGCCGAGGGCTGGGGCATGTCCGAGACGTCGGCGATCGGCACGATCCCGCCGCCCGACAAGATCAAGCTCGGCACGGTCGGCAAGCCCGTGGGCGACATCGAGATCAGGCTCGCCGACGACGGCGAGATCCTGATCCGCGGCTCGAACATCATGGTCGGCTACCGCAACCTGCCCGAGAAGACGGCCGAGGCCATCGACCCCGAGGGCTGGCTCGCCACCGGCGACGTGGGCGAGATCGACGAGGAGGGCTACCTCCGCATCGTCGACCGCAAGAAGGAGCTGATCATCAACGCGGCGGGCAAGAACATGTCGCCCGCCAACATCGAGAGCACGCTCAAGGGCGTGAGCCCGCTCATCGGCCAGGCCTGCGTGATCGGCGACGCGCGCCCGTACAACACGGCGCTGATCGTGCTCGATCCGGACTACGCCAAAGCCTGGGCCGGGCAGCACGGCCTCGGCGACCTGCCGGTCTCCGAGCTCGCCCGCCATCCGGACGTCCGGGCCGCCGTGCAGGCGGCCGTCGACGCGGCCAATCAGCGCCTCGCGCGGGTCGAGCAGATCAAGCGCTTCACCCTGCTGCCGATGGAATGGCTGCCCGGCGGCGAGGAGCTCACGCCGACCATGAAGCTCAAGCGCAAGCCGATCGCGCAGAAGTACGCAGCCGAGATCGAGGCCATGTACGCGTGATCATCGGCGTTCCGCGCGAGATCAAGACGGAAGAGAACCGGGTCGCGCTCACGCCGTCGGGGGTCGGCGCGTTCGTGGCGCACGGCCATACGGTCGTGGTCGAGCACGGCGCGGGCGAGGGCTCGAGTTTCCCGGACGCGCTCTACGGGCAGGCGGGCGCCGAGCTGGCGAGCGCGTCCGACGCCTGGGCGCGCGCGGACCTCGTGCTGAAGGTGAAGGAGCCGCTGCCGAGCGAGTACGGCTACCTCCGCCCCGGGCTCGTGCTCTTCACCTACCTGCATCTCGCCGCCGATCCCGGCCTCACCCGAGCGCTCCGCGACCGCGGCGTGGTGGCGCTCGCCTACGAGACGCTGCAGCTCGACGACGGGTCGCTGCCGCTGCTGGCGCCGATGAGCGAGATCGCCGGCCGACTGGCCGTGCAGGTGGGCGCCTGGTGCCTCGAGGCGCAAAACGGCGGGCGCGGCGTGCTTCTCTCGGGCGCCTCGGGCGTGCGGCCGGCGAACGTGGTGATCATCGGGGCCGGCATCGCCGGCGCGGCCGCCTGCCAGGTTGCCGTCGGCGTGGGCGCCCACGTCTCCATTCTCGACGTCAACCCCGCCCGGCTGCGCTACGTGCACGACATCCTCGGCGGCCACGTGACCACCGTCATGTCGAATCGCGCCAACATCGCCGAGGAGGTCGCCGAGGCCGACCTGGTGATCGGCGCCGTGCTGATCCCGGGGGCGCGCGCGCCGAAGCTGCTCTCGCACGACCTGGTCGGCTCGATGCGCGCCGGCGCCGCGCTGGTGGACGTGGCGATCGACCAGGGCGGGTGCGCCGACACCTCCCGGCCGACGACCCACGCCGACCCGATCTATACCGAGCTCGGTGTGGTGCACTACTGCGTCACGAACATGCCGGCCATCGTGCCGCACACCTCGACGCAGGCGCTCACCAACACGACGCTCGCCTACGCGCTGGAGATCGCCAATCGCGGCGTGCGGACGGCGCTCGGCGACAGCGCGCCGCTGCGACGCGCGCTCAACGTGATGGACGGTGCCATCACGCATCCCGGCGTCGCCGACGCCATGGGCGAGCCGGCGCGCGATCCCGTCGAGCTGCTGCGTTGAGAACGCGGCGGCCGACGCCGCGCCGCCGTCAGCGGCCCTGCTTCTGGTACGTCCCCATGAGCTCGGCCTGCGCCAGCACGTGGCCTTCCATTGCCCGCTCCAGCTCCGCCTTCGTGAGCGCGTCCCGATCGCCCAGCACGACGTCGAGCGCGTAGAGCTTGTGGAAGTAGCGGTGCCGTCCGATCGGGGGGCACGGGCCGCGGTAGCCCGTCTGCTTCCAGTCGTTCTTCCCTTGCCGGGCCCCGGCTGGCAGGTCCTGTGCCTTCACGCCCGCCGGCAGCCCCGTGGCGCCGGGAGGAACGTCGTACAGCACCCAGTGCACCCACGTCATGCGCGGGGCCGCCGGATCCGGCGCATCGGGATCGTCCACGATCAGCGCCAGGCTCTTCGTACCGGCCGGGACGCCGGACCACGCGAGCGCCGGCGAGCGATCCTCCCCTTCGCACGTGAGCGCCGTAGGGATGGGTCCCCCGGCCGTGAAATCCGTCGATGTAAGCTCGAATGCCATGGCTCCTCCCGCGAGGGTTGCCACCAGCGCGGCGGCGATGCCTGCCCGCCACATGCTCGAGCGCTATACCCGGCGCGCCCCGGCGGCAATGCCCGGCCCGCTCCCAGGCGGCTGGGCCCCTGAATAGATCGGGGGTGCCGGCCGTCTCAGGGGTGACGCGGTCGCTCAGCGACCATTCTCCCCCCAACGAGACAAGCAGAAGGGAGCGGCGCGCGTCCCCCCTTCCTCCCTCGAAAAGGCCGTGGGGTTGGGCCATCCGAAGGTCGCGTGGCCCGGCTCCACGACCTACCCCCATCCGTCAGGCCCCTTGGGTCGCCGCTGCGCGCAACGCCGCCAACGACTCGTCGACGTGGCGCGTCGCCTGGAGCTGGGAGTTGAAGACGTGTCGCACCACGCCGTCGCGGTCGATGACGAACGTCACCCGGCCGGGAAGGAGCCCCAGCGTCGCCGGCACGCCATAGCGCTTGCGGACCTCGCCCTGGCGGTCCGACAGCAGCGTGAACGGCAACCGGTGCTTCTCGATGAACTTCCGGTGCGCCTCGCCGCTGTCCGAGCTGACGCCGATCACCTCCGCGCCGGCCGCGGCGAAGTCTTCGTAGTGATCCCGGAAGGAGCACGCCTCCTTGGTGCAGCCCGGCGTGTCATCCTTCGGGTAGAAGTAGAGCACGACCGGCTTGCGACCGCGGAAGTCCGCCAGGCTCACCATGCGGCCCGTCGCATCGGGGAGCGTGAAGTCCGGCGCGCGGTCGCCCGGCTTCACCCCCGCCTCGCCACCCCCCAGGAAGTCGAACAGTCCCATCGCTGCCTCCTTTCCTTCAGACGCGCAATAACACGCCGCGGGCGGGCTTGCCCGTGGCGGCGGCGACCGCACGCACGTAGAGCCGGACCTGGTGGCGGTATTCGGCGAGCCGCGCGGCCAGCTCGACGTCCGTCTTGAAGTCCACCACGGTCCACCCGCCCGCCTCGAGGAACGCCGCGTCGATCACGCCCTCGACCACCGTGCCGTCCTCCACCACCACCGCGATCGGCGTCTCGCGCCGGCAGGCGGATGCGCGGGCGGCGCGCCGGAGCAGCGGATGCGCGAGCGCGGCCGACACAGCCGTCGCGGCCGCGGCCGCCTCCTCGTCCGGCGCGCCGAGGATGCGGGCTTCGATCGCCGTCAGCCGGCGGACGTCGTCGGGCGTGGCGTCGAGCGGGATCGCCGCCAGCACGGCGTGCACGAGCGTGCCAAAGCGCGCGCCGTGCGGCCGCTCGGCCGCCGCCGCGACCGTCTCCACCGGCACTTCTTCGTCGGCGCCCGCGCCCGCCGGCTCGGCTGCCCTCGCGCGCTCGGTGGCCGTCGCCACCACCAGCCGCGGCGTGCTGCCGCGTTCGCAGAGCGCGAGCCGCGTCACCTGCCAGGCGTCGTGCCGGCGGATGCCGTCCGTCGAGCGCTGGCCGCCTTCGTCGACCTGCAGCAGCTTCTGCTGCCGGAGCCCGAGGTTCTCTTCCAGATCGAGCCGCAGCGCCGCGGGGGACCACCACACGACCTGATGCGGGCCGACCGCCGGGGCGTGCAGGCCGGGGACGACGGCGCCCTCGGGCCGAAGCGGCGTCGGCCGGGCGAGCACGGTGTCGCCGCGCAGCGGCGGGCAGCCCGGCGGCGTGTCGGTGAGCGGCACGGCGGCGCGGTCGAGCGGCGGGTAGATCGTCGGATGGAGCGCCGCGAGCCACGAATCGGGCAGCGGGCCGTCGCCGATGGCGGGGACCACGAGCAGATCGCGGGCGCGCGTGGCCGCCACGTAGAGCACGCGATCGGCCTCTTCCTGCTCCTTCTCCTGCTCTTCGGCCGCATGGTCCTGCAGCTCGGGCGGGAGACAGCCGGCGAGGCGCATGGCGCAGACGCCGCGCGCGGGATCGACCCAGCGCGCCGGCTGCGCCGACGTGGCGCGCGCCGTGAGATCGGCCAGCACGACGACGGGAAACTCGAGCCCCTTCGCCTTGTGCACGGTCATGACCCGCACCCCGTCGGCGCCGTCCTCGAGCAGCGGCGCTTCGCCGGCGTCGCCCGCCTCCGCCTCGCGCTCGAGCCACTCGACGAAGGCCCGAAACGAGGTGAGCCCCTGGCGGTCGGCCCGACGCGCCATGTCCACCAGGCGGCCGACGTTGGCGAGCGCCTGCTCGCCCGTCGGCCAGATGGCGAAGCCCGCCGGCGCGCGCGTCGCCGCCAGCAGCCGGGCCAACGTCTCGGCGAACGGGCGCCGGTTGCGGCCGCGATGCAGCTCGCGCAGCACGGCCAGCGCCTCGCCCACGTCGGCCAGCTCGACGGGCAGCGCGTCGGGCAGCGCCCGGAAGGGATGCAGCGTGCCGAAGCGCTGCCGGTAGGCGAGCAGCACCCCGTCGTCGAGAGCGAACAGCGGCCCGCGCAGCGTGGCGAACAGCGCCAGCTCGTCGTCGAGGCGCTCGACCGCCCCGAGCGCCGTGCGCAGCGCCGTGATCTCCTCGCGCGCATGAAAGGAGCTGCCGCCGACGAGCACGTGACGGAGATGCCGCGCTTCGAGCGCGCGCACGTACGGACGGGTGACGTCCTCGCCCATGGACTGGAGGCGGCGGAAGAGCAGGCAGACGTGCCGCGCGCGGATCGGCACCGGCTCCTCGCGCCATCCGCCGTCGGCGGCCGGCACGCGCTCGGCGACCTTCCAGCCGCTCTCGTTCACCAGCCACGACACGAAGGCCGCCACCGCGTCGGGCAGCGACTCGTCGATCTTGAAGGCGACCGGCTTACCGAAGTCGCCGTAGGGCCGCGGCACCGGGAGCGCCACGATCGCGGGCTGCCCCTCGAGCGGCGGGCGAAACGGCTCGAGCGGCACGTACGCCGCCTGGGTCGGCCGCGCGCCGGTCATGCGCGGGGCGAAGGCCGCGTTCACCAGCTGCTGGATGGCCGGCTGGGAGCGGAAGCTCACGGTGAGGTGAAGCAGCTCCGCGCCCGTGGCGAGCAGCTGTCGCTTCACCTGCTCGTAGAGGCCGACGTCGGCGCGCCGGAAGCGGTAGATCGACTGCTTCGGATCGCCCACGATGAACAGCTTGCCGGGCACGGGGCGCACGGCGAGCTGGTCGCTGCACGTCGGCGTGTCCGCTGCGAGCAGCAGCAGCAGCTCGGCCTGCAGGGGATCGGTGTCCTGGAACTCGTCGACGTAGAGGTGCGTGAAGCGGCGCTGCAGCTCGGCGCGCACGCGCACGTCGTCGCGCACGAGGTTGCGGGCGCGCAGCAGCAGGTCGACGAAGTCGAGGCAACCGGTGCGCCGCTTGAGATCCTCGTACTCGGCGACGACGGGCCACACGTCGTCGCGCAACAGCGGCGCCAGATCGGCGCCGCTCGCCGCCGCGAACGCGTCGAGCCGCGCCTTCACCGCGTCGCGCCGCTCGCGGCGGGCGAGCCGCTCGTGCTCGTGGCGCTTCACCCAGCCCTTCCACTTCCAGTGCCGCTCGCGAGCGAGCTCGATCAAGCGGGCTTCGAGCCCGTCGTAGTCGCGTCCGCCCTGCCGCTCGTGACGCGCCACCTCGGCCACGAACGCGGCGATGGCGTGCAGCGAGCGCCCGAGGAAATCCCGCTCGTCGGCAGACGGCGGCTCGGGGCCGAGCGCGGCCAGCTCTTCCATCAGCGCGTCGATCTCGGCCTCGCGCGCGAACGGCCGGCGCGCCCACGGATGCGTGAAGTCGCGCCACGCGACCAGCTCGCGGGCCACCTGCCGCAGCGTGGAGCGCGGCCCGCTCTCGGCGTAGCGCCCCGGGCGCACGCTGCGGCGCAAGATGCGCCGCACGCCGGGCCCGGGGTTCGCCAGCTGGCGCTCGAACCAGCGATCGAAGACGCGCTCGAAGAGCAGCTCCGCGGTGGTGTCGGCCGCCACCTGGAACTGGGGGTCGACGCCCGCCTCGACCGGGCGCTCGCGCAGGAGCTCGGCGCAAAAGGAGTGGATCGTGCCGATGCGCGCGGCCTCGAGCTGGAGGATGGCCTCCCGGAGCCGTTCCCGCTCGGCGGCGGGACGCCGGGGATCGCGCCGGCCGCGCTCGATCGCCGCGCGCAGCCGGAGCTTCAGCTCGCCGGCGGCCGCGTCGGTGAACGTCACGACGACCGTGCGGTCGAGCGTGCTGCGTCCGGCGGCCACGCTCGCCACCACGCGGTCGACGAGCGCCGTCGTCTTGCCGGTGCCAGCCGCGGCCTCCACCACGAAGGTCGTGTCGAGGTCGGTCCGGATGCGCTCGCGCGCCGCGGCGTCGGCCAGCGCCTGGCTCACGGCAGGCTCCGGAGCTCTGCCAGCGACGCCAGCCGTTGCTCGGGCTTGCGCTTGACGCGCTGGGCCTCGTAGGGGCCGCAGACCATGCGATAGTCGCACCAGCGACAGGCGTGCTCGGCCGGCGCCGCGGGAAGGAAGCCCGTGCGCAGCGCTTCGTCGATCACCTCCACGACCTTTCGGGCGGTGGTCCGGCTTGCGGTGTCGAGCGGCACGATCCGCTCGGTGAAGTCGCCGGCGTTGGTGCAGTAGTAGAGCCGTCCCTCCTCGACCGGCTCGCCCAGCAGCCGCTCGCAGGCGAGCGCGTAGAGGATCGGCTGGAGGATGGTGCCGCCCTGCGTGATGGCGCCCTTCTCCGCCGCCACCTTGCCCGTCTTGTGGTCGGTGACCCGCAGCCGGCCGTCGGCGCGCCGCTCGACCAGGTCGATCGAGCCGCGCAGCACGAGCCCGATGTCCAGCGCCACCGGCTCGGCGACGCTGGCGGGATCCTCGTGGCTGCGCTCGCGGTCGGCGAGCCCGAACGACAGCTCGAAGCGGTACGGAACCCAGCCGTCGCGCGCCGCCGCCGCGCGCTCGAGCCATTCGCGGAGATCGGCCCGGATCGCGGCGATGCCGTCGTCCCAGACGCGCGGGATGGCCGGGCACAGCTCGGCGCGCGCGCACGCCTCCTCCTCCGCCAGCACGCGGTCGAGGATGCGGCCGGCCTCGGCCAGGTGCTCGGGTGCGAGCGGCAGGAGCCCCTCGTCGCGGAGCGCCGTGAGCACGCCGAACTGCACGTCGTGGAAGAGCGCGCCGCGCGTGAGCGGGTCCATCACCTCGAGCGCCACCGCATCCTCGCGCGGCGCCAGCCGGTGGATGGCCTGCAGGAAGAAGCGGTACGGGCAGGCGGCGAAGTGCTGGAGCGCGGTCGGCGAGAACGACCGCTTGTCGAGCTGGTGGTGGCCGAGCGCCTCGTGCACGAACGCCGGCGGATCGACCAGACCGTCCGCCGGCGTCCACCGCCGCAGCCAGCGCCGGGCCCGCGTGCGCAACGCACGCGCGAGGTGCGTGTTGGTGCCGAGCAAATAGCTCGCCGTGCCGACGGTTTCGTCGGGGTCGAGCTCGAGCAGCGGGCCGATCAGCGCCAGGTCGTACTCCGCCTCGTCGATGGCCGCTTCGGGCACCGCCGGCGCCGGCCATCCGAGCCGTGCCTGCGGATCGACCCGCGCGCGCTCCGAGAGCTCGTCGAAGGTCGGCATGACCCCCTCGGCCGCTTGCACGGCTTCCAGCGTGTAGACCGACGGCACACGCGGGCGCGCCCGCTCGACGTCGACGCGCGGATACGACAGCACGAGCCGCCGCTCCGCCGCACCCACGGCGAGGCGGAGACAGAGCCGCTCGGCGCGGATGCGATCGGCCTCGACCGCCAGCTCGGGCGACACCAGCCGGCGCTGCTCGTCGAGCAGGATCGGATCCTCGATCAGCTTGGCGGGGAACACGTTCTCGGCCAGCCCCGGCACGAAGACCAGGTCGAACGACAGCCCGCGCAGCGCCTGCGGCGGGGCGACGAAGACCGCGCCGTAGCGGCGGCGCGGCGGGCGAACCGTCAGATCGCGCAGCCGAGGCGCCAGCACGAGCCGCACCTCGTCGAGGTCGACGCCGCCTATGGGGCCCATCGGGTCGAGCTCGCCCAGCAGCTTCAGCACCTCGACCGGCTCCCGGAGCGCATGGATGGCCAGCTCGCGCAGCACGGCAAGCCACTGCTTCCAGCTCGCCCGCTTGGGGAGCGCGTCCAGGCGGTCGATGAGCGGCAGCGCGAACTCGCGGAGATGCCCCAGGTCGACGAGCATGCGCTCGAGCTGGGCGCGCCGCCCGCCCTCCTCCTCGGCCACCTCGCGCAGCCGCGCCTCCGTCTCGCGGGCGAGCCCGTCGAGGCGGGCGCGCCAGCGCTCCGCCTTGCCGATCACCGAGGCATCGACCAGGAGCTGCTCCCAGCGCCACGGCGCGTGCAGCGTGCCCGCCACGACGGCGCGGCTCGTGGGATCGGCATACACCACCGGCTCCGGCGGCGGCAGAAACGGCTCGCCCTGGGCGGGCTCGGGGAGCAGATCGCTCGGCGGCGGGACGAACGTGGCCGCGGCGGCCGCGCCCGGCTCGGGCACCTGGCCGAGCGAGAGGTATTCGGCGAAGCGGCGGGCCGAGAGACCCTCGGCGGCGCAGTCGAGCAAGGCCAGCAACGCGCGCCCCGCGGGATGCGGCCGGCGCGCGCCGCTGGCGGCAAAGAACGGCACGTCGGCGCGCGCGAATGCCTCCTCGAGATGCGCCATGTACTCGGCCGGCGCGCGCAGCGCGACCGCCATGCGGTCGAACGGCACGCCCTCGTCGCGGGCGGCCGCGTGGATGGCGCGCGCGATCTCCACGCACTCGCGCGCTTCGTCCGGCCAGGCCGCCAGCACGACGCCGGCATCCCGGGGTGCGCGCGGCGGCAGCGTGTCCTCGAAGAGATGCCGAGCCAGCACCGCGAGGCTGCCGCCGGCGGCGGACGCGCGGCGAGTCGGCGCGACCCGAAGCGCGTGCGCAAGCCGCTCGGCGCTGCGCTCGTCGCCGTGCGGGACCGTGGCGAGCACCGTGGGCGCACGGGCCGCCAGGCGAGCCAGCAGCTCTTGCTCGCGCAGGCTCTCAACGGGAACGTCCAGCAGCACGACCGGCAGGCCCGTGTACGGCGCCCGCTCCGCATCCAGCGCCGACACGGCGGCATCGTAGACGGCTGCGCGGTCGGCGAGCCCGCGGGCCTCGAGCTCCCGCTCGACGGCTTCCGCAATGCGCGCCAGGTCCGCGCCGCCGCGCGCCACGCCGCTGAGCGCATCGGGGCCGAGCCGGTTCATGCGCAGCTCGCCGAGCGTGCGGGCGATGGCCGCCGCGAAGCCCGGGCCCCGCGCCACCGGCTCGAAGTACTCGAGCCGGCCCTCGGCCAGCAGCAGATGGACCGCGCGCGCCACCACCGCCACCAGCGAGAGCGGGGTGGTGGGCGTGCGCCCCGCTTCCGCGAGCGTGCGGGCCGCGAGCCGCGCCGCGAGCCGATCGAGCGTGAAGCGGACGAGACCGAAGCGCGCACCGCCGTCCGCCACCACGTCGCGCACGAGATCGTCCGCCGCCTCCCAGGTGGCGCCGATCACCAGCGCCTCGGCGTCCGGCGGCAGCGCGGCGAGCCAGCCGCGCGCGGCGGCCACACGGCTCGCCGCGTCCGGAGTGACCAGCAGTCGCGTGGTGCGTCGTGCCATGGGCTCGTGCTCGCGTGTTCTACGTGCTGCGCGCGCTCTGCTACAAGACGGCATGCGCGTGGTGTCGCTGCTGCCCGCCGCCACCGAGATCGCGGCGGCGCTCGGCTGCGCGGATCGGCTCGTCGGGGTCAGCCACGAATGCGACTTCCCGGCCGAGGTGGCAAGCCTGCCCCGCGTCACCCGCTGCGCCATCCACGGCAACGCGCTGCCGAGCGCCGAGACCGATCGGTGGGTGCGCGAGACGCTGGCGTCGAGCGGGACGCTCTACACGCTCGAGGAGGACCTCGTGCGCGCGCTCGCGCCCGACGTCATCGTCACGCAGCGGCTCTGCGACGTCTGTGCGGTCGGCTACGACACCGTGACGGCGTTCGCCGCCACGCTGCCCGGCCCGCCGCGCGTGGTGAACCTCGAGCCCGTGCGCCTCGCCGACGTCTTCGCCGACGTCCGGCGAATCGCGGACGCGCTCGCCGTGCCGGAGCGGGGCGAGGCGTGCGTCGCCGCGCTGGCCGCCCGGGTGGACGCCGTCCGCCGCCAGACCGCCGGGGCGCCGCGCCGCCGTTGCGTCGTGCTCGAATGGATCGATCCGCCGTTTCGCGGAGGGCACTGGACGCCGGACGTGGTCGCCGCGGCCGGCGGCATCGATCCACTCGGCCGGGCGGGCGAGCAGGCAGCAGCCGTTCCATGGGACGCCGTGCGCGCAGCCGACCCCGAGGTGCTCGTGCTGGCGTGCTGCGGCTATCCGATCGAGCGCACGCTCGCCGACCTGCCGCACCTCGTCGCCCGGCCCGGCTGGGGCGATCTCACGGCCGTGCGCACGGACGACGTGTGGGTGCTCGACGGCTCGGCGTACATGAGCCGGCCGGGCCCACGGCTCGTCGACACGATCGAGATCCTGGCCGGCGCGCTGCACGCCGCGCTGCCGGATCCCAGTCCCGCAGCGGCACGCCGGGTGAGCACGCCGTCCTAGTGCAGCGTCTCGCCCGAGCGCGCTCGCGCGCCGGCGGCGAACGCCAGCGCCTCGTCGGTGGCGTAGAGCGCCGCGCCGGATCGGTTCGCGAGATCGACGCCCTCCTGCGGCGTGCAGGCGACGATCTCCTGCTCCTCGCCCCGCCGGCAGGAGACGAGCGCACGCAGCAGGCCCTGATCGACGTCGAGGACGACGTCCTCGAGCGTGCCGCCGTCCTGCGTGAGCCGCTCGAGCACGAGCGCAGACAGCCATGGCATCTCGCTCTCGGTCTCGGGCGCGCGCAGCGTGCGCGCCCGCGCGGGGTCGAGCGGGATGGCGAGCGTCTCCCCGTCGTCGGTGATCAGCGTGGCCCGGCCCCGCCCGCAGCGCCGGCAGATCCGGATCTCGCCCAGCTCGAGGCGCTTCACGCTGCTTGCGTACCTGCGCCGTTTCGAGGCGTCAACCGGCTCAGAGCTTCCCCGACGTCACGTTCCAGGTGATGTCGCTCGCCGACAGCGGCAGCAGCACGGTCTTCACGAACGCCCCGTTCTCGAAGCGGTAGCGCCGGAGCTCGCCCTGGTCCTCGGACGCCACGTAGATCTCCGCCGTGCCGTCACCGTCGAGGTCCGCCAGGTAGACGGGATGCTCGTAGCCGGAGGAGGCTTTGTCGATCACCGTCGACTTCCACGTGCCGTCGCCCTGCTGCTCGAACAGGTAGATGCCCGTGGCGAGCGCGCCGGCGACCAGATCGATCTTGCCGTCGCCGTTGACGTCGCCGGCGGCGATCGAACGCATCTGCCGGTCGGGCACGGTGGCGACCACGCTGCTCTCCGGCTTGCCGTCCTTCCAGCGGTAGGCCTTGATCGTGACCGGTCGCACGAGCGCCCCGCCCTGCGCTACCGCGCCCTCCCAGACGACGTACAGCTCGGCCGTGCCGTCGCCGTCGACGTCCGCGGCAAGGATCTCCTTGGCGTGCGTATCGCCGGGCGCGTCGACCACGCTCTCGACCCACCGCCCGTTCTCGCGGCGGAACATCGTGACCTCGCCGGGCTGCTCCTGGTCCAGCTTGTTCGGATGGCTCGGGGTGGCGAAGAACTCGGGCGCCCCGTCGCCGTCGACGTCGCCGATCTCGATCTCGTGGACGAAGGTGTTCGGCGCCTTGTCGACTTCCTCCACCCGCCACTGCTCGTCGGGGTGCACGATCGCGATCACGCCCTGATCGTGCGTGGCGATCACCAGCTCCACCTTGCCGTCGCCGTCCACGTCGCCCTGCTCCACGTCGCGCAGCCGGTTGTGCTTGCCGCCGAAGACGGGGTTCCAGTGGGTCTCGCTCGTCCAGGCGCCGTTGGCGAACCGCCAGGTGCGCAGCAGCGCCTTGTTGCCGCCGATCGTGAGAATGCCGCCGTCCCAGGGCATGGCCTTGTGGAAGACGTTGCTGTCGGGATCGTCGACCACGACCTTGTGCCAGCCCGTACCGCTGTCGCGCACGATCACGAGGCGGGCCGGGCCCGGCACCGGCTGCGGCTTGCCGTCGGGGCCGACGGTCTCGAGGAAGTGCGCCTGGGTGACGAGCAACGCGGGGAAGGGCCCACCGTCGAGCGCGTCGCGCACCGGCGCGGGCGGTGTGGCAGGAGCCGGCTTGGGCGCCGCAGCGGGCGCGGCCGTGGTGAGAGCGGCCCCCGGCGCCGTCGCGGCCGGCGCCTCGGCGCGCCGTTCGTCGCCGCCGCCGCAAGCGGCGAGCAACGACGTGGCGAGGAGCAGGAGCGCGCGGCGGGACGTCATGGCAGGTACCTCCGGGCGCGGCATCGTGACGGCGCAGGCCGCGGGTGTCAACGCGCGGCGCCTGGTGGTCAGGGCCGTCCCGACAGCGAGTCCACGCGGTAGACCGGCGGCAGGCGGGAGAGCACGTGCCCGTGCGGGCCGATGTAGGAGTCCCACTTCTCGCCGAGCGCTTGCCCCGACGGACTGGAAAGAAACGCCTCCGCGGCCTGCTGGTCGCGGAAGGTGAAGATCGACACCAGCGCGCCGCCGGGGCCGCCGACGACGTAGGTGTCGATCGCCACGAGGCCGTCGACCGCGAAGAACTGCGCGCGGCCCTCGTCGCGAAACCAGCGCTCGAAGGCGGCGAGCTTCCCGTCGAGCAGATCGTAGCGCATCACCACGTGGGTCGTTCCGGGCTGCGGCGGCGGCTCCGGTCGCTCGCGCAGATTGCTCGGCATGCCGCGCTGCGCGGCCATCATCATCGCATGATTGTGCCCCCCGGTGAGCGAGGAGAGGTAGGCGACCACGTCGATCAGATCCACGAGCGGCATGTCCGGATACGCCGGCATGGTCGAGAGGCCGCTCGGAGCCGCATAGCCCTCGCCCTCGACCACGATCGCGTTCGGATTGAGGATGGCCTCGACGAAGTAGCCCGGCGGATGGTGCGCGCCCATGCCGGTCAGCTCCGGGCCGGGGCTGGTTCCCTGGCCGCGAAAGTCCTCGCCCTGCACGACGTGGCACGACGGGCAGCCGTAGGCCGCGAACACCTCGCGCCCGCGCCGCGCGTCGCCCGGCGGCGGCGTGAGCTTCCAGTCGAACGGCACGCCGCCGGCGGCGTGCAGCGCGTCCATCGTCATGCGTACGGGCGGCGGCGGCGCGGGCACGCTGCGCGGCGTGGCCGGCACGCGCTCGCCGCCGTC
>DATMAZ010000047.1:0-9030 GCA_035559675.1 Candidatus Limnocylindria bacterium
ACCAGGCGCAGCAGCGGACCGTCGAGGTCCATGCGGCTCACCACGGCCCGGCCCCGAAGCAGCGGCGCCACGGCGAGCCGCAGGCGGACGCGGCGCGCCTCGAAGCGCGCGAGACACCCGGCCAGCACGCCGGCGTCGGGCGCGCGCACGTCGAGCAGCTCGAGCGCCGGCTGCGGGACGAGCCGCACGCGCGCCTGATCCACCTCGATGGGATGGCCGACGGCGCGCTCGAGCTCCAGAAGGATGGCCGCCTGCGGAATGCGCGCGCCGATCAGCGCGAGCAGCCCGACAGCGCCCGCCAGCACCAGCCCCGCGAGCAGCAGCGGGCGCCTCGCCGGCATCAGTCGGGCAGCTCTTCGAAGTTCGACACGATCCATCCCGGCGCGTCGCGACGGACCGTCACCAGCCAGCGGCGCTCGAAGCGCTCGAGACCCTCGGGCTCCAGCGTGCCGCGGTAGAGGAGCTGCACGCCGTCGTCGTCGATCGGCCGCTCCTCCAGCAGGCGGTACCAGACCCGCGGCTTGCGCGTGGTCTCGTCGATCGCTTCGCCACCGACGAGGGCCCGCTCGCGCTCGACCTTGGCGCGGGCGAGACCCGTGGTGAGCGGCAGCGCTGCGGCGAGGTCGATCGCGACGTAGTGCGCGTCGAGAAACCGCTCGGCCGCGCCGCGTGGCGAGGCCGGATCCGGCCGGCAAGCGGTGAGCAGCAAGAGAGCGAGCAGTGCGCGGCGCGCAGCCGCCGCGTGTCGCGGTGTCGTACTCACCTTGTCCCGCCGCAAGGGCGTTGATACCATTCGTCTGCCGATGGCGACAAGCGGGGCCCAGGCGTTCGCGGCGCTCCTCGACGCCTTCGCCGGGTATCTCCGCACCGAGCGACACGCGTCGCCGCACACGCTGCGGGCGTACCGGACGGACGTTCGCGCCTTTTTCGCCGCGCTCGGTCACATGGCGCCTGGTCGGGTGGCGGCGGCCGACGTCCGCCGGTGGCTGCGGCTGCTCGACGGGCAGCTCGACCGCAGCTCGATCGGACGCAAGCTCGCTGCGGTGCGCAGCTTCTTCCGCTTCCTGGTCGCCAGCCGCCAGCTGCGGCGCGACCCCACCATCGGCCTCGCCACGCCGCGGGCCCGCCGCCGCCTGCCGAGCCACCTCTCGCTCGACGACGTCGACCGCCTGCTCGCGGCGCCGGAGCCCACCGCGCAGCGCGGGCTCCGTGAGCGGGCGTTGCTCGAAGTGCTGTATACGGCCGGGCTCCGCGTGAGCGAGCTCACCGGCCTCGACTGGGAGTGCATCGACACCGAGGCCGGCGTGGCGCGCGTGGTCGGCAAGGGCCGCAAGGAGCGGCTGGCGCCGCTCGGCCGGCCGGCCCTGGCCGCACTCGAGGCCTATCGGCAGAGCTGCGGCGGCCCGCGCTCCGGACCGGTCTTCCGCAACGCGCGCGGCGGGCGCTTGACGGCCCGCAGCGTGGCGCGCAACCTCCGTCAGCACGTGCTGCGCGCCGGCATCCGAACCCGCACCACTCCGCACACGTTGCGCCACACCTTCGCCACCCACATGCTCGGCGCCGGGGCGGACCTGCGCGCCATCCAGGAGCTGCTCGGGCATGCGAGCCTCAGCACGACCCAGCGTTACACCCACGTCGACCTGCGCCACCTGATGGAGGCCTACGACCGTGCCCATCCGCGCGCCTGAGATCCACTCCACCACGGTGCTGGCGGTCCGGCACGGCGGGCGCGTCGTGCTGGGCGGTGACGGGCAGGTGACGGTCGGCCAGACCGTGCTGAAGCACAACGCGCGCAAGATCCGCCGCCTGTACCACGACCGCGTGCTCGCCGGCTTCGCCGGCGCCGGCGCCGACGCGCTCACGCTGTTCGAGCGATTCGAGGCGAAGCTCGACCAGGTCGGCGGGCAGCTCCGGCGCGCCGCGGTCGAGCTCGCGAAGGACTGGCGGACCGACCGCCTGCTCCGCCGCCTCGAAGCGCTGCTGATCGTCGCGGACCGCGACGCCACCCTCATCGTCTCCGGCACCGGCGACGTGATCGAGCCCGAGGCCGGCGTGGCGGCCATCGGATCGGGCGGCAGCTTCGCGCTGGCCGCCGCCCGCGCACTGCTCAGGCACTCGACGCTCGATGCGCGCGCCATCGTCGAAGAGGCGCTGCGCACGGCGGCCGACATCTGCATCTACACCAACGACCAGCTCGTCATCGAGGAGCTGGACGCAGCGGGCAGCTGACCCTCGTGGCCGATTTCACCCCCCGCGAGATCGTCTCCGAGCTCGACCGCTACATCGTGGGCCAGCGGGCGGCCAAACGCGCGGTGGCGGTCGCGCTGCGCAACCGCTGGCGGCGGCTGCGTGTTCCGGAGCCGCTGCGCGACGAGATCGCCCCGAAGAACATCATCATGATCGGGCCCACCGGCGTCGGGAAGACGGAGATCTCGCGCCGCCTCGCCAAGCTCGCCGGCGCGCCCTTCATCAAGGTGGAGGCCTCGAAGTTCACCGAGGTGGGCTACGTCGGCCGCGACGTCGAATCGATCATTCGCGACCTCACCGAGCTCGCCATCGGCATGGTGCGGCAGGAGGAGCGCGCCAAGGTGCAGGTGCGGGCCCGCGAGCGGGCGGAAGACCGGCTCCTCGATCTCCTGCTGCCGCCCCCGCCTTCCGGCTTCGCGCCCGGGCAGGAGCATGGCTCCCGGGAGACGCGCGAGAAGCTCCGGCAGATGCTGCGCGACGGCAAGCTCGACGACCGCATGGTCGAGGTGGAGGTGAGCAAGCCGGGACCCGCCGGCATCGAGGTGCTGACGCCGCAGGGGCTCGAGGAGATCGAGGCGAGCCTCCGCGAGATGTTCCAGAATCTCATTCCGAAGCGCTCCAAGAAGACCCGCTGCTCGGTGCCCGAAGCGCTCGAGCTGCTCGCCGCCGAGGAGGCCATGCGGCTGATCGACCTGGAGGCCACCACCAAGGAGGCCATCCGTCGCGTCGAGCAGTCGGGCATCGTGTTCCTCGACGAGATCGACAAGATCGCGGGTCGCGCCGGGACCCACGGGCCCGACGTGTCCCGCGAGGGTGTGCAGCGCGATCTCCTGCCCATCGTGGAGGGCTCGACGGTCTCCACCAAGCACGGCCCCGTGCGCACCGACCACGTGCTGTTCATCGCCTCGGGCGCCTTCCATACGGCGAAGCCCTCGGATCTCATCCCGGAGTTCCAGGGGCGCTTCCCGATCCGCGTCGAGCTCGAGTCGCTCACGCAGGACGACTTCGTTCGCATCCTCACCGAGCCCGAGAACGCGCTCGTGCGGCAGTACAGCGCGCTGCTCGCCACCGAGCAGGTGACGCTCGAGTTCGCCCCGGAGGCCGTCACCGAGATCGCCCGCATCGCGGCCGAGGTGAACGCCCGGACCGAGAACATCGGCGCGCGCCGGCTCCACACCATCATGGAGCGGCTGCTGGAAGAAATCGCCTTCGACGCCTCGGAGCTCTCGGGGCGCACCATCGCCATCGACGCCGCCACGGTGCGAGCGCGGCTCGATCCCGTGCTACAGGATCAGGACCTCTCGCGCTTCATCCTCTAGGAGGCGCGTGGTTCAGAACGGCGTCGGGAAGGCGCAGTCCGGAATGGCGTCGCCGTTGGTGCACTGGAGCTTGTGTCCGGTCCCGCCGGCGATCAGCGAGAAGACGCAGTCCTCGTCGTCGAAGAGCGTGCAGTGCATGATCGTCTCGGTGCCGTTCATCACCGTGAACCGCACCTGCACGGCGAACGAGTTGATGAAGCGGAGCGACTCGATCGGCAGCGGCAGGTCGCCGAGCCCCTTGGCGGAGATCTTGACGAAGTGGTTGGTGCCGACCGACGCCACGCGCACCTGCGTGGGCCCGCCCGGGGCGCCGGGGTTCACGAACTTGGCGAGCGTCGGACGGTTCACCCGCCAGCCGGCCGTTTCCGAGAACCCGGTCGGGATGCTGAACGCGCCGGCGATCGGCGGATGGTTCAGCGCCTCGATGGTGATGTCGAACGTCGCGCCGATGTTGGCGGCCAAAAGCCCGTCGCCCTTGTCGATCCGGGAATCGAGAGAAAAAAAACGCACCGCGGCCTTGTTCGAGAACTCGAGCTTGTCGATGACCACGAGCTTGCGGCCCGTGATGCCGACGTTCTCCGCCCGCGCCGGAGCGAGGCTGGCCAGCAGCACGCCGAGCACGAGCCCCCACACCGGCGCCAGTCGCCGTCCACCCGACATCGTCGGGCGGACGTTATGCGAAACGGCCGCGCCGGAGCAAGTGCGAAATGCGCGCGACGCCAAGATTTCCGTGCAGGATCCGACCTTTGGGCAGCGATCCTGCGTGCGTGCAAGGCCGGCCCGGGCGCTGCGCATGAGGCCTGCGAAGCCTAGAGACCGGGGATTCCCTGGGTGGGGAACCAGGTCACCGAGCCGGGCACCGTCGGAATCGACTGCGCGAACAGATTCAGCAGGTAGATCTGGTGGCCCGCGGTCGTGCCGCTCCCGGACACCAGGTCGGCCGTCGTGCTCACGAGCAGGAAGTGCACCCCCATCTCGGGGATGATCGCCTGCGTCGAGCCGTCGGGGGTGGACACGTGATACCGCACGTTCTGCCGCAGCATGTGGTAGTAGGCCTGCCCGTCGCACACGAAGGTGACGCGCCAGTCCTTCCGGACCTTGGCGACGCCCGGCCGTGTGCAGCCGCCGGGCTCGTTGGTGACCTGCGCGTAGGTGCGGCTCTTCGTGTCGTACAGGAACACCTGGGGTACGCCGGTGTCGGCGCCGTCGGACGACGCCAGCGCGGCCTGGCTCACGAACACCACCAGCCGCCCGTCGTCGCTCACGATGGGGCCCGTGCTGGGTCCGAGCCCGTCGGTGATCGGCGCTGCCGGCAGGTTGGTGATGCGTCCCGCCCAGATCTGGGAGATTCCCGTGTCGGCGCCGGTTTCGGGATCGCTCGTCGACTCGAAGACGACCAGATCGCCCGTGGAGGCGAGCATGGCATTGCCGCTGGTGCCAAGCCCGCTGCTCACCGTCGCCAGCGAGCCATCCTTGAAGCGCACGTAGACCCGGTTGATGCCGGGGGTGCCGAGGTTGGTGAGGTCGCCCGCGCTCTCGAAAACGAGCGTGGTGCCCCGCTTGTCGAGCGAGGGCTTGGCGCTGGTGCCGCTCGGATCGGCGACGGCCTCGAGCAGCTCGCCTTCCCGGGACAGCACGATCTGCCAGCCCGGTCGCCCGCTTGCCAGCGGATCGTCGTTCGTCTCGAAGGCAACGGTGCGCCCGTTGAACGCGACCGCCGGGTCGCGGCCGCTGTCGGCGACGGGCGTCGGCGCGGCCTCGGTCTTGAACGGCAGTACCGCCATGATCGACGACCCGGTCTCGAGCGCGAGCAGGCGGCGGCCCTGGGAGGGAATACGTGGCAGGTCGGTATCGCCGCTCGTGGTGAGCGCGGTGACGGGCGGCGTCTCGCGGTGGAAGGCGCTCGCGGCGCCCGCCAGACCGAGCAGCGACGCGCAAACGAGTACGGCGGACGAGCGGGGGGCGATCTTCATCACGGCCTCGTGGCGCTCCAAGGAACCGCAAATGCCTGGGCGATGTCAAGGAAAAAGCCCGATTCGCCGCACCGCCGCCTTGTAGGCACGGCGTTCAGCAGGCATAAGGCCGGAGTGAACCCGGTCGACACGGCCGACGTGCTGCTCGAGGCGCTGCCGTACATCCGGCAGTTCGCCGGGAAGGTGCTCGTCATCAAGTACGGCGGGCACGCCATGGAGAACGAGACGCTGAAGCACTCGTTCGCCGAGGACGTGGCCTTGCTCAAGTATGTGGGGATGCACCCCGTGATCGTCCACGGCGGCGGCCCGCAGATCGACGCGGCGCTCGCCGCCCGCGGCATCGCCCCCCGCTTCGTGCGCGGGCTCCGCGTGACCGACGAGGCCACCATGGCGGTCGTCGAGCAGGTGCTCGTCGGCCAGATCAACAAGGAGATCGTCGCCCTCATCAACCGCCACGGGCGGCGGGCCGTCGGGCTCTCCGGGAAGGACGGCGAGCTGGTGATCGCGGCGCGGCGCAGCGGCCCCGACGACCTCGGGCTCGTGGGCGAGGTGCGGCGGGTGAACCCGGGCGTCATCCGCTCGCTCGACGGTTTCATCCCGGTGATCGCGCCGACCGCGGCCGACGAGCAGGGGCAGACCTACAACATCAACGCCGACGTGGTGGCCGGCAAGGTGGCCGAGGCGCTCGGCGCCGAGAAGCTGATCCTGCTCACCGACGTCGAGGGCGTGAAGGGACGCGACGGCCAGCTGATCGCCACGCTCACCGTGCGCGAGGCCCAGGCGCTCATCCGCGACGGCACCATCGCGGCCGGCATGATCCCGAAGATCGAATGCTGCATCCAGGCGCTGGCCGGCGGCGTCCACCAGGCCCACGTGATCGACGGCCGGGTGCGCCACGCGCTGCTGCTCGAGCTGCTCACCAGCCGCGGCGTCGGCACCGAGGTGGTGCACGACCCATGACCGGCGAGGCGGTGATCGCGGCCAGCCGGACGCACGAGTTCGGCGTCTACGCGCGCCAGCCGGTGGTGTTCGCGCGCGGGCGGGGCTGCGAGCTCTGGGACACCGACGGCAAGCGCTACCTCGACTTCTTCGCCGGGCTCGCCGTGAACAACCTCGGCCACTGCCATCCCGCCGTGGTGGAGGCGGTCCGCCGGCAGGCCGGCACGCTCATGCATGTCTCCAACCTCTACCACACCGAGCCCACCGCACGGCTGGCGACGCTGCTCTGCCGCCACTCCTTCGCCGAGCGCGCGTTTCTCTGCAACAGCGGCGCGGAAGCGAACGAAGCGGCGCTGAAGCTCGCCCGGCGCTGGGGCGCCGACCACGGCGGCCGCTACGAGATCCTCGCCACGCAGGGCTCCTTTCACGGACGCACCTTCGCCACGCTCACCGCCACCGGCCAGGAGAAGTACCACCAGGGCTTCCAGCCGCTGCTCCCGGGCATCCGGCTCGCACCGTACGGCGACGTCCGCGCCCTCGAGGCGGCGGTGCGCGACGAGACCGTCGCCATCCTGCTGGAGCCGGTGCAGGGTGAAGGCGGCGTGCTGGTGCCCGCGCCGTCGTATCTGCCGGCGGTGCGCGAGCTCGCCGACCGCAAGGGGCTGCTGCTCATCCTGGACGAGGTGCAGTGCGGGCTCGGGCGTACCGGCCGGCTGTTCGCGCACGAGCACGCGGGCATCAGCCCCGACATCATGACGCTCGCCAAGGCGCTCGGGGGCGGGCTCCCGATCGGCGCCATGCTGGCGACCGAGCGCATCGCGCAGGCGTTCGCGCCGGGCAGCCACGGCTCGACCTTCGGCGGCAATCCGGTGGCCTGCGCGGCGGCGGCCGCCTCGCTGGAAGCGCTCGCCGACCCCGCGCTGCTGGAGCACGTGCGGGCGATGGGCCAGCACTTCCGCGCCGGGCTCGAGCGGCTCGCCGCGCGCCATCGCACGATCCGCACGGTGCGCGGCCTCGGGCTCATGCTTGGCGCCGAGCTCGACCGCCCCGGGCAGCCCGTGGTGGCCGCGTGCCTCGAGCGCGGGCTGCTGGTGAACTGCACCGCCGAGCGTGTGCTACGCTTCCTCCCGCCCCTCATCGTCGGTCGCGAGGAGATCGACGAGGGGCTCGCGATCCTCGACGAGGCGCTCGGCGCATGACGGCGAAACGGGACTTCCTTCGGCTGCTCGATCTGGAGACGGCCGAGCTGGAGACGGTGCTCGCCCTCGCGGGCCGGCTCAAGCGCGAGCTCCGCGCCGGCACGTCGCACGCGCTGCTGCCGGGCCGCACGCTCGCCATGATCTTCGAGAAGCCGAGTCTCCGCACCCGCGTCACCTTCGAGGTCGGCATGGTGCAGCTCGGGGGCGCGGCGATCCATCTCGCACCCGGCGACATCCGCCTCGGCGAGCGCGAGCCGGCCAGCGACATCGCCCGCAACCTCGAGCGCTGGTGCGACGTCATCATGGCGCGCGTCTTCCTCCACCGCCACGTGGAGGAGCTGGCGTCGGCGGCGCGCGTGCCGGTGGTGAACGGCCTCTCCGACATGCACCACCCGTGTCAGGTGCTGGCGGATTGCTTCACGCTGCTCGAGCGCTTCGGCCGCCTCGACAACCTCAAGGTGGCCTTCATCGGCGACGGCAACAACATGGTGCATTCGTGGATCGACGCCGCGGCGCGCTTCGGCTTCGAGCTCGCCGTGGCGTGCCCGCAGGGCTACGAACCCGACCCGGAGGTGGTCGCCGTGGGCGGCAGCCGCGTCACGATATCGCACGACGTGGCCGCCACCGCCGCCGACGCCGACGTGCTCTACACCGACGTCTGGACGAGCATGGGCCAGGAGGCCGAGTCGGTCGCCCGCCGGCGCGCGTTTCGCGGCTATCAGATAAACGACGCCGTCGTCCGGCGGGCCAAGCCCACGGCGCTCGTCATGCACTGCCTGCCCGCGCACCGAGGCGAGGAGATCACCGCGGAGGTGATCGACGGGCCGCAGTCGATCGTGTTCGATCAGGCCGAGAACCGGCTGCACGCGCAGAAGGCGGTGCTGCTGTGGCTCCTCGGCGCGGTGCCGGCGGCGTAGCGCCTCCGCGTCGGCCCGGCGGGCTGCCGATCGATCGCGCGCTGTGCGTCAGGCGGCTTCGACTTCGCCGACGACGGCGATCTCCGTGCCCTCGACGTGGACGCGGAAGCGGACCGTGTCGGGCTGGCGGAAGCCGAGCTGCGCGTGCAGCTCGATCACGGCCGCGGCGGACCAGAAGTCGTCGATGTCGGACGGGACGATGCCGGATCCGCGGGGGCTTCGCACCGTGAGGCCCTGCGGCGCGGGCTCGACCGTGAGGTCGTCCCACGGGGCGAAGAAGCGTCCGTGGGAGCCGGCCACCACCAGGCCCCCCGGCTGCAGCACCACCGTGCGGAGCCGCCGGCGCACGCGAACGACGGCGCGCTCGAGGGCGGCGAGCAGCAGCGCGATCGCGGCCGCCGTCAGGTCGGCCGCGGCGAGCGCGCCGGCGAGCGCG
>DATMAZ010000048.1:0-19372 GCA_035559675.1 Candidatus Limnocylindria bacterium
TCCGGCTCGATCCCCGGGTGTGCGCCGAGCGCGGCGCGGCCGCCGACACCGTGGAGCTCGAGCTGCCGCACCGGCTGATGGTGGCGGCACGCATCACCGACGCCACACCGTGGGTGCTGACGGCGCGCGGGGCGCAGAGCTTCCTCGAGGGTCCCGAGAGCGCAGCGCCCGGCGTGCCGGTGGTCTGCGGGCGCCCGCCGCGCTTTTACGACCGGACGACCAGCCACGGGACGCCGATGCACGAGGTCGCCACCGTGCGCGGGCGCCATCTCGTCATCGCCCCGGGCGGTGCGTGCGGCTTCGCCACGCGCGGCACGCCCTGTCCGTTCTGCCTCGAGGGCGCGCGCTCCACCGGCGGGCGCGCGGGCCACCTCGACGTCTTGGACGTCGTCGAGGTCGTGCACGCGGCGCTGGCCGAACGGCGGGTCGATGCGGTCTACTTCAACTCCTGCGCGTTCGACGCGGAGGATGGCGGCATCTCGTTCGTGGCCCCCTACGTCGAGGCGGTGCGACGCCACGTCGACACGCTGATCGCGGTGCAGGTGCACCCGCCCGCGACGGCGGACTGGGTGGACCGCACGTACGCACTCGGGGTCGACGCCGTCAGCTACAATCTCGAGCTGTTCGATCCCGACGTGCTGATGCGGCAGTGCGTCGGGCGCGCCCGCTACATCGGCCGCGAGCGCTATCTCGAGGTCCTGGCCCGCGCCGCGCAGGTCTTCCCCAACGGTGCGGTGTGGTGCGAGCTGGTCTGCGGCATCGAGCCGCCCGACGCCACCCGCGCCGGCATCGAGGCGCTGGCGGCGATGGGCGTGGTCCCGGTGCTGGTGGTGCCGGCCGTGGCCGCCGCCAATGGCCGGCTCCTCGACGACATGGACGCGCTGCTGGCGCATCTCGTCGCCACGGTGACGGCTCGCGGGCTCAACACCGGCTGGGTGCACGGGCTGCCGTCCGCCATCAGCCCGGCCGAGGCGGGCGCGCGCGCCTCGTGGACGACGACGATCCAGTTCCTGCAGCGCCGGCGGCTCGGGGCCTTCGTGCTGCGCAATCTGGCGCGCACGCGGCGGCGGCTGCGCGTGCGTCCCACCGAGCCGGCGGACGCCCACTGAGCGGCGGCGCGCGGCCCGTCCGCGCCGATTTGAGCCAGCGCGTTCTTTGCCCTATTGACTGACCTCTTATGGCTGACCTGATCCCGCCCCATGGTGGACTCACGACCCCGGTCGACTGCACCGTCACGGGTGCGGAGGCCGATTCGCTGCGCGCCCGCGCGGCGGGGCTGACGAAGATTCCGGTCTCCGACGCCGACCTGTCGACGGTCTACCGCTTCGGCGACGGCGCCCTCTCGCCGCTCACCGGCCCGATGGACCGCGCGACCTACGATCGCGTGCTCGACGAGGAGCACGTGGTCCACGACGGCAAACGATACGCCTGGACGATTCCGCTCTCCCTGCCGGTCACGGCCGAGCAGGCGAAGACCCTGCGGGTCGGCCAGGAGGTCGCGCTCGTGAACTCGGCCGGGGCGGTAGTCGCCGCGCTCACGCTCTCCGACGTGTTTCCCTGGGACAAGTTGCGGTACATCGAGCGCGTCTACGGCACCAAGCGCACCGACCATCCGGGCGCGGACATGGTGCTCAAGGCGGACGCCGACAAGACGCACCTCGTCGGCGGGACGATCCGGGTCCTCCCGCAGCCGAAGCATCCGGCGTTCGGAAAGTACGTGCTCTCGCCGCGCGAGGTGCGGCGCTTGCTCGCCGAGCGCGGCTGGAACCGCGTGGTCGCGTTCCAGACCCGCAACCCGCTCCACCGCGCCCACGAGTACGCCCTGGTCTACGGGCTCGAGACGCTCATCCGCCAGGGATACAACGCCGGCGCGGCGCTGAATCCGCTGATCGGCGAGACCAAGGGCGACGACGTCAACGCCGCCATCCGCATGCAGACCTACGAAGCGCTGATCGCCACCCGCGCGCTCGGCGACGGCGACAGCGACGCCGCGCTCTGGGGGCCGCGCGGCGAGTCGGTGCCCGATCGCGTGGTGCTGCTCGGCCTCGACATCAAGATGTTCTACGGCGGGCCGAAGGAGGCGGTGATGCACGCCATCTACCGGCAGAACTACGGCTTCACCGACATCATCATCGGGCGCAAGCACGCCGACGCGCCCTTCCACGACGGCACCGCGATCTGGGGCGACTTCGACGCCCAGCAGATCTTCGATCGGCTGCAGGGCGACCTCCAGATCAAGCCGCTGAAGGTCGGGTTCGCCGCGTACTACGAGTCGGTCGGCCGTGTCGACCTGATGGAGCTGCATCCCGACGAGAAGCCCGTGTTCATCTCGGGCAAGGACGTGCGCAAGACGCTGCTCGAGGGCCGCGAGGTCGACCCGCGCATCATGCGGCCCAGCACCTCCCGCATCCTGGCCGCCGCCATGAAGCAGTGAAGGTCGACGTGCACTGCACGCACTGCGGGCAGGATGCGCGGCTCGACGTGGGGGCCCCGGCGCCCGGACAGACGCTCGAGGAGTACCTGCATCTCGTGCGCGAGCGCTTGCTCCACCGCCCGAGCTTCGAATGCTTCGGCGGGCACATGGAGCTCCGCCCTCCGCTCCCGGGGTTCTGGGAGATCGACTGGAGCAGCCTCGGCGACGAGTGACCGCGGCGGCTCAGCGAGCGCCGATCGGACGCATCTCCAGCGAGAAGCCGAACACGTCGACCAGCAGCACGTAGATCGCGAGCAGGCTCAGCAGCAGCCCGCCGAGCGCCGTCAGCGCCAGCCCGGAGCTCACCACCAGCCCGAGGAGCCCGCCGATGGCTACGGCCGGCGCGAGAAAGCTCGGCCGGTCGAACGGTGCCACCGGATGGAGCAACGGCATGAGCCCGTTGGTGTTGATCTCATCCCACACCGCCCCCGCCACGGCCCGGAGTTGCTCCGTGATCTCCGTCATCCACGTCATTTCGGCACCCCCGCCTTCAGCATGATCAACAACGCGCCGTCGTGGGCGCGCCCGTTGCGACCCATCGCCAGGAACATGACGCCCTGGTTGCGCAGCTGCACGTCCGTATCGATCAACTCCTCGTCGGCTTGCAAGAGGCGCACCTGCATGACGACGTGCTGGTCGGCCAGCCGCTCCGGCCGGAGCAGCAGCACGCGGCCCCCGGGCAGCACGAACTGCTGCGGCGTATGCCAGCTGCAGCCGCGCCGCTGTTCGTTCACCATGCGATAGGACCGGTAGCCCACCAGATTGCGGAGCCGCGGCCGCAGCCGGCGCAGCTCGGGATCGGTCTCCCCGCGCTCGCGGGCCTTCACGGTCACCACCTGCAGCATGACGTCGTCCGCGAGCACGGGCTCGGCCGCGAATGCACACCCGAGCGCCACGGCGGCGGCGACCATGCGAGGACCCGACATCAGTAGTCGTTCTCGGCGTAGTTCACGAAGATGACGGTGGTGCCGTCCTTCGGCAGCCGGCGAAGCATGACGTCGCGGCCGGCGATGCGGTCGATCCAGGCATGGTTGCGCGGGAGCCCCCGGCGCTGCACCTGCACCGTCGCGCTCGGTGTCGTCGTCTGGAAGTTCATGACGGCGAGCGCCAGCCCGGCCGCCGCGGCCACGCCGGCCGCCCACAGGGGGGCGCCGCGTAGCCGTTCCTTCCATCGCCGCCGCCGGTCCGTGGCCTCGATCGCGACCTCGATCCGCGGCCACAGGCCGGAGAGGTCGACGCGCTCGGCGTCGCGCCGTACGGTGTCGGCGACCGCCTCGCGCAGCGCCGTCAGCGACCGAATGGTTTGATCGCACGCCTGGCAGCCCGCGGCGTGTCGGGCGACGGCGACCAGCATGGGCGGCGGCAGCTCGCTGTCGAGGAAGGCGTCCAGCAGGGTTTCGACGTCGCCGCAGGTCATGGTCGGCTCACAGCAACCCACGGAGACGGGCCTGCAATTGGCGTCGCGCGTAGTGCAATCGGCTCATCACCGTTCCCTTGGGACACTCTAGCGCGCGACTGATCTCTTCGTAGGAGAGACCCTCGACTTCGCGCAGGAGTATGACTGCGCGATGTTCGGGGGTCAACTCGTCAATGGCCTGGCGGATGCGCTGTCCGACCTCCACCTCGTGCACCCGCTGCAGGGGATCGTCCCGCCCGGCGTCGTCACGGGCCGCGTTGATGGTGGGCGATTCCTCGGGGGTCTCGGAGGCCTCGAGCGGGGCGCTCGGCATCCGGGCGGCGCGCCGCTGGTAGTCGATGCACTGGTTCAGCGTGATGCGATAGAGCCAGGTATAGAAGCTCGATTCGCCCTTGAACCGATCCAAGCTCTGGTAGGCCTTGGTGAAGGTGTCCTGCACCACGTCGAGCGCGTCGTCCCGGTTGCGAAGCATTCCTGTCGCCAGCGCCGTCACTTTGTGCTGATACCGTTCGACCAGTGCCCGAAAAGCCTCCCGGTCGCCTCGCCGTGCCTGCTGCACGAGGTCCCAGTCAGACGAGGCCACCGGTAACCACCCCGTCTGACGGAAGATTCGTTCGGGTATTCAGGTCGGCCTCCGTCACCCGTGCACCTCGGCCCAGCTGTTGCCCACGTGCACGTCGACTTGGAGCGGCACCTCGAGCGGCCAGACCCCTTCCATGGCGGCCCGGACGGCCGCCGCAGCGGCCGTCGCATCGGCCTCGGCGACCTCCACGAGCAGCTCGTCGTGCACCTGCAGCAGCATTTGCGCCTCGAGCCGCTCCTCGCGGAGCCGCGCGTGCACGTCGAGCATCGCACGCTTGATGAGGTCGGCCGCCGACCCCTGGATGGGGGTGTTCACGGCCGCCCGCTCGGCGAACTGTCGCACGGCGGCATCGCGGGAGCCGAGCTCCGGAAGGTATCGCCGCCGGCCGAGCACGGTGCTGACATAACCCCGCTGGCGAGCTTGCGTAATGGTGGCGTCGATGAAGGCCCGGACGCCGGCGTAGCGCTGGAAGTACGCCTCGATGTAGGCGGTGGCCTCGGGGAGCGAGACGCCCAGCTCGCGGGCGGCACGGGCCGGGCCCATGCCGTACACGATCCCATAGTTGATGACCTTGGCCAGCCGCCGGCCCTCGGCAGCGGGGAGGCTGCCGAAGACGTCCGCCGCCGTGCGCGCATGGATGTCCTCGCCGTTGCGAAAGGCCGCGGTGAGCACCGGATCGCCCGAGAGGTGCGCCAGCAGCCTGAGCTCGATTTGCGAGTAGTCGGCCGAGAGCAGCCGGCGGCCCGCTTCCGCCACGAAGGCGGCGCGGATGCGGCGTCCCTCGGCCGTCCGCACCGGGATGTTCTGCAGGTTGGGGTCGGAGCTCGAGAGGCGGCCCGTGGCCGCCACGGTCTGATTGAAGCAGGTGTGCAGACGTCCGGTCACCGGATCGACCAGGTCCGGGAGCGCGTCGACGTAGGTGGTCTTGAGCTTGGAGAGCGCGCGCCATTCGAGGATCTTGGCGGGGAGCGCGTGCTCGGCCGCGAGCTTGGTGAGCACGTCGACGTCGGTCGAGAGACCGGTCTTGCCCCGCCGGATGCCCTTGGTCGACAGCTTGAGGCGTTCGAACAGGACCTCACGCAGCTGCGGCGGCGAGCCGACGTTGAACTCGCCGCCGGCGAGCTCGTAGATCTCGCGGAGCAGCCGCGCGAGCGTGGCCTCGAGCTCCTGGGACTGCTGCCGCAGGGCCGGCACGTCGAGGGCGATGCCCGCAAGCTCCATCTCGGCCAGCACCGCGGCGAGCGGCGTCTCGAGGTCGCGGAAGAGGCCTTCCATGTCGGTGGCGCGCAGCTGCTCCAGCAGCAGCGGTCGGAGCGCGTGCGCCGCGTGTGCGTCCTCGCAGGCCGCCACCACGGGCTCACGCGTGGCCGCACGCGGCTGCCCGAGCAGCTCCGCGGCCAACGCGGCCAGATCGTGCCCCGCGCGCGACGGATTCAGACAGTACGACGCGAGGCTCACGTCCATGCAGCCGCCGGCGACCGCGATCCCGCGCCGGGCGAGCGCCACGCGCAAGGCCTTCAGATCGGCACCGAGCTTGGTGATCGCCAGATCCTCGAACACCGGCGCCAGTGCGCGCAGCAGCTCGGGCCGCTCGGGGTCGGCCACCACCGACACGGCGCCGCCCTCCAGCGCCAGGGCCAGCGCCAGCAGACGCGCCGCCGTCGGCCGCGGCGAGTCGAACACCGGCACCACCGCGACCACGCCGGCGCGCCGCGCTTCGGCCACGAGCGCCGCCGCGTCCTTCACCGAGGCCAGCTCGCGCCGCTCGATGCTCACCGCCGCCTCGGTACCATCGCCGCCCAGCTCGCGAAGCAGCGAGCCGAACTCGAGCTCGCGGAGCAGCGGCACGAGCCGCTCGCGATCCGGCCCGGGCCATGCGGTGGCGGCCACGTCGAGCTGGATCGGCACGTCGCGGCGGATGGTGGCGAGCGTGCGCGACAGGCGGGCATCGCCGGCGTGCCGTGCCAGCAGCTCGCGCACGCGCGCGGCGCCGCGAAGCTTCAACTGCGGCACCTCGTCGAGCCGCTCGAGCATGCTCTCGATGCCGCCGAACGCCGACACCAGGGCCGCGGCCGTCTTGGCGCCGATGCCCGGAACGCCCGGAATGGCATCGATGCTGTCGCCCATGAGGCCGAGCACGTCCGGCACCAATGCGGGCGGCACCCCGAAGCGCTCCTGCACGTCGGCGACGCCGATGCGGCGCCCCCGCATGTCGTCGTAGAGGGTCGTGCGCTCCGAGACGAGCTGGGTCATGTCCTTGTCGGCGGTGACGATGACGGTCTCGAGACCCGCCGCCTCGGCCTGCGCGGCCAGCGTGCCGATCACGTCGTCCGCCTCGACGCCGGGGACCTCGAGCGTCGGGATGCGCAGCGCCTCCACCAGGCGGCGGACGTAGGGGAGCTGCGACCTGAGCTCGTCGGCGAGGACGGGACGGTGCTCCTTGTAGCCGGTGTACAGCTCGTCGCGAAACGTGGGCCCCGGCGCGTCGTACACGGCGATCAGGTGGGTCGCCCGCTCTTCGCGGAGCAGCTTGATGAGCATGCGCGCCACGCCGAGAATCGCGTTGGTCGGCTGCCCGCGGGTGGTGGTGAGCTGCGGGAGCGCGTGGAACGCGCGATGCACGTACCCGCTCAAGTCGATGAGGTAGAGCCGGCTCGCTGGCGAACCCTCGGTGGTCATGCAGAAACCTTGACTTCCAGCCGGTCCGTGGCTAGTAGCCGACCCGAATTTTTTCCGGCCGCCTCCGTCGAAGCCCCGACTACATGATCGAAGTCGATCGGTTGAGCAAACGCTACGGCGAGCGCACCGCTATCGAGGGGGTGTCGTTCACCGCCGTTCCCGGCCAGATCCTCGGCTTTCTCGGGCCCAACGGCGCCGGCAAGACCACCACCATGCGGATCATCACGGGCTACCTGCCCGCGACCTCCGGCACGGTGCGTGTGGCCGGCTTCGACGTCTTCACGCAGTCGGTCGAGGTGCGCCGGCGGGTGGGCTACCTGCCGGAGAATCCGCCGCTCTACGACGACATGACCGTCGTGCCCTACCTGCGGTTCGCGGCGAAGCTGCGCGGCATGCGCCGGGGCCACATCCCCGGCGCCATCGAGCGGGTGGTGCACGCCTGCGCCCTCGAGAAGGTCACCGACCGCCTGCTCGGGCATCTCTCCAAGGGCTACCGCCAGCGTGTCGGCCTCGCGCAGGCGCTGATCCACGAGCCGGAAGTGCTCATCCTCGACGAGCCCACCAACGGCCTCGATCCGGGCCAGATCGACGAGATGCTGCACTTCATCAAGGGCCTCGCGCCCAACCGCACGATCGTGCTGTCCACGCACATCCTGGGCCAGGTACTCGAGGTGTGCGAGAAGGTCGTCATCATCAGCGACGGCCGCGTCGTTGTCGAAGACCTGCTCGCCAACCTCACGCGTGGTCAGCGCTTGGACGACGCCTACAAGCGCGCCATCGCGGGCGAGCCGGCACGGCCCGAGGCGCACTGACCCATGGGCACGACGGTGACGATCGCCAACCGCGAGCTGCGCTCGTACTTCACGTCCCCTGTGGCCTACGTGCTGATGGCCGCCTTTCTGGCGCTGGGCGGGTACTTCTTCTACGCGTTGCTCACCGCCTTCAACCAAATGCTGATGATCTACGGGATGCTGCGCAATCCCGAGATGCTCGAGCGCTTCAACTTGAACGACATGGTCATCCGTCCGCTCCTCCAGAACATGTCGGTGCTGCTGATCTTCATCGTGCCGGCCATCACCATGCGGATGTTCCCGGAGGAGAAGCGCGCGGGCACCTACGAGCTGCTGCTCACCTCTCCCATCCGCATCTCGGACATCGTCATCGGGAAGTTCCTGGGCGGCCTGGCCCTCGTGCTGCTCATGGTCCTGCTGTCCGGCTTCTTCGGGCTGCTGCTGCTCGCCTACGGTAACCCCGAGGTGAAGCTGATGCTCGCCGGGTATGCCGGCCTGCTGCTGATGGCCGTCAGCTTCCTCGCCATCGGCACGCTCGTGTCGTCGTTCACCGACAACGTCGTCGTGGCGTACATCGGCGCGCTGTTCGCGCTGCTCGTGCTCTACACCATCGGGTGGATGGGCGAGACCGTGCCGGTCCCCTGGCTTCAGTCGGTGATCCGCTATCTGTCCATCACGGAGCACTTCCAGCAGATGCTCACGGGTGTGATCGACACCAGGGATCTCGTCTACTTCGCCACGGTCGTGGGGGTGTCGCTCTTCCTCGCGCATCGTTCGGTCGAGTCGGTTCGCTGGAGGTAGCGCGTGAGCCGCTCTGCGTCGCTCTTCGGACTCTGCGGCTTGATCGCGCTCGGCTTCGGCATCGTCGCCGGGCTGCTCACGCGCAACTTCTTCGACCCCATCGTGCTGGTAAACGGCGTGGCGGGCGTCGGGCTACTGCTCGCGTACCTGGCGTTCGGCTTCGAGAATCTGACCGGCCTCCTCGGCCAGCGCTCCACGCGCTACGGGATGATGGCCGCCGTCTACTCGCTCGTCTTCCTCGCGCTGGTGGTGGGCCTCAACTACCTCGGCACGCGCTACCACAAGCGCTGGGACGTCACCGAGGCCGGCGTGCACACGCTCGCGCCGCAGTCGAGCAAGCTGGTCGCCAGCCTCACCGACACGCTCGCCATGACGGCATTCGTCGAGGGCGGCGTGGCGCCCGAGCTCGAGTCGCTGCTCGACAGCTACCGCTACGCGGCCGGCGGCAAGGTCACGACCCGGTTGCTCGATCCCGACAAGGAGCCCGCGCTCGCCGACCAGATGAAGATCACGACGGTGCCGAGCGTGCACCTGCAGTACGGCGAGGAATCGTTCGTCGTCACGCAGCCGTCCGAGTCGACGATCACCAACGGCATCATCCGTGTGGCCCGCAGCACGAAGAAGACCGTGTACCTCGCGCAGGGCTTCGGCCAGGGCGGGTTCGACGACCAGCGCGACCCCCGCGGGTACTCGGCCATCAAGCTGGCCCTCGAGCAGGAGAACTACGCCGTGAAGCCGCTGGTGTGGCCGGCGGTCGACCGCATCCCCGACGACGCCTCGGCGCTCGTGATCGCCGGCATCGGCGATCCGCCGACCGACCAGGCCTACACGGTGCTGGAGGACTATCTCAAGGGCGGCGGGCACGTGCTGCTGCTGGTCGGGCCGCGCACCGGGGACGAGCGGCTCACCGCGCTGCTCGAGCGCTGGGGCGTCAAGCTCGGCAACGACATCGTGATCGACCAGGAGGTGCGGCTGTTCGAGGGACCGAAGTTGGGCGTACAGCCGCTCTCGCAGGACTACGGCAAGCATCCCATCACGGAGAACTTCCGCGGCTACTCGGTGTTCCCGCAAGCCCGCACCGTCGAGCCCGCCACGACCGGCAAGAAGGGCCTGGAGGCCATGCAGCTCGTGCGCACGAGCCCGTCCTCGTGGGCGGAGACCGACGTCGAGGCGGTGTTCACGCAAGGCGTGGCCGAGCTCGGCCCCGACGACAAGCGGGGCCCGGTGAGCCTGGCGCTCGCCGTCACCGCCAAGCCGGCCGAGATGGGGGTCGCGAGCGGCGACGATGCCGGCAAGGCAGAGGCGCGGCTCGTGGTGATCGGCTCCACCATGTTCGCCTGGAACCAGTTTTTTGCGCAGCGGGCCGTCAATGCCGACCTGGTGCTGAACGCGATCGGCTGGCTCGTCGGGCAGGACGAGACGGTCTCCATCCGGACGCGCACCGTGCGCGCCTCGCGCGCCGAGCTCACCGCCAACGACTCGGTGCGCGTCTTCTACCTGTCGGTGCTCATCATCCCCGAGCTCCTGATCCTGTTCGGGGTCGCCGTGTGGTGGCGGCGGAGATCGCGGTGAAGCCCTGGCGGATCGCGCTGCTGGCGCTGGTCACCGCCGCCCTCGGGGCGTACCTCTACTTCTTCGAGCTGCCGAAGGCGGAGCGGGAATCGGCCAAGAAAAAGCTGCTCGACGTCTCGGCCGACGCGGTCACCGGGCTGACGCTCACCTTCCCCGACCGGGAGATCGAGCTCGAGAAGGCCGACGGCCACTGGCGGCTCGTGCGGCCGATCGCCGCCCCCGCCGACGACACCGCCGTGTCGACCGTGGTGTCCACCATCGTCGGCTCGGAGGTGCAGAAGACGATCGACGAGCTGCCGAAGAACCTGGCCGACTTCGGGCTCGAGAAACCCGACCCGCTGGTGCGGGTGGTCGCCGGCGAGCGCACGCTCCCCGAGGTGAAATTCGGTCGCACCACGGCCGTCGGCGGCAAGGCCTACGCGCAGCGGGGGGACGAGCCGACGATCCTGCTCGTGCCCTCGTCGATCCGCTTCGGGCTCGACAAGCAGGTCGACGACCTCCGCGACAAGCGGCTCGTCGATTTCAAGGACGACGCCGTCACCAAGGTGACCATCACGCGCGGCAATCAGGTCGTGGCGCTCACCAAGACGAAGGACGACGACTGGACGGTCGATCCCGGCGGCCATCCCGCCGACCTCACCGAGGTCCGCTCCTACCTGTCCTCGCTGCGCTCGACCCGGGCGCTCGGCTTCGCGGACGACGCGCCCGCCGATCTGGCGACCTACGGGCTCGATGCCCCGCAGCTGCGCGTCGCCCTCTACACGGGCGGCGACACCCCCGCCCAGGAGCTGCTGATCGGCGGGGACACCACCGAGAAGGACCAGAAGCGCTTGTACGCCAAGCGCGCCGACCGGCCGGGGGTGGTGACGGTCGGCGAGTGGACGATGCGCTCGCTCGACAAGACGGTCGGGCAGCTCCGCGACAAGACGCTGCTCGCCTTCGACGCCGCGGACGTGGGCCGGATCGCGCTCGAGCGCAGCGATGGCCAGGGGTTCGTCGCCATCCGTGGCGAGGGCGCCGCCTGGACCATCGAGGGCGGCGGCACGGCGAGAAGCGCGGTGCTCCAGCGGTTCGTCGACGACACGCGCGATCTCCGCGGCTCCGACGTCGCCGCCGAGCCGGCTGGCGACCTGGTCGCGTTCGGGCTCGATGCGCCTGCGCTGCGTATCACCGTGACCGGCAAGGACGGCAAGGAGATCGGCACGCTGCTGGTCGCGAAGCACGGCGACAAGTACTTCGCCATGCGAGCCGGCGGCTCGACCGTCTTCGAGACCCGCGACTACATGTACACGCGGCTCGACAAGAAGCGCGCCGACGTGGTCGAGACGCCGCCGGCCCCGGACACCCCGGCACCGTAGCGCCCCTACGGCTGCAACGCGCCCACCGCCGCCAGCACGCGTTCAAGCTCGCCCGCGAGCCAGGCGTAGCCGTCGCGCGTCGGATGCACCACGTCGAGACGCGGCCCGTCGTACACGACGAGCGGCACGTCGAGTTCCCGCGCGGCCGCGTGCAGCGCGGCCACGTGCGCGCGCTGCGGGCTCGCCGGGTGGAGAAAGTCGAGCAGGACCGGCTGGGCGCCCGCCTCCCGCGCCAGCCGCACGATCTCGCGGATGTCGGCTCCGTACTGCGCCGGCGTGGAGCGCAGCGGCAGGTCGGGCGGCGGCGGGCGCAGCGTCTCGTGGCGCACCCAGCGCCAGAGGCGCGAGTGGTCGAGCAGTGCGTCGTCCAGGCGGAGCAGCGGCATGATCCGCCGCTGCCAGGCGAGCGATGCGCGCACGTCGCCGCCCGGCACGATGTCGTTGAAGCCATAGCCGGCCACGACCACCGCGGGCCGGAGCGCCAGCCCGCGCTCCCGGAGATAGCGCACGCCGTGCTGGCTCGTGTAGCCCGGCACACCGGCGTTGATCACGCGATAGCGGCCGGGTGTGGACTCGTCGAGACGCGCCTGCAGCTGCTGCGGATAGGCGTCGTCCTGCGCGACGCCCCACCCGAACGTGCACGAATCCCCGATGGCGAGGATCCGGAGCCGGCCGTCGTCCACGAGCTCGGCGTCGCGCAAGCCGAGCGCGTTCGTATGGAATGCCGCGCCCGCCACCACGGCGGTGCAGTGCGGGCGAAACTCCTCGCCGAGCAGCGCGCTCCGCTGCTGGCAGTTGCCCTGCGTGGGATACAGGACCATGCCGCCCGCGCCGGCAAGCCGCGCCACGCTCTCGCCCAGGGCGAGCAACGCGAGGACCGGGACGCAGGCGTAGACGAGGGGCCTCAGGCGTCGCGGCATACCTCGCGCAAGGCGGCCAGCAGCGCGGCGACCTCGTCGTCGGTGCCGACGGTGATGCGAAGCGCGTCGTCGAGACCGGGCACCGCGAAGTGCCGGACGAGGATGCCACGCTCGGCGAGCGCCCGCGCCACAGCGCCCATCGGCCGTCCGGGCCGGCGCGCCAGCACGAAGTTCGCCTCCGACGGCGGCACCTCGAAGCCGAGCTGCTCGAGCTCCGCGGCCAGCACCGCGCGGGTGGCGACGATGCGCCGCACGTTGGCCTGCATCGCCGGGAGATCGGCGAGGGCGGCCTCGGCACCGAGCTGCGTGAGACGACTCACGTTGTACGAGTCCTTCACGGTCCTGAGCCCGTCCAACAGCTCCGGGTGCCCGAACGCCAGCCCGACCCGCAACCCGGCCAGCGAGAAGGACTTGGACAGCGTGCGGAGCACCACCAGGTTCGGATGCTCGGGCAGCAGCCTGAGCGCGTTGTCGGTGGCGAAGTCGACGTACGCCTCGTCCACCACCAGCACGCCGCGCACCCGGCGCGCCAGCGCGGCGATCTCGTCGATCGGCACCACCGTCCCGGACGGCGCGTTCGGATTGCAGACGAACGTGAGCGGGGCGGCCGCCTCGGCGAGCCCGGGCGGCAGGCTCCAGTCCGCCGGGTACGGCACCTCGACGGCACGCGCGTCCTGCAGGGCCACGAGCGTCCGGTAGAGGCTGTACGTCGGTACGGGGTACGCGACGGCCTGCCCGGGATCGACCACCGCGCGCACGAGCAGCGACAGCAGCTCGTCGGAGCCGTTGCCGACCAGGATGGCGTCGGCGGGCACGCCGTACGTGAGCGCCGCGCGCTGGCGGAGCGCCGTGGCCTCGGGATCCGGATAGAGCCGCAGCTCGTCTGCCAGCCCACGCCGCATGGCGTCGAGCACCCGCGGCGACGGGGGGTACGGGTTCTCGTTGGTGTTGAGCTTGATGACCCGCCGCCCGGGTTGCGGCTGCTCGCCCGGCACGTAGGGCGGCGTGGCCCGCACGATGGGCCGGAGGAGATCGCGCGGCTGCCGCAGGGTTACTTCACCGCACGGATGTGAGCGCGCCGTTGCTCCAGCGCCTCGCTCTCGTCGTCCAGATGCCGCGCCACCACTTCGACCGCTTGCCGCTCCCGATCGGGATAGGTCGTGAGCACGTCGAGCATCATGCCCCAGCGATCGCGGTCGGCCTTGCCGAGCTCGTAGAAGCGCAATGCGGCATCGATGTCCCGGCGCTTGAGTGCCCGGTCGCCGAGCTCGAGCATGCGCTCGCGCGGAAGCGGAATCGACGCGAGACCGCAGACGGTGACCACGTCGGTCACGCGATTGCGCTCCATCAGGCGATCGACGAGGGCGCTCCAGTCAGCGGCGGTCACTTCGGAGACGTTGCGCACGAAGAGCTTCATGGCCGCATCGAGGAAGCCACGCTCCAGGTAGCGTCGGCCGACCAAAACTTCGGATCTGCTGGCAGGCATGGGAGTTTGTCCTCCTACGTGAACGTCGCCCCGCACCCACCCCGCATCCACCGAAGTCAGGGTAGTGACACACCTGTGTCCTTGCAAGGTAGCATTGCCTCCGGGACCGCGCATAGCGGCTGCCGCAGCGTCCCGCTCACCCGGCTAAAGGCCCGCATCGCCCGTGCCGATAGAGTCCCTGCATCCGATGTCGGGCAAGCTCAACATGACCTATAGCGCCTACCGGGAGCTCGAGCTGGTCCCGCAGACGCCGATGCGCGCCATCGGCGAAGCCATCATCGGCCTGGCGGACGATCCCTACCCCCCGGGGTCGGCGGCGCTACAGGGCATCGGCGGGTGCCACTACCTCGCGATCGACGACTACTACATCCTGTACTACGTCGACGAGGAAGAAGGCCTTACCGTGCTCGGCGTGCTGCAGGGCTCCTACCACCCGCTCCACTAGCCAGCCCGCTTTCTCGCTCGCACCCGCCGAAAAGGACTTGCCGAGGCGACGGGCGCGACGGTAGGGTTCGTCGATGCGGTGCCGTGCAGCTCGTCTCACGTGCCTTGCCGTGTTCCTGACGGCGACGGCGGCCAGCGCCGCCCCCGTGCGCATCTTCGCGGTCGGCCACAAGCAGCGGCTCGCCGACGCCGTCACCTACCAGGATTACCGCGACAAGATGGCGGCCATGATGGACGCCGCGCACCCGGCGCGTGCCACGCGCGTGCAGGCGGGCGTGGACGACGTGGCGAGCCATCTCCAGCCGGCGGATCCGGCGGCACCGGAGCACGCCCTCGTCGTCTTCCCCGAGAGCGCGGGGCTGCTCGCCGCCTTCATCGGCACCCGCGGCGCGGCGTCGCGCGCGCAGACCACCGCCGTGGGCGGCATCGTGAACCTGCTGGTGAGCTACGGCCCGCAGCACGCGTACTATACGAGCCGCTTTCCGGGCCAACCGGCCATCCGAACGCTCGTGCTGGCGCTCACCGACACGCTCTATCGCGGCTTCTACGAGACGTTCCGCGATCTCGCCGTCGAGCACGGCGTCTACATCGCCGCTTCTGCCGACATCGCGCCCGCACGGCGCGTGGACGAGAGCGAGGATCCGGAGCTGGTGGCGCTGCTGCGCGACCCGGACGAGCCCGGACGGACCTACGCCTACGAGGCAACCTCGCCCTTCGCGGTGAACACGACCTTCCTCTTCGCGCCCGACGGCAGCGTGCTGGTGCCCGACGGTGCGGGCGGGTTTCTGGCCGCGCCTGCCGAGACCGGCGGCGTGCTGCGCGGCTGGTCGGACAAGGCCTATCTCACGCCCATCGAGCAACCGCCGCCCGGCGAGGCGGCCGGTCTGGCGCTCGCCTTCGGCTCGGTGCGCGATCTCGAGGTCCTCGACACGCCGGTCGGCCGGCTCGCGAGCGTCATCTCCAAGGACGCCTGGATGGTGGACGTGAACGACCGGCTCGCCGCCCACGGCGCAAACGTCATCGTGCAGCCGGAAGCGTTCGATTCGTGGGCGTTCACCACCACCGAGTGGTCGCCCGACGTCTTCAAGGAAGGCGGCTTCGCCAACCTGCAGCAGCGGCCGCGCTGGCTGGTCAACGTGAACGCCAGCATGACCGGCAACCTGTTCGACATCACGTTCGACGGCCAATCCGCACTCATCGGCCGGCGCCAGAAGGCGCCCGTGGGCCCGCTCGGTCCCGACAACGCCTGGATCGGACAGGACCCCGAGAACGCGTTCCTCGCCCTGGCGCCGTGGATCATCCCTGATCCCGGCATCGCCGACGGCTCGCTCACGCTCGCCATGCGGCGCGCCGCGCTGGTCGCGAGCGGTACGGCGCTCCGCCCCGGCTCGGGCATTCCCTGCCCCGATCCGCTCGCGTGGGGCGCGTGCGAGAACGGCTATCGCGAGGCGGTGGTGTTCGCCGACGTGGAGCTGCCGGACGCCCCGGGCGCCACCACACCCGATCCCGTTCGGGCGGCACCGCCGGCGTTCGAGGCCGCCGTGCGGGTGAATCCCTCGGAAGCCGTCCCGACGGCCCAGAGCGCACCGAAGGTGGCGGCCAAGGGCAATCGCGTCTTCGTCGTCTGGCACGAGGAGACGGCCACCACGCTCCCGCGCGTGTTTCTCGCCGTGAGCGCCGACGAGGGCCGGACCTTCTCGGCGCCGGTGGCGGTGAGCGACAACCCGGCGGGCTCCATAGCCGAGCTGCATCCCCAGCTCGCGGTGCGCGGGCGGCGGCTGGTCGTCGTGTGGCAGGAGTTCGCCAACGGACGCAACGACGACGTCGGCCGCGTGAAGCTGGCGCGCTTCGACGTTCGCGGCATGAAGCTCGGCCCCGACGTCCGCGTAGACGACGACGAGACGGCCGGCAAGTGGCTGCCGGCGGTGGCCTTCGCCGGGACGCAGCCCGTCGTGGCGTGGATCGACGAGCGCGATACCGGGCCGGAGGGCGAGGCGCTGGAGCACGTGTATCTGGCCCGCGGCAGCGGCGGCGGCACCGCGTTCGGTCCGTCGGTACGGATCGACGCCGGCGCGCCCGTCGACCTGGCGCTCCACCTCGACAACAAGTGGAGCCCGACCCTGGCCGCGCGCGGGCGCCGGATCGCGGCCGCCTGGGTCGATTTCCGTGCCTACAACTGGGACGTCTACTACACGCAGAGCAATGATCGCGGCGCGACGTTCGGCCCGAACGTTCGCGTCGACGACTTCCCCGGCTTCGAACGCATCAATCAGCGTCCGAGCGTGGCGCTCGGCGCCCGCCGCCGGGTGCACGTGGTGTGGACGGACCTCCGCGCGCGGCAGCCGGACACCAACGTGTTCTACGCGCGCAGCGAGGACGGCACCACGTTCACCACGAATATGCGGATCGACGACGCCGGAAGCGCGCCCTCGAACCAGTGGCACCCGAGCCTCGCGGCCGACCGCGACCGCCTCTTCGTCGTCTGGCAGGACGACCGGGACGGCAACAACGACATCCGCTTCGCCTGGAGCGTCGACGGTGGCTCGACCTTCGGGCCGTCGGAGCGCGTCGACGACACGGGCGCGGGGCTGAGCGCCCAGACGCGGCCCTCCCTGGCCGTGGCCCGCCGCGGCAACCGCCGCGCCTGCTACGTCGCCTGGGAGGACGACCGCGACGGGGACCCCGACGTCTATCTCGCTCGCCGCCCCTGCGGGGACGCCCTGCTGTAGCAGGGCAGTTGTACAAATCGCCCGGCTGCGGCGCGCCGCGTGCGCGCGATGCGGCGGCGCCCGTGTGGGCACGTCGCTTGCTCCCATCCGGTCGTGAGGCGAGTGAACACCGGCTGCGGACGGCCTGGGCGTGGCGCGCGCCCGGACGCCCTACGTCGCGTTCAGCGACGACGACACGGCGTGGAGCCCGGGGTCGCTCGCGGCGGCGGAGCAGCTGCTCGACCGCCACCCCCGGGTGGCGGCGATCACGGCGCGCGTCGTGGTGGGACCCGAGCGGCTACGAGCCCCGCTTCTTTCTCGGCGGCGAGGAGACCTTGCTGGCGTACGACCTGGCCGCCGCCCGCTGGCAGATGCTCTTCTCGGAGCGACTCGTGATGCACCATCTGCCTTCCGCGCGACGCGGCGCTACGGCGACGGCTGCTCGTGCGCAACGCGCTGTGGGTCACGTGGCTCCGGCGGCCCCTTCGGGTGGCGCTGGCCGAGAGCGCGCGCTTCGTGCGCGAGGCCGACTCGTGGCGGGCGCTCGGCGCCGCGTTCGCCGGCGTGCCGTGGTGCGTGCGCCATCGCCGTGTGCTGCCGCGGCACGTGGAGGGATGGTGCCGGCGGATCGACGCGCAGGCTCGCCGGCTCGCGCGCACCTCCGCCCGCGCGACCGCGGCGACTCAGTTGAGGTAGCCGAGCGCACGCAGCCGCTTCTGCATGTCCGCGTCCATCGTGGCCTCGACCGCGGCGCTGCGATGCATGTCGCCCCACGCCGTGAGCGCGTCGAGGCGCTCGACGAGCGCCGTCTCGGCGCCGTGCCCCGAGCCGAGCGGCCGCTGCTCGTCGGGATCGGCCGCCAGGTCGTAGCGCTCGGTGCGACGCTCCTCGTCCTTGCGCATGGTGACGATCTTCTCGGAACCGACCACGAGCGCGCGAGCCTCGCCGTAGCGGTAGATGAGCTCCGAGTACGCCTCGGCGGGGCCGTCCGCCGCCCCGGCGACCACCGGGAGCAGGCTGCGCCCGGCGAGCGAGTCGAGCGGCGGCGCGCCCGCCAGCTCGAGCAGCGTCGGCATGACGTCCACGGTCATGACCGGGACGTCGACCACCGTGCCCGGGGGAAAGCGCGCCGGATAGCGCACGATCAGCGGGACGCGCGTCAGCTCCTCGTAGACCGACTGCCCGTGGCCCCAGTTGCGGTGGTCGTAGAACTCCTCGCCGTGGTCGGACACGAGCACGACGACCGTGTCGTCGAGCACGCCCATCGTGCGCAGCCGCTCGAGGAGACGCCCGAACACCCCGTCGACGAACAGGATGTCGCCATCGTAGCGCGCCACCATGTCGGCGAGCGCCCGGGCATCGAGCGCCTCGCCCTGCTCGAAGAAGAAATAGCTCTTCTTCGGGTAGTAGGTGACCGGCGGATGCGTCGGGTCGGGCACGAAGCGGTCGAACGGCGCCGGCGGATCGTACGGATGGTGCGGGCTCATGAGATGCAGGTGCGCATAGAACGGCACGCCCAGCTGCGCACCCACCCACGCCAGCAGCGCGTCCGTCACCACCGGATCGCGCGCCGTGGTCGACAGCTCGCCCTGCACCCAGCGCTTCACGCGATTGTAGACGCGCGCCTTGTGATCGACGAGCTTGGTCGCACGCTTCAAGCCGCGCATGAACAACGTCACGCGCGCGAAGCGCTCGTCGTAGATCGACACGAACCGGTCGACGCCCTGATCGAAGCCCCACTCGCGCGTCACCCACGGGTTGCCGCTGAACACGCCGGTGCGGTAGCCCACGGCGCGGAGCGCCTCGGGCAGCAGGAGCTCGGTCTCCGGCAGCTTGGACCGCTCGAGGAACGCCTGATGCTGGCGGGGATAGCGTCCCGTCATGAGCGACGCGGTGGCGGGCTTCGTCCACGTCGACTGCGAGTAGGCGCGCCGGAACAGCACGCCTTCGCGGGCGAACGCGTCGATCGCCGGGCTGGTCGGCCGCGTGTAGCCGTAGCAGCCGAGATGGTCGGCTCGCAGCGTGTCGATCAGCACGACCAAGACGTTCGGTCCGCGGCCCGCTCCGGACAGCACGGCAGGCGGCGGGGCCGTGGCCGCCCGCTCGGCACCGAGGGCGCCGGCCGCGAGCACGCCACCCG
>DATMAZ010000049.1:0-2619 GCA_035559675.1 Candidatus Limnocylindria bacterium
GCGTTGGCGTTGATGCCGACGTCGAAGATCGCCCGCACGGTTCGATCGTCGAGCGCCATCGCATTCGATTCGACGATGGCGTTGTGGTCGATGTCGACACCGGTCCCGGGAATGACCGTCGACAGATTCACGCCATCGAGCAGGATGGCGAAGCTCGCGCCGCGATTGGCGAACGGAGGCCGGATGGCGCTCACGAACGGACAGTCGACCGGCACCAGGCTGAACGGGATCGTCGTGCTCCCGCTCGGCGTCGTGAAGCCGATCTGGCGGACGACGGGCGTGACACCGTCGGCGCAGTTCGCATCGACCACCGCACCGGGATCGACCGTCACTTCGAGGGTCGCGCGATCGTCGAGCACGGTGGAGGCCCCGAACGTCAGATTCGCCGGGGGCGCATCGAACGTCCCGCCCGCGAGGTTCGCGCCGCGGACCTCGACGGTGACCGTCTCGCCGGGCTCGCCGGCCCCGGGCCGGATGCTGGTGAACGTCGGCACGTCGGGCGCCACGATGAAAAACTCGGTCGTGGTCTGCCCGCTCTCGGTGGTGACGATGAGGAGTCGCGGCTCGGCCTCCGGGCTGAGACTGTCGTCGATGGTCAGGGTCGCCGTGAGAAACGCGCCGTCGGTGCTGCTGACGACGTCCGAGATCGTCACGCCGCCCTGGTTGCTCTCGCCGCTCGTGATGACGAGAGCCGCACCCTGCAGATTGGCACCCGTGATCGTGATGGGCACCGTCGCGCCGACCTCGCCCGCCCCCGGCAAGACCTCGGTGATGGTGGGCGCCGGACGCATCACGCGCAGCTGCAAGATGGCGCCGCCGACCGACGAATCGATGATCAGCGCCTGCGTGCCGAGCGAGGCGTCGGGCGCCACGTCGAGGGAGACGTCGAGCAGCGTGCCGTCGGGCTGCGCGATCGCACCCGCCACGGTGAGGCCCGTGCCGGTGACCGACAGGTTGGCCGCCGTGAGGCCGGCCAGATTCTGACCGCTGATCGCGAGGTCGATGTCGAAGCCCTGGGTCACGATGGGCGTCGGCGTGACGTCTGCCACGATCGGCCCGCCCACCGGATTCACCGTGAAGCTCACCGCCACGGTGCCGGCCGGCGTGGTGAGCGAGATGATGCGCTCGCCGGGCACGGCGTCGGCCGCGATCTGGAGCTGGAGCGAGACCGCGAGGTCGGTGGCGTTCTGTACCGTCACCGCGAGCCCGGGCTCGCCGAACACGCTGGCCGTGGCGCCGGCGAGGCCCGTGCCCGGCACGGTCGCCGACACCGACGTGCCGACGATGCCCGAGGCCGGGAAGATGCCGAGAGCGGACGGCGCGCAGATCGCGCCCGCCAGGCGCACCGTGCACACGACGCTCGCGAGCAGCGCGAGCGTCACGGAGCGAAGCTGCGCTCGTGACCGCATCGGCGCTCCCGCCTACTGGACCGGCAGCGTGCCGGTGAGGACGTCGAACGAGCTCAGCCCATCCTTGGAGAAGGCGACGATGACGACGCGGTCGAGGCCCAGCTGGGTGAGATCGCCCTTCAGCGCCGCCTTCACCGCCACCTTGCTCGTGGAGTTGGGGTAGACGCTCGGCAGCGGGATCTCGATCGCCGCGTCCGTGCTCGACAGCAGGTACGCCTTGTAGATCGTCGCCTCGAACTGCTCGGTCCCGGTGTCGATGCTCGCCGGCAGCGGGGGAAGCGTCGCCTTCACGTTCACCGAGCCCTTCGCCAGGTTCACCTTGGCCGTTCCCTGCGCGGCGCCGTCCTTGTCCAGCATCGGCGTCTTCAGCGTGCTGCCGGCGTGGACGCTGCCGGCGCCGAGCAGCAGCGCCACCACCATCGCGTTCAGTTGGCGAGTCATGCCGGCCTGTGGAGCATGCGGCATGCCATCCGGTGACCGCACGCAGGCTTGGGGTTTTCGGTCGGCCGCCCGTCACACGGCACCTGCGCGGTGACGGAAAGCCGACGGGCGCGTCAGCCGCTTGACCCGCGCCGCCGCCGCCGGCTCTCGACAACCCCGCACGCTGGCGGCTAGGGGCAAGGCGTGCGGCAGACCACCGTCGGGCGCTACCTCGTCACGCGGCTCGAGCAATGCGGGCTCGGGCACGTCTTCGGCATTCCGGGCGACTACGTGCTCGGCTTCTACGACCTGCTCGTCGCCTCGCGCATCGAGGTCGTGGGCACGTGCACGGAGATCGGCGCCGGGTTTGCCGCCGACGCCTATGCGCGCGTGGCCGGCCTCGGCGCCGCCTGTGTCACGTACTGCGTGGGCGGGCTCAACATCCTGAACGCGGTAGCCGGGGCGTACGCGGAGAAGTCGCCGCTCGTCCTGGTGAGCGGCGCCCCCGGGCTGGGCGAGCGCGCGCGCTCCACGCTCCTGCATCACAAGGTGCGCGACTACGACACCCAGCGCGAGATCTACGAACGGGTCACCGTGGCGGCCGAGGCCCTCGACGACCCGTCGCTCGCCCCGCGCCAGATCGACCGAGCGCTCGCCCACTGCCTCACCGCCAAGCGGCCCGTCTACCTCGAGCTGCCGCGCGACGTCGTCGATCGGCCGTGCCCCACGCCCGGGCCCTGGCGGCTGCCGCCGCCGCGGCGCGACGCGGCCGCGCTCGCGGAGGCCGTGG
>DATMAZ010000050.1:0-11859 GCA_035559675.1 Candidatus Limnocylindria bacterium
GGGCTCGCCGCCGCGCTTTTGCTCGGCACCTCGCTCGGCCCGACCGCCGCCTGGCGCCACGCGCCCATCGGCGCCGGCCGCGTGCACTTCGAGGATCGCAGCACCGCCAACCTGGAGGCCTTTCTCCGCACCAGGCGGCGCGCGATCGCGTGGGCCGCCGACGGGCTCGAGAGCAGCGTCGCGATCGACGAGGGCCGCGGGGTGGCGCTCGTGGTGAACGGCAAGAGCGACGGCCATGCTCGCGGCGATGCCGGCACGATGGTGATGGGCGGGCTGATTGGCACGCTGCTCCATCCCGATCCGCAGCGCGTGCTCGTGGTCGGGCTCGGCACCGGCACCAGCGCCGGGTGGCTCGCCGGCGTGCCGTCAGTCGAGCGGGTCGACGTGGTGGAGCTCGAGCGCGCCGTGCTCGAGGCGGCGCGGGCGAGCGCGCCGGTCAACCGCAACGTGCTGGCGAACCCGAAGGTGCGGATCACCATTAACGATGCGCGCGAGGTGTTGCTCACCACGCCGCACCGCTACGACGTCGTGTTCTCGGAGCCATCGAACCCGTTCCGTGCCGGGGTCGCGAGTCTGTTTACTGCCGAGTTCTATCAGTCCGCAGTGCAGCGACTCCGCCCGGGCGGCATCTTCCTCCAGTGGCTGCAAGCGTACGAGGTGGACGCCCAGACGGTGCGTACCGTGTACGCTACGCTCGCCACAGTCTTTCCCTGGGTGGAGACCTACCAGACGATGTCCGGAGATCTCCTGCTCGTCGGCCGGCGCACCCCGATCGTCTACGACGTGCCGACGCTCCGGCGGCGGCTCGCCGAGCCGATCTACCGCGACGCCCTGGCGCTCGCCTGGCGGACGGAGGGGCTCGAGGGCTTGCTTGCCCGCTACGTCGCCAGCCCGGCGCTCGCCCGCGACGTGGCGCGCGCCAGTGCCGGGATCAACACCGACGACCGCACGCTGATCGAGTTCGACTTCGCCCGCAGCGTAGGCCGCTCCGCTGGCTTCGCGGTCGATGCGCTGCGCGCGCTGGCGGCGGCGCGCGGGGCGCACCGGCCCGAGCTGGTAGACGGCAGCGTCGACTGGGAGCGGGTCGAGGATCAGCGGCTCGCGATGCTCGCCGCCGAGGGCGTGGTGCCGCAGGTCCGGCCCGATTACGACGAGGCCCGTCGCGCACGCGTGACGGCGCTCGCCGCCTTCGTGGCCGGCGACCTGGCCGGTGCACGCGCAGCGTGGCTGCGGCAGCCGAAGGAGCCCGAGGGACCGGCCGAGCTGGCGCTCGTGGCGAGCGCGCTCGCCGAGGCCGGCGACGAACGCGCCGTGCCGTACATCGAGCGGCTGCGCGCCTACCAGCCGCTCGAGGCCCACGTGGCGACCGCGCTGCTCGGCTGGGCGCAGGGGCGCGTGCCCGAGGCCGCCGTCTCCCTCGAGGCGGCGCTCCGGGGGTACCACGACGATCCCTGGCCGCTGCCGCTGCTCATGCGGCAGGCCTCCGCGCTCGCCGTCGGCGTGGCGAGTCGCGATCCGGCCGCGGGCGAGCGGCTGCTCGCAGCGATGAAGCGGCCCTACGCGCTCTCGATGCTGGAGGACCGGCGGGTGCGCGACGCGCTCGCGATCGCGTCGCTCGTCGGCTTCGAGCGCCATTGCCGCGACCTCCTCGCGAGCTGGGAGCCGTGGGTGCCGTGGGCTGCGGACGCGCTGTCGGCGCGGCTAAGCTGCTACGAACGGACGGGCGACCCGCGCGCCTGGCCTGCCCGCCGCGACCTCGAGCGCTTCCGCGCCGGCGAGCCGCTGCCGATCGACGCCGGGCTCTCGTAGCCCGCGCGGCCGCGCGCCACGGCGTTCGGTCGTTCGATTGACACTGCGGAAGCGCGCGTGTTAGCCGCCGGGATCGATGAGCAAGCTTCTCGACGGCAAGGTTGCGGTGGTCACCGGCTCCGGGCGCGGCATCGGGCGCGGCATCGCGCTCGCGCTCGCGCGCGAGGGGGCGAAGATCGTGGTGAACGACGTCGGCTGCGCCACCGACGGGCGCGGCACCGACGCCGATCCCGCGACACAGGTGTGCAAGGAGATCGAGGCGCTCGGCACGAAGGCAGTACCCAATTACGACAGCGTGGCCGAGTGGGAGAGCGCGGGCCGCATCATCAAGGCCGCGCTCGACAACTTCGGCCGCATCGACATCCTCGTGAACAACGCCGGCATTCTCCGCGACAAGGCGTTCCACAACATGGAGCCGGACGAGTTCGACGCGGTACTGAAGGTGCACCTCTACGGCGGCTTCTATTGCGCGCGCCACGCGATCGGTCCGATGCGCGAGCAGAAGTATGGTCGCATCGTCAACATCGTGTCGAGCGCGGGACTGCGCGGCAACTTCGGACAGGCAAATTACGGCGCGGCAAAGGCCGGACTCATGGGGCTCACCTTCGTGCTCGCCGTCGAGTTCATGCGCGGCAACAACGAAGGCAAGTGGAGCCTCACGGCGAATGCGCTGGCGCCCGCCGGCATGACGCGCATGGTGGGACAGATCCCCGGCATGGAAGGCCGGCCGGTGCCGCCCGAGATGAATCCGGATCTGAACGGTCCGCTGGTCGCCTTTCTCGCCTCGGAGAAGGCTGGGCACGTGAACGGGCAGATTTTCGGGCGGCGTGGCTACGCGTACACGCTCTTCCAGACCCCGAAGCCCATCGCCTCGATGTTCAAGGAGGGCGGGCTCTCGGCGAGCGAGATCGCGGCCAACTTCGACGCCGCCTTCGAGGACCTGCTGAACGTGCCGGGCATCCCCATGACCAGGGCCATGAAGGAGGCCATGGCCAAGACGGCCGCGGCCAAGGCGGCCGGCGGCAAGAGCTGAGGTGCCGGTGGCGCGCGCGTTCTCGCACGTCGGGCTGTCCACGCTGGACCTCGACGCAACGCGCGCCTTCTACGAGGGCGTGCTGGGCTTCCGCGCGGTGCGCTGCGACGTGATGGAGATCGAAGAAGGCGGACGCATCCGCCACGTCTTCTTCGACGCCGGCGACGGACAGATGATCGCCTTCATGGAGCCGCGCGGCATCCCCGGCATCCCGGAACGTTACGAGACCGGCATCAACCGGGGGCTCGGCGTGCCGGACGCCTTCTACCACTTCGCCTTCGAGGTGGAGTCGGTGGAGGCGCTGCACGCCAAGCGCGCGCAGCTCATCGCCAAGGGCGTCAAGGTGACGCCCGTCGTCGACCACGAGTGGATGCAGTCGATCTACTTCAAGGATCCGAACGGGCTGCTTCTCGAGTACGCCGTGCAGACGCGCGAGCTCGGCGCCGACGACGCCGTGCTCCAGGTGCGCGAGCGTCTGAGCCTCCGGCAGCGGCCGGCGACGAACGACTTCCGCGACCACTGACGCGCAGGGCGGCGCGAGGCCGTTGATGAAACGGGCGGTTGCGTCGCGCGTTGCCGTGCCTCGTCGCGCCGCCGCTTTGGTGCAGCGATGCGGCCATGCGCGAGGCGGCATCGGACGTGCATCGCGAGCGCCGCATGCTTCCCGAGCTGCATCTCGCGTTGCCGGGGGGCCTCCACGCCACCATCGGCACGCATCCGCTCGTCACGTTGCTCGCCGTCCTCGCGGCGACGGCGTTCGTCGCACGTCGCGCGCCCGGTGGCGGGCTCGCCCGCGTGGCGCCGCTCGTGGCGCTGGTCGTGCTCGGCGGCTCGCGCGCGCTCTACCGGCTGCTCGACGGCGGCAGCTGGTTCGGCGCCGGCGGGCTGGCATCGGTGGGCGGGGTGGCGGCCGGGCTGGCGGCGGCCCGGCCGCTGGCGCGTCTCGCCGGCGTGCCGGTGGCGCGGCTCGCTGACGCACTCGTTCCCGCGGCGCTGCTGGCGCTCGGCCTCGGCCGCGTCGGCTGCTTTCTCGCCGGCTGCTGCTACGGGCTACCGACCGCGCTGCCGTGGGGCGTCGTCTTTCCGGGCACGGACGGCCTGCCGCGGCATCCGTTGCAGCTCTACTCGGCCGCGCTCGACGTGCTGATCGTGCTCGCCGTCCGCCCGCGCGGGCCGTCGCCGGGTGCTGCCGCGGCGCGGGCGCTCGCGGCCTTCGCCGCGGGCCGGTTCGCGCTCGAGACGTTGCGCGACCCCGCGACGACCGACCAGCTGCCCGGCGTAGGGCTCACGGTGCCCCAGGCGTGCTGCGTCGCGCTGCTGCTCGGGGCGCGCCGGTGGCTGATTCACCCTGGCGGGGGATTGTCGGGTCCCGGCGCGCGCGGTAGCGTCGCGCGGCGCATGCGACCCGCGGCTCTTCTCGTCCTGTTCGCGCTGGTCGCGGTGGCGCCCGCGGCGGCGATCGAGGCCGACTTCATCGGCTCGCTGGCGGTGCGGCCGGCCCGCGGGCGCCTCGACATCGCCACCGGGAGGCTCACGCTGGACGTGCGGCGCTGGCGCTGGGTGCCGGCGCCGGGCTCCGACGGCGTGGATCCCGCGAGCGAGCCGATCACGCTGCTGCTCGGCACGGACGAGGTGTTCCTGCCGGCCGGCTCGGTCGGCTCGGCCGGCGCGACCCGCTACCGCTATCGCGACCCGACCGTGACGCGCGGCTTTACACGCCTGGTGATGAAGCGTCGCGCCGACGGCGCCTGGCAGGTGCGGTTTCGGGTGACGGGCATGGATCAGACGCAGCTCGTGAACCAGTTCGCGCTCTGCGTGCCCTTCGCGCTGGCGGTCGGCAACGACGCGGGCGTCTCGGGCGTCGACCTCGACCGGCCCCGCGGCGCGCACTCGCCGCGCGTCAAGCTGCGTGGCTTCTGCGAGATCGAGGGCTGCAACCCCGGCGCCATCCGGCCGCGCCACGTGATATGCCCCTTTTGACGGCGACGGGCGGCTCGCGCTAGGCCGCCTCGGTCGTCGGGAGGTGACGCGATGATCCACCGCCGCTGCGCATGGATGGCGCCGCTGCTGCTAGTTGTCGGGACGGTTGCCGGCGCGGCGCCGAAGGACAAGTGCCGGCCCGACACGGTCAAGGTGGGGCCGTCGTGCATCGACAAGTACGAAGCCTCGGTCTGGCAGGTGCCCGCCGGCGAGAGGAAGCTGGTGCGCAAGATTCTCAAGGGGACCGTCACGCTCGCCGACCTCACCCACGCGGGTGCGGTGCAGCTCGGCTGCACGCTGCCGCCGTTCCAGCTGACCGAGTTCCCCGCGAGCTTCCCCAACTCCGGCAACTGGCGCGCGACGGACGGCTCGAGGCCGACGCCGGGCACCTACGCCGTCTCCGTCCCGGGCGTGCTCCCCACCACCTGTGTCTCGTGGTTCCAGGCCGAGCAGGCCTGCGCGCTCGCCGACAAGCGGCTCCCGACCAACCAGGAATGGCAGCGCGCCGCCGCCGGGACACCCGACCCGGGGCTGGTCGACGACGGCACCGACACCTGCGTGACCAACGGCGCGGCGCCGGCGCCGACCGGCTCGCGCCGCTCGTGCGTGTCGAACTGGGGCATCGCCGACATGGTGGGCAACGTCTGGGAGTGGACCGCCGACTGGGACGAGATTCCCGCGATGCCCTGCGCGAGCTTCCTTGCCGGCGATTGGGGGTGTCTCGGCGGCACCGGCATCTCGTCGGACGATCCGGCGGCGGTGATCCGCGGCGGCTACTGGCCCGATGGCAACTTCGCGGGCGTGTTCGCGACCTGGGCCGCCCGTGTCGACATCGCGTTCGACAGCGTCGGCTTCCGCTGCGCGCGGTAGCGACGCGCGGCGAATCGCTGGGAGCAAGCGATCTGCCGCACTGCGTCGCGACGTTCGCAGTCGCTTTTTCTTGACACCCGGCAGGCGCGCGGACTACCCCGGGGCTGTACCGATCGGTACATGACGTGAAACCCCCCTCGAGAGAGCCCGTGACCGCCCCCGCGTTGCCGCGCGCCGTGCGCGCGGCCGCCGACGCCGAGGCGATGCGCGCGCGCATCCTCGATGCCGCCGAGCGCGTCTTTGCGCGTTGCGGCTACGCGGCGGCCACCACGCAGGAGCTGGCGGCGGAAGCCGGCATCCAGAAGCGCATGCTGTTTTACTACTTCGCCAGCAAGGACGAGGTGTACGAGCGGGTGCTCGAGCGGTTACTCGTGGGAATCCAGGCGATCCACGGCCGCTTTCGCGAGGAGCCCGGGCCCGACGGCCTGGCCGACTTCGTGGCGGCGCTGGTGCGCGCGGCGGCGGCGCGCCCCGAGCCGGTGCTGATCCTGATCCGCGAGATCATCGACGAGGGGCCGCATCTCGATCGGCTGGCCGAGCGCTGGGTGGCGCCGCTGTTTCGGGCCGGTCGCGACGAGGTGCGGCGCAACGTCGAGCGCGGCGTGTTCGCCGCGCACCCCGCCGATCAGGTGCTGAGCGCCATCGGTGGGCTGGCGCTCTTCCAGATCCTCACCGCGCCGCTCGCGCGTCGCGTGACCGGCGAGGATCCGCTCTCCCCCGACAACGTCGAACGCCAGGTCGCGGTGGCGACGCACTTCGCCCTGGCCGGGCTCCAAGGCCGCCGCCCGGCGGCGGCCACTTCGAGGAAGCGAGGACGAGAATGACCAACGGGATGCGATGGCTGGCCGTCGTCTTGGCGTTCGCAAGTGTGGCGCTGGCGCACTCCGAAGCGCCGGCGTTGCGCAGCTCGCCGCTGCAGGTGGATGCGGACGGGTTCGTGTTCGTGGTGAACCCGGACTCGGACAGCGTGACGCGGCTGACACCGCTTTCCGGCGGGGTGCAGACCAAGCAGTGGGAGACGCCCGTCGGCGATTACCCGCGGACGCTCACGCTGGCCGGCAGCGCGATCTTCACGGCCGATCAAGACAGCGACACGGTGTCGCGCCTGGACAAGGCCAGCGGCGCGCTCACCGGAACCTACGAGCTGCCGCCCGGCTGCGCGCCCTACGGCATCACGGCCAATCAGGACACCACCCGGCTCTACGTTACCTGCCAGGGCACAGGCGAGCTGATCGTGTTGCAGCCGGATCTTACGCTGGTCGCGACGGTGAAGCTCCGCTGGCCGACGCCGCGTGCGGTGCTGGTGAGCGGCGACGACACGCGGGTCTACGTTTCGCACTTCATCACCGCCGAGCCCAACCACGACGCGCGGGTGAGCGAGATCGACGCCACCACCAACGCGCTCACCGAGCGCGGCGAGCTGGTGATCCCGGTCGACCGGACGACCTGCGAGACGCAAAACTCGGGGCAGGGCGTCTTCAACGCGCTCAACGCGCTCGCCATGACGCCGCCCGGGAGCCCGCCCGAGGTGGCGAACCAGCTCTGGGTGGGCGGCATCCTGCAGAACGTGTTGACGAAGGGTCTCTTCCGCCGCCACGCTGGTTTTCGGAACCGTCCGGAGGTCGCGCTCTTTCAGGTACCGTGCCCTGACGACCCGCAGATTGCGTGCTTGTTCGACAGCTTCCCGCGCGACGTGCGCGGCGTGTCTGGCGCGAAGACCCGCAACGTCTTCAAGTCGTCCTTCCACGACATCATCCGCTCGGCCATCTGGAAGATCGATCTCGCCACCGGAGCGGTCGTCGGCAAAATCGACATCGACGAGGGCTCGCAGGCGACCGACATCGTGTTCTCGGACGACGGCACCACGGCCTACGTGGTGGATCAGATGTTCCACAGCTATCACGTGTTCAACACGCGGCGCGGGCAAGACGGCAACCCGGCGACGGTCTTCGCCGGCGTTTCGCGTTTCGGACCCTTCGGCGCGGATCCGAGCCAACCGTGCGGCTCGGATGCGCTCAATTCGGTGACCTCCGAGAGGCCGCACCGCTTGCCGCCGCAAACGCAGATCGTGGCGATCGATGCCGGTGATCCCATCCGCGTGACCAAGGCGGTGCCGACGGTCGGCACGGCAGTGCCGACAGGCGTGGACTTCGACACGCGCCTCTACCACCAGACGGGCGCCGCCCAGATGCGCGCCGTGCCGGACGCCATCGGGACGGCGCCGATCGGCATCGGGCTCTCGCCCGACGGCTGCATCGCCTACGTTGCCAACTACCTCGGGCGCAACGTGGTCGCGGTGGCGGCCAAGAGTTCGCCCGCCTGCGCCGAGTACGATCCCATCGTCGACTTCCGCTGCAGCGGCGACATCACTCAGTCGTGCCAGACCAGCAACGACTGCAGCGGCGGCACGGGCTTTTGTAACCATCCGGGCGGGCCGCCGTGTAGCCAGGATTCCGACTGCGTGAACGAGCCGTGCATCCGCGACAACGTCTGCATCCCGTTGATCGCGTCCACCACGCCGGCCGCCACCACCGATCTGGTGTCCGACGAGGTGCCGGCCGAGATTCTGGACGGCAAGATCCTCTTCAACACGGCGGCGCGCGACGCCAGCGTGCCGAACGCGGTCGGCCTCGGGCAGGCCGCGCCGCTGTTCAACGACGTGCGGCGCGGCTGCGGCTACGACATCAATCGCGCGTGCCGCTCGGATCTCGGCTGCTCGTTCTGCGCCGACCAGGATCCGCTCTCCTCGCCCCCCACCTGCGTCAGCAATGCGGACTGTGGCGGTCAGCGCTGTGTGCTCGCCGACAAGTACTGCTCGAACGATCCGTCGCTCGACTGCGATTCCGATACCGACTGCGGCGGCGGGCAGTGCGTGAGCGCATTCTGCGACCAGGTGGCGAGCCTGCCGGGCGAGATCGTGAGCACGGCGCACGACGCCTCCTACGTTACCTGCACGACCTGCCACCTCGACTACGGCGGGCAGGATGGGCGCACCTGGGACTTCTCGCAGCTCGGCGCAAGCCTGCGCAACACCATGGACCTCCGCGGGCGCTCGCAGGCCGCGCCCGGCACGTGCGCCGCGCTGCTCGCCGCCGATCCCGGGAAGGTCGGTGCCACCTGCCACTTCGACGCGGAGTGCGGCAGCGGCTCGGCCCCTGGGGCGTGCGTCGCGGACCCGAGCATGATTCCGCCGCACCTCACCGGCCCCGACCGCGCGCGCTATTTCAACCCGATGGTCACCGTCCACTGGAACGGCGACCGGATGGAGGTCGAGGGTTTCGAGTTCACCTATCGCTCCTTGCTCGCCGCCGGTGACTGTGACGGCGCCGAGCACGATCCCGAGAAGTGCATGGGCGCGCTCATCCCGCGCAGCCTGCAGATCAGCACCGCGACGGTGCCGTTCGCGGCCGGCTTCGAGGGCGATCTGCAGCAGACGCTGCGCAACATCCCCATCGAGGAGCCGACGCTCGGGAAGACGGTCAATGCCAGCGTGCGCCTCTCGCACATGGCGGACTTCACGTACAGTCTCACCAAGTTCCCCAAGAATCCCAATCTCGGCGCCGACGGCGCCTCGCCGTCCGAGGCGGCGCAGCGAGGGCGGCTGCTCTTCAACGACGAGAGCACGGGCTGCGCGTCCTGCCACAACGGTCCGGGCGCCGGCCGGCAGCTGTTCACGGACAAGCGTCCCAATCCCAGCTTCGTGCCGAATGAGCCACCGGGCGCGGTGAGCAACAATCCGTACGTGCGTCACGCGGTCGGCACGGAGAACCTGTTCGACGCCACCGACCCGGATGACGTGGCCGATCTGGACGGTGCGCGGCAGAACAGCGTGATCCCCATTCCGGCGAGCCGGGGCCCGCTCGCCGAGTACGTGACGCCGGTGCTGAACGACGTCTGGAACACCCCGCCGTTCCTGCACGACGGCAGCGCGCCCACCCTGCTCGACGTGGTGCGGCCCTGCTCGCGCACGCTGACCGACTGTAACCAGCCCGGCCTGGGGCGCAACGTCGACGAGAAGCACGGCAAGACGGCCCATCTCACGCCACAGCAGCTGAACGATCTGGTGGCCTTCCAGAAGGCGCCGCACGGACCCGTCGGCTCGAGCGGTTCCACCATCAAGGCTGGTGGCTTCGCCGTGTCGAAGATGCTCGTGAACTTCGGCAAGAAGCCCGGCAAGGCGAGCTTCACCGTGACCGGCACCGCATCGCCCGGGTCGTTCCCGATGGACCCGTCGGCCGGCGGGCTCACCTTCACGCTCGCCGTCCCGGCGGGCGAAGAGATGGCGATGCTCGCCGTGGCCGCCGACGCCGCCAGCGTCAAGGTTGCCGGCGACGGCAAGCGCATCGCGTACAAGGCGAAGGCACCGGTACCCGAGATCGGCAGTATCAGCGTGAGCCTCAAGCAGCAGAGGAGTGGCAGCTACAAGGTCGTGGTGAAGGGAAAGAAGGTGGATGCGAGCAGCCTGCGCAACGGCGCGCGTGACGTGACGGCCGCGCTCACCGTCGGGACGACGCAGTTCGTCCAGAACCGGGTGCTCACGGCCAAGAAGGGCGGTCGGCTGCTGGCGCTCGCCAACTGAGAGGGAGCACGATCATGATCAAGCGAGTCATCGCGTGGACCGGCGTGTTGAGCGTGGCGGTGCTGGCGCGGGTTTTGCCAGCCGCGGCGTTCGAAACGACGTGCACGCTCCGCAGCATGGCGCAGGGTATCTTTGCGCCCCCCGATCTTCTCTTCCCTATGCCGACGCACGAGGAGCAGCTGCCGTTCACGATCGACGAGACGACCGGCGTGGTGACCACCAACTTCGGAGGCCTGCCCATCCTGACTTTCGTTAACCCGTTCTCCCAGCAGTCCAGGATCGACACCACCGTATTCCGGGACGAGACGGTGACTGGAACGATCGACGCCAGCGGTCACATCGTGCTGCCACACGTACGCGGCATCAATTGCACGCAGGGCAAGTGTCCGCCCGGAGAATTCCCGTGCCCGTGCGTGCCCGGCAACATCTGCTCGAACGACACGACACGGGTATGCGTAGCCGGCGGCACCGGTGACCTAAGCTGTCCACCCGTTCCCCCGAGCACGGAAGACGGCACCTGTCAGGGCGTATGCTCGAATGACCGGACGCGCACCTGCGCGTCATCGAGTGACTGCGACCCACCAGGGTTCTGCGGCGACCCCTCGGCCGTGGGCATGCGGATCGACGCGACGTTCTCGACTGGCACGGTGCACTTCGAAGGATGGACCAGTGTGGGCAGCGCCCACGGCGCGTTCACCGATGGGACGCTGCGTTTCGTGTCGATCCACCGGACCCCGCCCGAAACCTTCGGTATCGGTGACATCGGCATCAGCTTCATCGTTTTCACGTGTCAGCTCGCAGCGGTCCCCTCACCCCCGCTCCGAACGGCCGGGTGGACGGTGAAGAAGGGCACGGTGAAGCTCGGCAAGGGCGACCCGGGTACCGGAGACGACGCGTTCGTCTTGAAGGCAAGATTCGTCCCGCAGGAAGGCGAGGTCGACTTCGACGCCAGCGATCTCGCCATCGTGCTCGCGACGGACGCGGAGGCGGTGACCACCTTCGTGATCCCTGCCGGGAGCCTCGCGGCAAACCGCAGCAGAACGAAATGGAAGCTGGCCGACAAGGACGGAAGTGTGGTGAAGCTATTCCCCGGCGTGCCCGATGGCGCGTCCCCGTCGCACAAGGTGAGCATCAAGAAGGGAAAGACCGGCGCCTACGCGATCGCGCTGTCGTCCAAGGGCCTGAATCTCGATGCCGCCGACGCGGCAATCCTGGTGACGGGTGTCTCGATGGGACCGGAGTCCCCGAGCGCGCGCTCCCCGGTCCACGCAAAGAAGCAGAAGCGCATATTCTGAAGCGTTCGCCGCGATGGCGTTTGACGGTTCCGCACGGAGCGGCTATCAGGCGGCTCTTCGTCCGGGCCAGGTAGCTCAGTTGGTAGAGCATGCGACTGAAAATCGCAGTGTCGATGGTTCGATTCCGTCCCTGGCCACTTTCATTTCAGACACTTAGAGCCTATCCCACAAGTGGTTCAACAGTGGGTTCTTGGCTCGCCGTGTAGTACACCACCGATGCGCGTCGCAGGGGCGACGGGACGGAGGTGGGGATGGCGGCGAAGCGACCGCGGCGGCAGCAGCGCCCGGCAACC
>DATMAZ010000051.1:0-16550 GCA_035559675.1 Candidatus Limnocylindria bacterium
CTCGGCGTCGCCTGGCGGCTCGGCCGCCGCGAGCCGGCGCTCGGTGCGAGCTGGCCGCTCGTGCTCGCGCGCTTCTCGCGGCTGGCGCTCGCCTGCATGGTGGCGCTCTTCGCCGCCGCGGCGCCGCTCGTCTGGGCGTACGTGGGATCGTGGGCCGGCCTGGTCGGCACCGGCTACGGCTCGATCCTCGCCATGAAGGTCCTGCTGCTCGGGGCGGCGCTGTTCCTCGCCATGGGGAGCCGGCGTGCGATCCAGCGAAGCCAAGCCGGCCACCCCGACCCCGCGCTGCGCGCGACGGTGCCCTTCTTCGTCGAGGCGGAGACGCTGCTCGCCGTGCTCATCCTGTTCACCGCCGCGACGCTGGCCTCGCAGCCGCCGGCCGTGGACGTGATCGAGGAGCGCGCGAGCTGGGCGGAGGTCGTGCGCGTGTTCGCGCCCAAGTGGCCGAGGCTGCGCACGCCGTCGATCGCCGCCATGGAAGCGGACACGTCGGACCCGCTGGCGGTGGTGGGCGGCGAGCGCACGGCCGCCGCCTACGAGTGGTCGAACTTCAGCCACAACGTCGCGGGCCTGCTGCTGCTCGCCATGAGCGTGCTCGCGATCGTGGGCGGCAGCCAGCGCGGCGGCTGGGGCCGGCACTGGCCGCTCGGCTTTCTCGGCCTCGGCGCGTTCGTCTTCTTGCGCACCAGCGCCAACGACATGGTCTGGCCCTTCGGGCCGCGCGGCGTCTGGGAGACCATGATGAACGACGCCGAGGTGCTGCAGCACCGCCTGGGCGCGCTGCTGGTGGTCGCGCTGGGCCTCGTCGAGTGGCGCGCGCGCGCCCACCCCACCGGCCGCCTGCCCTACGTCTTTCCGCTGCTCGCCGCGGCGGGCGGGCTGTTGCTGCTCACCCACTCGCACGCCGCGTTCGAGCCGAAGAGCTACTACCTCATCCAGGTGACGCACACGACGATGGGCGCGCTCGCCGTGCTGATGGCGTGCGCGCGGCTGCTCGAGCTGCGGCTTCCCCCGCCGGGGAGCCGCGCCGCGGGCGCGGTCTCGAACCTCGCCATGCTGCTGATCGCGCTGATCCTGGTCTTCTACCAGGAAGCGAACGTCGAGCTGCCGGAGGCATGAGCCGCGCGAGCGGCGCTCCTAGCGAAGCGCCCGCAAGCGCGCCGCGAGCACGTCGGCGGTCGCGTCGGCCGGCGCCAGCGGCGGCCCGCACACCACCTCGATGCGACGCGAGCGGATGCGGCCAAGCGCCACCGGCACCACCGGCGCGGAGCTGCGCGCGAGGATGCGCGCGACGTCGGGGCAAACCGGCGGCCGCTCGCCCTCGAGCAACAGGCACACCAGCTCGCCGCCGGCAAGCGCCGCGGCCAGCGCGTCGGCGGCGGAGCCGAGCAGCGCCGGGTCGTCGCGGGACGGGATCGAAATCGCCCGGCCGGCGCGGAGGACGAAGCGCAAGAGCGGCATGCGGTAGGCGGCATCGTCCACGACGAAGCGGATGGGCCGCCGAGACGCCGAGGCGATCACCAGCGGATCGACGGCGCTCGCGGAGGTGGCCACCAGCACGGCGGGCCCCGAGCGCGGCACGTGCTCGAGCCCGCGTCGCTCCACGCGGTAGACGGCGTGCGCGACGAGCCAGACGACGAGCCGCACGAAGAGGTCGGGCATCGCCGCCGAGAGCGCGAGCGCGACCCCGACGTTCAGCACGGCGGTCACGACCAGCAGCTGCGGAACGCTGGCTCCCGCGGCCTTCATCGCGATGCCGAAGCCGGCGGCGATCACCATGAGCAGCGCGCTCACCACGTTGTTGGCCGCGATGATGCGCGCGCGGTGCGCCGGATCGCTCCGCTGCTGCACGAACGCCATCAGCGGGACGATGAAGAGGCCGCCGGACGCGGCGAGCGCGGCGAGATCGAGCGCCAGGCGCCAGTGTCGCGGGCTCGCAGCGAAGGCCGCGACGTCGAGCGTGCCCGCGGGCGCGGCAGCACCCGCGGCGGCCGCCGCCAGATCGAGCGCGAACACGGTGAGCCCGAGGGCGCCCAGCGGCACGAGCCCGAGCTCGACCACGTCTCCCGAGAGCCGCTCGCACAGCATGCAGCCGGCACCCACGCCGATCGAGAACACGGTCAGCAGCAGCGTCACCACGTGCTCGTCGCCGCCGAGCACGTCGCGCCCGAGGCCCGCGAACTGAGCCAGAAACAGCGCCCCGTAGAACCAGAACCACGAGACCCCGAGGATCGACAGCCACACGCTCGGCACCTCGCGGGCGAAGCCGACGAGCCGCCAGGTCTCCGTCACGGGATTCCAGCGCACCCGCATCCCGGGGTCCGACGGCGGCGCAGGCGGAATGCGGCGGCAGACCGCCCACCCGGCGAGCGCCACACCGAGCGTCGCCGCCGACGCCGCGGCCGGGCCGCCCGCCGGCAGCGCGATCAGCACGCCGCCCAGCACGGTGCCGAGCAGGATCGCGACGAAGGTGCCCGACTCGACCAGCGCGTTGCCCGCCACCAGCTCCTCGTCGGCCAGGTGCTGCGGGAGGATACCGAACTTCACCGGGCCGAAGACGGCCGAGTGCACGCCCATCAAGAACAGCGCGGTCATGAGCAGCGGCACGCTGCGTGCGGCGAAGCCGACCGCGCCGAAGGCCATGATCGCGACCTCGAACGCCTTCACCGCCCGGATGATGCGCGTCTTCTCGATCTTGTCGGCGAGCTGCCCGGCGAGCGCGGAGAAGAGGAAGAACGGCAGCATGAAGACGCCGCCGGCCAGGTTCACCAGCACGTCGGCCGAGAGCGGGCTCGTCGCCGCCCCGAAGGCGAACAGGATCACCAGCGCGTTCTTGAACAGATTGTCGTTCAGCGCGCCGAGGAACTGCGTCCAGAAGAAGGGCCCAAACCGGCGACTGCGCAGCAGCAGGCCCGCGTGCATGCGACGGGCGCGCTACGCGAGCGTGCGGCCGACGGCGATGGTCTGCTCGCGGCCGGCTCCCACCGACAGCAGCACCAGCGGCGCGCCCACGGCGGCGGTGAGCGCGTCGAGGTAGCGGCGCGCGTTGCGCGGGAGGTCGTCGAGCGACCGCACGGCGCCGAGCGGCTCCGTCCAGCCCGGCAGCTCCTCGTAGATCGGACGCGCCTCGCGCCAGCCACGCTGCGTCGCCGGCGGCAGCTCGACGCGCCGACCGCCCAGCTCGTAGGCGACGCACAGGCGAATCGGGTCGATGCCCGTCAGCACGTCGAGCTTCGTGATGGCGAGCCCGTCGACGCCCGAGAGCGCGATCGCCTGGCGCACCACCACCGCGTCGAACCAGCCGCACCGCCGCGGACGCCCCGTGGTCGCGCCGTACTCGTCGCCGTCGGCGCGGAGCCGTTGGCCGAGCGCGTCGGTGAGCTCGGTCGGGAACGGGCCGCCGCCCACGCGCGTCGTGTACGCCTTGGTGATGCCGACGACGCGCGTGATCGCCTGCGGCGGCAGCCCGGCGCCCGCGGCCGCGGCGCCCGCGACGCAGTTCGAGGAGGTGACGAAGGGATACGTGCCGTGATCGACGTCGAGCAACACGCCCTGCGCGCCCTCGAGCAGGATGCGCTTGCCGGCGGCGATGGCCGCCCGCACCTCGACGCAGGTGTCCGTCACGTACGGCTCGAGCCGCGTCCGATATTTCTCGATCGTCGCCAGGATCTCGTCCACCGTCACGGGCCGCTCGCCGAGAAACGGGAACAGCTCGTTCTTCTCCTTCAAGCTCCGCACGAGCGTGTCGCGCAGATCGGCGGCGTCGAACAGGTCGCCCATGCGGACGCCCGTACGCGCCATCTTGTCCTCGTAGGCCGGCCCGATGCCCCGGCCCGTCGTACCGATGGCGCCGGTCTCGCGCAGCCGCTCGCGGGCGCGATCGAGCGCGCGATGATACGGCAGGATGACGTGCGCCTGCTCGGAGATCCGCAGCCAGCGGTCGTCGCCGAGAAAGCCGCGGGCCTTGAGCGCGTCCACCTCGCGCATGAGGACCTCCGGGTCGATCACCATGCCGGGCCCGAGCACGCAGATCTTGCCCGGATGCAGCACGCCGGCGGGCACGAGGTTGAGAATGGTCTTCTCGCCGTTCACCACGAGCGTATGGCCGGCGTTGTTGCCGCCGTGGTAGCGCACCACGAAGTCGGCGTCGGCCGCCAACAAGTCAACGACCTTGCCCTTGCCCTCGTCACCCCATTGGGTGCCCACGACCACGGTAGCCGGCATGACGCGCTCAGAGCTCCAGGAGCTCCGCCGAGACCACCTGCGGCAGCGTCCGGAGCTGGGCGAGCACGGCAACGGGTACCGGCTCGTCGACGTGGAACAGCGAGAGCGCCATGCCGCCCACGTGCTCGCGACCGAGCTCGAGCCCCGCGATGTTGATCCGGTTCTCGCCGAGCAGCGTCCCCACGCGACCCACCACGCCCGGGACGTCGCGATTGTGCAGCAGCAGCACGTAGCCCTCGGGCACGGCCTCCATGCGGAAGCCGTTGATGCGCGTGAGCCGCACGGTGTCGTGTCCGAAGACGGCACCCTGCACCGTGACCGTGCGCGTCGGGCCGGTCACCTTGACGTCGATCGCGTTCGAGTAGTCTCCGGCGCCCTGGCTGGTCGCCTCCACCACGCGGATGCCTCGATCGCGCGCCACGCCCGGGGCGTTCACGTAGTTCACGCTGTAGTCGAGCTTGAGATCGAGCAGCCGGTCGAGGAAGCCGCGCAGCACGGCCGTCGAGAGCGCGCGCACCTCGCGCTCGGCCACTTCGCCGCTCGCGCGCACCTCGATCTCGCGCGGCACCTCGCGCTCGAGCTGCGCCGCGAGCGAGCCCAGCTTCTCGGCCAACAGCAGAAACGGCCGCAGCACCTGCAGCACCTCGGGCGACAGCGAGGGCGCGTTCACGGCGTTCTGGATCGTGCCCTTCACCAGGAAGTCCGCGACCTGTCTGGCGATGGCCACCGCCACCCCCACCTGCGCCTCGCCCGTCGAGGCGCCGAGGTGCGGCGTGCAGATCACCTGCTCGAGCTGGAGCAGCGGATACCCCTTCGGCGCGGGCTCCGTCTCCAGCACGTCGAGCGCGGCGCCGGCCACCTTGCCAGCCTTGATGGCCTCGGCCAGGGCGGCCTCGTCGACGATGCCGCCGCGCGCGCAGTTGATGATGCGCACGCCGTCTTTCATCTTGGCGAACGCCTCGGCGGCGATGAGCCCGCGCGTCTCCGCGGTGAGCGGCGTGTGGAGCGAGATGAAGTCGGCCCGTGCGAAGAGCTGGTCGAGCGTCACCAGCTCGACCCGCAGCCGCGCCGCGGCCTCGGGCGTGACGAACGGGTCGAAGGCGATCACCTTCATGCGCAGCCCGAGGGCCCGCTCGGCGACGATGGCGCCGATGTTGCCGAGCCCGATGATGCCCAGCACCTTGTTGCAGACCTCGGTGCCGAGCCAGCGGCTGCGCGGCCACTCGCCGGCGCGGACCGCGGCCGCCGCCTGCGGGATGCTCCGCGCGAGCGCCATGAGCAGCGCGATCGCGTGCTCGGCGGTGGTCACGTTGCTGCCGCCCGGCGTGTTCATCACCACGATGCCGCGCTTGGTGGCGGCCTCGACGTCGATGTTGTCGACGCCGATGCCGGCGCGCCCGATCACGCGCAGCCGCTCGGCATGCGCGATGACGTCCGCCGTCACCTTGGTGCCGCTGCGCACGATGAGCGCATCGTAGTCCTTGATGATCTTGCACAGCTCGTCCTTCGACAGGCCGGGCCGGGCGTCGACCTCCAGGTCGGCCTGCTCGCGCAGCCGGGCCAGCCCCTCGGGGCCGAGCGAATCGCTGAGTAGCACGCGATGGCGCATGCCCGTGCTCCGCCTACCGCGGCGGCAGGCCTTCGCGCAGGATGGCCTCGGCTGCGGCGACGCCGCGGCCGAGCTCGACCGGCGCCCCGAAGTGCGCCAGCGCCATCTCCAGCGCCGCCAGTGCCGTGATCACGTCGAACGTGCCCACGTAGCCCAGATGCGCGATGCGGACGATCTTGCCCTTCAGCTGGTCCTGCCCGCCGGCGAAGGTGACGTGCATCGTGTCGCGCAGGTAGCGGACGAGGCCCGCGCCGTCGACGCCGGCCGGCAGCAGCGCCGCGGTGGCCGCGGCGCTGGGCGAGTCCTTGGCGAGCAACTCGAGGCCGATGGCCGCCACCCCGGCCCGCGTGGCACGCGCGAGCCGGGCCTGGCGCGCATAGAGGTTGGCCCAGCCCTCGCGCCGCATGAGCTCGAGCGCCACCCGCAGCCCCTGGATGAGCGAGATGGCCGGCGTCCAGGCGGTCGACCGCTCGGCCACGCCCTTGCGCTCCTTTTTGAGGTCGAAGTAGAAGCGCGGCAGCGTGGCGCGCTCGACCGCCTGCCAGGCGCGCGGGGAGAGCGCCAGGAGCGCCAGCCCGGGCGGCAGCATGAGCGCCTTCTGGGACCCGGTGATCAGCACGTCGATGCCGAGCCGGTCCATCGGAAGGTCGACCACGCCGACGGCGGTGATGCCGTCGACCACGAGCAGCGTCGAGCGCTCGCGCGTGAGCGCGGCGATCGTCTCCACCGGGTGCTGCACGCACGTTGACGTCTCGCTCGCCTGGAGGTAGAGCGCCCGCGCGTTCGGGTGGGCGTTGAGCGCCGCGCGCACAGCCTCGGGGGTGACGGCGGCGCCCCACGGCACGGTGATCTCGTGGACGCGGACGCCGTACGCCTGGCAGATCTTCGTCCAGCGCTCGCCGAACTTGCCGCCGTTGACGACGATCGCCTCGTCACCGGCCGACAGCAGGTTGGTGACCGCGCTCTCCATGGCGCCGGTTCCGGAGGAGGCCAGGATCAGCACGTCTTCCTTCGTGCCGAACAGCTCGCGCAGCCCGGTTTGCACCTCGGCGAGCACGGCGCCGAATTGCGGCGTGCGATGGTGGATGACGGGCAGCGCCATCGCCGCAAGGACTTCCGGCGGCACCGGCGTCGGCCCAGGGGCCAGCAAAAACGACTTGATCACGTGAGCACCTACACTTCGCCACCTCGCAGGCCCAGGCGTTCGGCCCGCGGGTCGGTTGGCACTCCCCCGTGGTTACTTCCACGCGCTACGCCAGTCGTGCCCGGGTCGTGACGCGCATCGTTTAGCCGGCTGCCACGCGCCATGTCAAGGAAGCGTTCGACGCCGTCCGACCGGCGGCGCACGTTGACTCCAAGTGCGCGATCCAGTACCGGCGACGCGATGCGCGGGCGTGTGGGGTGTCTACTCGTGCTCCTGTCCGCGGCGACGGCGATGGGCGCCGATCCAACACCGCCGCCGCTGCCCGAGGTTCCCTACCGGTTCTCGGTGCTGCTCGAGCAGTGGCGGCCGGCCCCGATCCAGAGCGATGCGCTCCGGCACCCGGGGGCCATCACCCGCGACGACACGGTGGAGCGCGTGAGCTTGAAGGAAGCCATCGCGATCGCGCTCGAGAACAACCCGGGCATCGCGGCGAGCCGGCTCGAGCCGACGCGCGTGGCGGCCGACGTGCTCGGAGCCCAGGCGCAGTTCGATCCCGTGCTCGGCGGCGAGTTCCAGTGGGGCGAGGCGCACATCCCGAACGCGAGCACGCTCACCGGCGTCGACACCACCGTCGAGCAGGAGCGGTTCTACAACATCGCGCTCGCCAAGATGTTCCGCACCGGCACCCAGTTCCGCACCGACTTCATCAATCCGCGCACCACGTCCAACGCGAGCTTCGTGCAATTGAGCCCGCAGTACGCCCCGGAGCTGCGCTTCTCGGTGATCCAGCCGCTGCTGCGCGACTTCGGCTGGGACTTCTCGTACATGATCGTGCGGGTGGCGGAGAACTTCGCGGACGCCGCGCTCTACCAGTACGAGGCCGACCTCGCGGACTTCGTGCTGGCGGTGGTCGACGCGTACTGGAACGTCGTCGGCGCGCGGCAGAACGTCGAGGTGCGGCGCGAGGCGCTGGCCCTCGCCCAGCGCACGGTGGAGGAGAACGAGGCGCGCGTGCGGGTCGGGCTGCTGGCGCCGGTCGCCGTGCTGGAAGCGCAGGCGCAGGCGAAGGCGCGCGAGACCGACCTCATCGTGGCCGAGAACCTCCTGAAGACCGCTCGGCTGCGGCTGGCGCAGCTCGCGTACTTCCGCCCGCAGGGCACGGTGCTGCCGCGCTTCCTCGAGCCGTCCGAGGACGGGCATCCCGAGGGCGTCCACATCGACGAGGACGCGGCGCTCGCCACCGCCATGGCGGAGCGTCCCGAGATCCTCGCCTCGGCCAGCGCCGTGCGCGCCCGCCAGTACGACGAGCGGGTCACCAGCAACCGGCTGCTACCGCGCTTCGACCTGGTGGGAAGCTACGGGCTGCTCGGCCTCTCGGGCACCAATCAAGTGGGGCCGCCGCGCTGCTTCGACGTCGACGTCGACGGCGATCCCGGCACGCCGCCGACCACGGTGTGCTCGGAGCCGTCCGCACCGTCCCCGTTCACCGGCAACGAGTCGCGCGCCTACGACCGACTCGTGTCCGGCAACTGGGACCGCTACACGGCCGGCTTTCGCATCGAGATCCCGATCGGCAACGCGCAGGCGCGCGCCGACCAGGCGCGCAGCCGCGTGGCGCTGAACCAGGCCGAGCTGCGCCACCGCGAGCTGCTCTCGAACGTCACGCTGGAGGTGCGCGACACCAGCGCGGACGTGGAGGCGAGCCTGCAGGCGATCGAGACGAGCCGCGTGGCCCGCGAGCTCGCGGAGGAGAACCTCCGCAACCAGGAGAAGCGTCACGAGGTCGGCATGGCGACCACCAAGGATCTGCTGGACTTCCAGACCCAGCTCACCGAGGCTCGGTTCACCGAGGTGCAGGCCCGGATCCGCCACGCCATCGCCGTCGCCCGCTGGCGGCGGGCGCAGGGGCAGCTCCTCTCGCACTACCAGATCGTCGTAAAGCACCGGAAGCGCTCGGTTCCCTGGTTCGCCCGCTTCTAGTCACCCGAGGCGTGCGCGGCACGGCCGCTCGAGACCACGGGCGGCCGATCGGCCAGGCAATCGTCACCCCTCGCGCCGCGCCAGCACGACCTGCACCCGCTCGCCCTCGGCGAGCCGCAGGCGCTCGACCCGGAAGCCCGCCCCGTCGAGCTCGCGGGCGGCCGGATGGCGCGCGCGCGAGGGCGGCAGACCCCGCGCCACGAGCAGCAGCGCGGCGAGCGGGCGGCGCCACCACTGGCGCGGTCGATTGTGGTCGACGAGCACCAGCGGCGCGCCGGCGGCGAGCCGCTCGCGCACGGCCTCGAGCGTGCGGCGCCTCAGCGGCGCGGGCGTGCGCGCACCGAGGAAGCTCACCAGCCCGGCCGCGGCGCGGGCGTCCGCGAGATCGGCGGGGCGCAGCCCCGCCACCCGCAGCCGCGCCGTCCACCAGGCCCCCGGCTCGGCCACCACCACCGGACCGTCCGGCGTGCCGAGCAGCGCCAGCGCCGCGTCGGCGGCGGTCACCGCTTGCCGATCAGGTTCATGAACTCGGCGCGCGTCTCCTGATTGGTCCGAAAGCCGCCGAGCATGGCGCTGGTCACGACCAGCGAGTTCTGCTTCTCGATGCCGCGCATGCGCATGCAGAGGTGCTCGGCCTCCAGCACCACCGCCACGCCGAGCGGCTTCAGCTGCTCGTCGATGGTCTTGGCGACCTGCGTGGTCATGCGCTCCTGGACCTGGAGCCGGCGTGCGTACACCTCGACCAGGCGTGCGATCTTGCTGATGCCGACGATGTGGTTGCGCGGCAGATAGGCCACGTGCGCCTTGCCGAAGAACGGCAGGATGTGGTGCTCGCAGAGGGAGTAGAAGTCGATGTCGCGCACCACGATCATCTCCGAGTACTGCTCGGTGAAGAGCGCACCGTTGATGACCGATTCCGGATCCTGGTCGTAGCCGCGCGTGAGATAGGCGAGCGCGCGGGCCACGCGTGCCGGCGTGCGCTCGAGCCCCTCCCGCTCGGGCTCGGGATCGAGCGCCCGCAGTATGGCGGCGACGGCCGTTTCCACGGACTCCGACGACATGGGCGCGCTCTAGCTCACACCCCCGGATGGGGCAACAGACCTTGGTCGCGCAGCCGCTCGAAGATGGCGCGCGTCGCCGGGGACTGATTGAGCGTGTAGAAGTGCAAGCCCGGGCAGCCGCCGCGCAGCAGCTCCGCCGCCTGCGCGGTCGTCCACTCGACGGCCACGGCGAGCGAGCCGGCCGGGTCGCCGGCCAGCTCCTCGAGGCGCACGCGCAGCGCGTCGGGGAACTCGGCGCCGCTCAGCTCGGCCATGCGCCGCATCTGGGCCAGATTGGTGATCGGCATGAGGCCGGCCACGACCGGCACGCCGATGCCGGCCCGCCGCAGCCGCTCGACGAACGCGAAGTAGTGCGCGTTCACGTAGAACATGTTGGTGATCACCAGGTCGAGGCCGGCGTCCACCTTGGCGCGCAGGTGCTCGACCTCGACCGGGAGGTTGCGGGTCTCGGGATGACCTTCGGGGTGGCAAGCGCCGGCGAGACAGAGCTCGGGGGCGCGCTGCTTCACGAACGCCACCAGGTCCGCGGCATAGCGGAAGCCGTCGGCCGGACGCCGGAAGCCCGGATCCTTCGGCACGTCGCCGCGCAGCGTGACCAGGTTCTGGACCCCCCGCGCCCGGATCAGCGCGAGCGCCGCCTCGATGTCGGCCCGCGTGGCCTCGATGGCCGTGATGTGAGCGGCGGCGGGGATGCCCATGCGCTCGATCTGCGCCACCAGCTCGATGGTGGCCTCGCGCGGCTTGCCCCCGGTGCGGGTGACCGAGACGAACGACGGCCCGAGCGGACGCAGCGCGTCGATGGTCCGCATGAGGCTGGCCTCGCTTTCGGGCGTCTTCGGCGGGAAGAACTCGAACGAAACCGTCGGCCGGCCGCGCGCGAGGAGCTGGCTGATCGTCACGCCGGCTCCGCGGCGCTACTTGGAGCCGCGCTTCTCCAGCGCCTTCACGCGCTGATACTTCCGGTAGTCGTAGCCGGTCGCCATGGCCATCAGCAGGCCTTCCATGCCGCCGTCCCGCTCGCGACGCAAGATCCGCAGCCGCTCGTAGAAGTCCCGGAAGTCCTTGTCGTCCCGCCGCCCGTCCTCGACCGAGCGCAGGAAGAAGTCGTGGAGGCGCGTGATGGTGAAGCGCAGCGCCGAGAGCCGCAGCTCGTTCGGGAAGGCGTCCCACTCGGCGAGCGAGAGGGGGCGCAACGACTCGTAGCCTGCAATCAGCGCCTCGAACTTCGGCAGGCTGTAGCTCTGCCCGTCGCAACATAGCGCGTTGACGGCCGTGGCCAGGTCGAAGATGAACTTGCCGCGCGAGGCGGCCTCGAAGTCGAGCACGGCCACGAGCTTCTCGCCCCGAAACAGCAGATTGTCCGGGAAGAGATCCCCGTGGATGATGCCCTTCGGCAGCTTGCTCTCGAGGTAGTGGCGCAGGTACTCGACCTCGTCGTCGAGCGTCCGGGTGATGCGGCGGAAGTAGCTCGGGAGCCGGCGCCGGATCTCGCCGTAGATGCTGGCGATGCGCTCGTAGCCGAAGCGGTTCTCGATGCCCTTCTTGTAGCTCTTCGTGACCGTGTGCAGGTCGGCGAGCGCGCGCCCGACCGCCTCGAGCCGCGCCGGGGTCAATCGATCGCCCACGGCCGGCTTGCCCTCGATCCAGCGATAGAGCGTCGCGTACTTCTTGTTGATCTCGCGGTAGTGATGGTTCTTCACGTCCGCAAGCGGCTGCGGGCACGGGAACGCGTGCTTGCGGAGAAACAGGACCAGGTCGAGCTCGCGCTTCACGTCGAGCTCGTTCTTCACCTCGTCGATGCGCAGCAGGAACTTCCCGCGCGAGGTCTCGAGGAGATAGTTCGTGTTCACCGACCCCGCGGTGATGCCGGTGCACGAGATGAGCTTGCCGAGATTGTAGTCCTCGACGATCTCGCTCAGGTGCTTCTTGTCAATCGCTGTATACACCGCCATCCCCGATGGGCCTCTGGTAAGCGCTTGATTTGTGGCCGAAAAGGGCGCGCGAGGGTAACGTCAGGCCGGGGGGCTGTCAAGCTCGCCCCCCAACGACCGTTTGGCACCCCGGGCCGCTCAGGCCGAGGTGGCGACCCCGATGCGCGGACACCAGCGGGCCACGGGACAGGCGCTGCAGCGCGGTTTACGCGCCGCGCAAACGCGGCGGCCATGGTGGATCAAGCGGTGCGCAAAGGCCGTCCAGGCTTTCGGGGGCAGCAGCTCCCCAAGGTCGATCTCGATCTGCTTCGGGTCGTCGCTCAGCGTGAGCCCGAGCCGGTTGGATACCCGGGCGACGTGGGTGTCCACGAAGATGGCGGGGAGCCCGAAGGCCGTTCCCCGGACCACGTTGGCAGTCTTGCGCCCGACCCCGGCGAGCTTGGTGAGCGCCTCCATCTCCGAGGGTACCTCCCCGCCGTGCCGTTCCACCACGTCGCGGGCCGCCGCCTGGAGCGACTTGGTCTTCTGCCGATAGAAGCCGGTCCGGCGGACGAGCGCCTCCACCCGCTGCGCCGGGGCCGCCGCCAGCGCCGCCGGCGTCGGATACTCGGCGAACAGCGCGGGGGTCACCTGGTTCACCATCTTGTCCGTGCATTGCGCCGACAGGATGGTGGCCACGAGCAGCTCCCACGGCGTCCGGTAGTTCAGCTCGCACCAGGCGTCCGGATAGGCGTTGGCGAGCCCCCGCGCGATGGCCCGGGCTCGCACGCGGCGCGCGGCCTTGGATTCGCGCGCGACGTTCAGCCCCACCGCTCGCGGTCCTGGACGACGGCGGCCACGTACGCCGCCGCCTCGCGCGCAGCCGTCTCCTCGTCCCAGCCGAGCCGAGGCGCCATCACGCGGGCGACGTCGAGCGCCGCCGTGGCGCTCGCCCGGGCGTCCACCAGGCCGATCTGGGTACGGCGCACGAGCACGTCCTCGAGTGTCATGGCGAACTCGTGCTCCACCGCGTGCGCCACTTCGGCGCGGGCGTCGGGCGCGGTCGGCACCAGCGGCGCGCCGAGCGACGCGTCGGAGCGCACGTGCGAGAGCAGATCGTCCAGCCGCTCGCCGTAGCGGGCCGCGAGATGCGCGATCACCGGACCGGCCACGCCATGGCCGTCCTGGGCGATCACTCGTCCGGCGAGCACCTCGGGATCGACGCGGCCGCCCGGCAGCGGCTCCTCGGCGGTGCGACACGGCCCGAAGGCGCGGCGGTCGCCGGCCGCCCGCAGCGCGGCGATCACGCGGTCGACGACCTGCGCCGAGACCAGGCGGAAGGTCGTGAGCTTGCCGCCGGCCATCGAGATCAGCCCCGAAGGCGAGGTGTGGATCTCCTCTTCGCGCGACACCGCGGACGGCGCCAGCGACGCCGACTCGGGCGGTGCCACCAGCGGCCGCAGCCCGGCGTAGGCGCCCACCACGTCCGCGGGCCGCAGGTTCGCTTTGGGACAGTAGTAGTTGACGGTCTCCAGCAGGTACGCGACGTCGTCGGCCTCTACCCGGGGCGGCACGTCGGGACCGCCGGGATGGTCCGTGTCGGTCGTGCCGACCAGCGCGTGCGCTCCCCAGGGGATGACGAACATGACGCGCCGGTCGCGGCGGGCGTGCAGCACGAGCGCCGCCTCGTTGCCGACCCGCGCCCGCGGCACGACGACGTGCACGCCCTTGGTGAGCCTGAGCCGCACGCCGCCCGGTCCGTCGAGCGCGCTCACCCGCTCGGCCCACGGGCCCGCCGCATTGACGACCACGCGCGCGCGGCACGTAAGCGTGCCGCCTCCGAGCGCGTCCACCAGGACGGCGCCGGTGACCCGTCCGTTCTCCTTCACGAACTCGGTCGCTCGGACGCGGGAGACCACCACCGCGCCGCCGCGTGCGGCGGCGAGGATGGTCTCGAGCACGAGCCGCGCGTCGTTGGTCCAGCAGTCCCAGTACTCCCCCGCCCCGCGCAGGCCCTCGGCGCGAAGCGCCGGCTCGATGCGCTGGACGTCCGCCGGGCGCAGCATGCGGTGGCGCTTCACCGAGCGGATCCCGGCGAGGAGATCGTATCCCCAGAGGCCGACGTTCAGCATCCACGGCCGCAGCTTGGAGTCGCGGTAGAGCGGGTAGACGAAGCGCATCGGGCGAACGAGGTGCGGGGCGAGACGCCTGAGCCGCTCCCGCTCGCGCGCCGACTCCCGGACGAGCTTCAGGTTGCCCTGCTCGAGGTAGCGCAGCCCGCCGTGGATCAGCTTGGACGAGCGGCTCGACGTCCCCGAGGCGAAGTCGCCCTGCTCGACCAGGGCCACTCTGAGGCCGCGCAGCACGGCGTCGCGGGCGATCCCGGCCCCGTTGATCCCGCCGCCGATCACGAGGAGATCGAAGTGCTCGCGGCCGAGGGCCGCGAGTGCGCCAGCGCGCCACTCCGCGCCATTGTCGCGGTGCATCAACGCGCGACTATACCAGCGCCGCCCGCCGTGTCACCAGCCGCCTCGGCTCAGCGCAGCAGCTCGATCAGGCGCGCGGTGACCTGGCTGGTCGAGGCGGTGCCGCCGAGGTCGCTGGTGCGCACGCGCGTCTTGCCGAGCAGCCGGTGCACCGCCCGCTCGACGCGCGCGGCCGGCACGTCCTGCCCGATGTGCCGCAGCAGCATGATGCTCGAGAAGATCACGGCCAGCGGATTGGCCCGGTCCTGGCCGGCGATGTCGGGCGCGGTGCCGTGCACGGCTTCGAAGATCGCCACCCGCCGGCCGACGTTGGCGCCCGGCACCAGCCCGAGCCCGCCCACCAGCCCGGCGCACAGGTCCGAGACGATGTCGCCGTAGAGGTTCTCGAGCAGCAGCACGTCGAACTGCTTCGGGTCCCGCACGAGCTGGAGGCACGCGTTGTCGACGATCACCTCGCGGTAGGCGATGCGCGGATAGCTGCGCGCGACCTGTCGGCAGCAGTTGAGGAAGAGACCGTCGGACAGCTTCATGATGTTGGCCTTGTGGATGGCCGCCACCGCCCGCCGCTTCTCCCCCACGGCCAGCTCGAAGGCGTAGCGCGCGATCCGGCGCGAGGCCCGCGCGGTGATGACCTTCACGCTCTCCACCACCCCCGGGGCGATCTGGTGCTCGATCCCGGAGTAGAGGTCCTCCGTGTTCTCGCGCACCACCACCAGGTCGACGCCGTCGAACGCCGTGCGGATGCCCGGGAGGCTGCGGATCGGCCGCACGTTGGCGTAGAGATCGAAGGCTTTGCGCAGCGCCACGTTGATGCTTCGAAAGCCGATGCCGACCTCCGTCTCGATGGGGCCCTTCAGCGCCACGCGGTTGCGCCGGATGGAGTTCATCAGCGCATCGGGGATGGGCGTGCCGAGCTGCTTTACGGCCGCCTTGCCCGCGAGCTGCTCGTCCCAGACGATCGCCGCGCCGGCGGCCTCGAGCACGCGCATGGCGGCCTCGGTCACCTCGGGGCCGACGCCGTCGCCACGAATGAGGGTCACCCGCCGCGGCGTCACGGGATCGAGAGCACCTTGTGGAGCTGCGGCAGGATGCGCACGTCGGCGTGCTCGCGGCTCGCCACCGCATGCAAGCGCTCGAGGCCGCTGGCGTCGATCAGCATGCGGCCGCCGTCGGGGCTCGTGAGCGGGGTGAGCAGCAACGGCACCGGCGCGCCGGCGCGCGCCACCAAATGCGCGCCGTGCGCCACCTCGGCGGGATCCGTGCCGGCGTCGACGGGCATCTTCACGTAGACGTCCTTCCGCGCGGCCACGGCCGCGTCGAGGCACGCCGCATGCTCGTCCCAGCGGGCGCGCTCGCCGGTGTTGCTCGGACACTTGAAGTCGAGGCTCACGATGGCGACGAACGGGAGCAGGCGCGCCAGCCGCTGCGGCCAGATGCCCGCGGTCTCCAGCAGAACCGGCAGCGGCGTGCGGCGGCGCGCGAGCCAGGCCTCCAGGAAGTCGACCTGCGCCAGCGGCTCGCCGCCCGTTACGGCCAGCGCGTGCAGCGGCGGCGCCGCCCGGCGAAGCGCCTCGACCTCGGCGTCGAGCGCGGCCGCGTCCAGCGGATTGGCGCGCTGGTAGGACCCGTCCGGCCCGAGCACCCGGCAATGCGAGACGGGCTTGAGACTCTCGGGCGTGTCGCAATAGCGGCAGCGCAGCGGACAGCCGCCGAGCCGCACGAAGAGCTGCCGGCGCCCGGCGTGCACACCCTCGCCCTGGAACGAAACGAAGATCTCCGAGACGTTCGCTCCTGCGGCCACGACGGCTCGCTCTAGCATGCGGCACGCAGTGCCACCACCACATCGGTGACGTTCGTGCCGGTGGGGCCGGTGCGAACGAGCGCACCGAGCGCATCGAGCGCCGGATGGCTGTCGGTCCGCGCCAGCGCGGCCTCCAGATCGAGGCCGGCGGCACGAGCCCGGGCGGGCAGCGTCCCATCGACGACCGCGCCGGCCGCGTCGGTGGGGCCGTCCACCCCGTCGGTGCCTGCGGCCAGCACGACCGCCGGCAGATCGCCGAGCGCCAGCGACGCGGCCAGCGCGAGGTGCTGCGCCCGGCCGCCCCGCCCGTCGGGTACGACCCGTACAGTCGGCTC
>DATMAZ010000052.1:0-10451 GCA_035559675.1 Candidatus Limnocylindria bacterium
CGGGCCGAAGCCCGGCGTACGCCGACTCCATCGTCGCCTCGGCGACCGCGGGGACGAGCCGCTCCGCCATCGACAGCAGCGTGCGGACGGCGCGAGCCGTGGTCCGCTTCTCGAAGCCCGCGTGCTCGTAGGTGCTGCCGACCAGAACGCGGCCGTCCGCGCGCGGCGCCAGATAGCCGTCGTAGCCGTGCAGCGGGCGGTCGACCAGCCCCGCGAGCCCGCGTAGCACGACCATCTGCCCGCGCACCGGGACCACCGGCGGCGGCGGCACGTCGCGGGGCAGCACCAGGCCGCCCGCCCACGCGCCGGCTGCCACCACGACCGCGCCGGCATCGAGCCGGCCCCGCGTGGTCCGCACACCGGAGATCCGCCCGCCACGCGCGAGCACGTGGCGCACGGCGCAGCCCTCGAGCACGGTGGCGCCGGCGCGCCGGGCGGCCAGTGCGGCCGCCACCGCCAGGCGCTCGTTGTCGATGATGGCGTCGTCCGGGAAGAACACGCCGCCGCGCACGGCCGGCCCCAGGCCGGGGACGAGCGCGCGCGCCTTTCGCGCCGAGACCGCTTCGACGCGCCATCCGCAGCGTCGCTGCCAGCGCAGCCGGGCCTCGAGGCCGCGCTGCTCGGCGGCCGAGGTGGCGGCGTAGAGCATGCCGCGCCGTCTCAGCTGCGGGTCGACGCCGCTCTCGCGGGCGAGCGCGCGGGCCCAGCGCGGATAGAGCGCACGGCTGGCGACGCCGAAACGCACGAGCGGGCCGTCGGTCGCGAAGTCCGCCTGCGGGGAAAGAAAGCCGGCCGCTGCCGAGCTGGCTTCCGCGCCGGTGCGCCCGCGCTCGGCGACCACCACCGAGCAGCCGCGCTGGGCGAGCGCCCGCGCCACGGCGCACCCCACCAGCCCCCCACCCACGACCACGACGTCGGCGGCCCGTGGCGTCACGAACGGTCGTAATGGTAGCGCTGGAACTCGTCGAGGAACGTGAGGCTCGCCATCGAACGCATGCGATCGACGTAGAGGGTCGCGTCCAGGTGGTCGCACTCGTGCTGCACAACGCGCGCGTGGAAGCCCTCGGCGTCGAAGCGCAGCCGCCGCCCGTCGCGGCCGTAGGCCTCCACGCGGACGCGGGTGACGCGCGGCACGAGGCCGCGCAGCCCCGGCAGGCTGAGACAGCCCTCCCAGTCCTCCTCCTGCTCCTCCGTGAGCGGGGTGATCTTCGGATTGACGAGCACGGTGGGCGGCACCGGCTCGGCGTCGGGGTAGCGGGGGTTGTGCTCCACGCCGTAGATGACGACGCGCCGCGAGACGTGCACCTGCGGGGCCGCGAGCCCGGCGCCGTCGTACTCCGCCATGGTCTCGAACATGTCGTCGATCAGACGCTGGATTTCGGGCGAGCCGATCGCCTCCGGCGACACCGGCTCCGCAATCGTACGCAACACCGGATGGCCGAGGCGCGCCACCTTGAGGATCGCCATGGCCAGGCATTCGCACAGCGCCTCCGCACTGGCAAGCCACCCCGTGCTAGAGCATAAGGCTAGGCGTGAGCGCGCGCGGGCTCGTCGATGCGCTGCTGGCCGTCGCGTGGGTGCTGCTCGTCGCGGATCTGCTGCGCGCGAGCGCGCGAGCCGGCGTCTCTCCGGTGCGCCGGGCAATTGGGCTCGTGCTGCTCGCCGTCATGCTGGCGGCAGGATCGATCCTCGAGGGGGCCGCCGGGGGCCGGCTCGTCTGGCATCCCGCCGCCGCCGTCCTCGGCGTGGCGCTCGCGTGGCTCGGGCTCGGCCTGTACGTGCGGGCGCGGCAGGCGCTGGGGGGCGGCTGGTCGCCGATCGTGGCGCCGCCCGAGGATGCGCCGCTCGTGGAGAGCGGACCGTACGCGCACGTACGGCACCCGCTCTACGCCGCGATCCTGCTCATGGCGGCCGGCACGCTCGCGGCGCACGTCTCGCGGGCGACCATTGCCGCCGGCGTCGGCTTCGCGGTCGGCATCGCGCTCAAGGGTCGCGCCGAAGACCGCGAGCTCGCGCGGCGGTTCGGCGAGCGCTGGCGCGCCTACGCGGCCCGCGTGCCGGCCTTCGTGCCGAGGCTCAACCGCGGACGTCCTTGAGGAGCTGCGCCCAGGCGCGCGCGTCGTCCGTGCCCGCGCCGGGCAGCGCATAGAAGCTCAGCCGGTCGATGCGGCCCACGTACTTGGCGCGCAGCAGCGCCGGCACCTCGTCGTACGTGCCGGCCACGGCGTACTCGGCAAGCATCTCGTCGGTGATGAGCGCCGCCATGCCCGCCCAGTCGCCCTTGGCCGCCTTCTCGCCGAGGCGCGTCGACACCTCGCCCCATTTATGGGTCTCCAGCACCACCCGGTAGGCAGGCGTCGAGGCGTAGAAGGCGATCTGCTGGCGGGCGAAGCCCTTCGCCTTCTCGATCTCGTCGCGCGTGCGGCCGACTGCCACGAACGCGCTGGTGGCGAGCGCACAGGCGCTGCGCGGGCGCCCGCTCTTCGTCAGCCCGGCATCGACGTTGGGCCGCACCACCTCGTCCAAGTACTTCACCGAGTGGAACGGATGCACCTGCAGGCCGTCGCACACCTCGCCGGCCAGCCGGCACATGTACGGATTGACGCCCGCGATGTAGATCGGCACGTGAGGCCACTCGAGCGGCCCCGGATTGAAGAACGGCGTCATCAGGCTAAAGCGGTAGTGCTTGCCCTCGAACCCGGGCTTCGTGCCGTTCTGCCAGACGTCCCAGATGTGCCGGATGAGAAGCACCATCTCGCGGAGCTTCGGGCCGGGCGAGCCCCACGGCGTCGAGTAGCGCCGCTCGTTGTGCCCCCGGACCTGCGTGCCGAGACCGAGGATGAAGCGCCCGCGCGACGCCGCCTGCAGGTCCCAGGCGATCTGCGCGTGGACGAGCGGGCTTCGCGGAAACGCCACCGCGATGTTGGTGCCGATCGTCACCCGCTCCGTGGCCAGCGCGGCGACCGCACAGGCCAGATACGGGTCGTGGCCGGCCTCGGCCGTCCAGAGCCCGTCGTATCCGGCCGCTTCGATCTCTCGCGCCGACGAAGCGGCGCGACGCAGGTCGGACGACAGGACCCCGCTGTCGATCAGCATGGCGGGCTCCTACTGGAGCCGCTGCCGCGGGGTCAAGGCGCCAGGGCATCGGTCACGCGTCCGTCACACGACCGTCACGAAAGTTTTGCAGGCGCGTCGCCGTGCCGTCATCGCAGGCAGGTACAGGGCGAGTTCTGAACGGAACGGCACGACGGGACGCCGCCGGCAAACCGAGGAAGGGAGGACTTTAGTGCGAAGGACGAGGTGGGTCGTTAATACGAAGGACGAGGTGGGTCGTTAATGCGAAGGACGAGGTGGGTCGTTGCGGTCCTGGTCGCTCTCGCGGCGCCGGAGGTAGCGCCGCGCGCCCAGGCCGAGACGGTCGAGGAGCGGCTTGAGCGGCTCGAAGAGCGGATCGAGGAGCAGGACCGCATCATCACGGAGCAGCAGCGGCGGCTCGACAAGCGCGCCACGGAGACGTCGGCCGCCCCGGCGGCCCCGGCGGCCAGTCCGGACACGATGCGCGTCTACTGGAAGGAGGGCGTGCGCTTCGAGACCGCCGACAAGGCGTTCCAGGCGCACGTGGGCGGCCGGGTGCAGACCGACTTCGCCGCCTTCTCCGAGAGCGACGGCTTCAAGGACGCCTTCGGCGACGTCGAAGACGGCGCGGAGATCCGCCGGGCGCGCCTTATGGTCGAGGGCCTGGCCTACGAGCGCATCGAGTTTCGCCTCGAGTACGACTTCGCCACCGGCGACGCGGAGGCGAAGGACGTCTACGTTGGACTGGTCGACATGCCCTACGTCGGCGGCATCCGCGTGGGCCACGTAAAGGAGCCGTTCTCGTTCGACGAGCTGACGAGCAGCCGCTTCCTCACCTTCCTCGAGCGCGCGCTCCCGAACGCGCTGGCGCCCTCCCGCAATCTCGGCGTCCTCCTGCACAACGCCGTCCTCGACGAGCGGTTGACATGGGCGGCGGGCGCCTTTCGCAACTCCGACGCCTTCGGCGAGGACCAGGACGACGGCGGGTGGGCGGCCACCGGGCGGCTAACTGGGCTCCCGTGGTACGACGACGGCGGCGCGCTCGTCCACCTGGGGGTCGCGGCGAGCTATCGAGACCCCCAGGGCAATATGCAGCGGTTTCGCGCGCGCCCCGAGGCGCACCTGGCGCCGGACGTGGTCGATACCGGGGACGTTCTGACGGACGAGCTCACCCGGCTCGGCGGAGAGCTCGCCGCGGTGGTCGGACCGGCGTGGCTTCAGAGCGAATACATCGCGGCGCTGGCCCAGGGGAGCGGGCCCGATCGCAACGTGAGCGGCTACTACGTGCAGGCAGGCTTCTTTCTCACCGGCGAGCGCCGCCCGTACAAGAAAGAAAGCGCCGTCTTCGATCGCGTGCGTCCGCGGCGCTCCGTTCTGGTCGGGGGCAATCCGGGGCCCGGCGCCTGGGAGGTCGCCGCCCGCTGGTCGAGCCTCGATCTCAACAGCGGCCCGATCCGCGGCGGGCAGGCGAACGACCTCACGGCCGGGGTGAACTGGTACCTGAACCCGCTCACGCGCGTGTCGGCTAACTACGTCTACAGCGAGCGGCTCGACGTCGGCTCCATCAACGCCGTCATGATGCGCGTTTGGTTCGACTTCTGAGCAGTGCCAACCATGGAGGGATTCATGCAACACATCGTGAGTGTGCTGACCGCCGGAGCGCTGCTGCTGTGCGCCAGTCCCGTCCCCGCCGCGCTGGACGGGACCGTGACCATCGACGGATCCAGCACCGTCTATCCGATCAGCGAGGCCGTCGGCGAGGAGTTCCAGCGCGCCAATCCGAAGACGCGGGTCACCATCGGCATCGCGGGGACCGGCGGCGGCTTCCAGCGCTTCTGCAACGGCGAGATCGACGTCGCCAACGCCTCGCGTCCGATCACGCCGGTCGAGGTCGAGGCCTGCAAAGGGAAGGGCGTGGAGTACATTGAGCTGCCGGTCGCGTACGACGGGCTGGCCGTGGTCGTGCACCCGACCAACACCTGGGCGGACTGCATCACGACCAAGGAGCTGGCGACGCTGTGGGCGCCCGCCGCGCAGAAGACCGTCACCCGCTGGAATCAGGTCCGGTCCGCCTGGCCCGACAAGGAGATTCGCCTTTTCGGCGCCGGAACCGACTCGGGCACCTACGACTATTTCGCCGAGGCCATCGTGGGCAAAAACGCAGGCACGCGCGGCGACTTCCAGGCGAGCGAGGACGACAACGTGCTGGTGCAGGGCGTGGCGAGCGATCCGCTGGCGCTCGGCTTCTTCGGCCTCGCCTACTACGAGGAGAACATGCAGAAGCTTAAGTTGCTCGCCGTCGACGACGAGAATCCCGCCAATGGGGCCGGCTGCATCCGGCCAACGCTGGAGACGGTGGGGAATGGCACCTACCAGCCGCTCTCGCGCCCGCTGTTCCTTTATGTCAAGAAGGCGGCCGCCGACAGACCGGTGGTGAACGCGTTCGTTTCGTTCTACCTTGAGCAGGCCGCCACACTTGCGAAGGAGGTGGGATACATCCCGTTCCCGCATGACGCCTACGCGCTGCTGCGCAAGCGATTCGAGAGCCGGACGACCGGTACTATCTTCGGCGCGTCGTCTTCGGTAGGCGTGACGATCACCGAGCTGCTCAAGCGCGAGCAGTGACCGCACCGTGGACCTCCCGGACGCAGCCCCGGTGAGCGGGCGCATCCGGCCGGCACGGACACGCGCCGTTCTCGCGCCGCGCCCCGCGTCGAACGCTGCACGGCCGCGGCTGCCGCTCGGCGGCCGGCCGAGCGGCACTGCGAAGGAGCGTGCCATCGAGGCCGTGCTGGCGCTCTGCAGCACGCTGTCGATCCTGACCACCGTCGGCATCGTGGGCGTGCTGCTGTTCGAGACGGTTGCGTTCTTCCGCACCGTCCCGCTGTGGGATTTCCTCACCGATACCGAGTGGACTCCGCTCTTTCCCGACAAACACTTCGGGATCATCGTGCTGGCAAGCGCCACGTTCCTTACCTCGGCGATCGCGCTTCTGGTCGCTCTGCCGACGGGACTGCTGACGGCCATCTTTCTGAGCGAGCTCGCTTCGGAACGCCTGCGGCGCACGGTCAAGCCCATCCTCGAGCTGCTGGCCGGCATCCCGACGGTCGTCTACGGCTATTTCGCGCTGCTCTTTGTCACGCCGCTCCTGCAGCACTTTCTCCCGTGGATGTCGGGGCTAAACGGGCTCAGCGCGGGCTTGGTGATGGGCATCATGATCCTGCCGCTCGTCGCCTCGTTGTCGGAGGACGCGCTCTACAGCGTCCCGCAGGGTCTGCGCGACGCCGCCTACGCGCTCGGTGCCAGTCGCGTACAGTGCGCCGTGCGCGTGGTGGTGCCCGCGGCCTTTTCCGGCATCGTCGCCTCGTTCATCCTCGCCGTCTCCCGCGCTGTGGGCGAAACCATGGTGGTCGCGATCGCGGCCGGCCAGACGCCGCAGCTGACGCTCAGCCCCTTCGTGCCCATCGAGACCATGACCGCCTTCATCGTCCAGGTGAGTCTCGGCGACACGCCGACGGGCACACTGGAGTACCGAACCATCTTCACGGTCGGCACCACCCTCTTCTGCCTGACGCTCGTGCTGAATCTGGCGAGCCAGGCGCTCGTGCGGCGGTTCCGGCAGCGGTACGACTGACATGAAGTCGTTCGCGCATCTCACGCGGGAGCATGCGGCGTGGCTCGCCCGCCGGCGGCGGCGCGATGCCGTGTTCGTCGTCGCTGCGGCGCTCGCGACGTCGATCGGGCTCTTGGTGCTGGCCGCGCTGGTGATCGACGTGATCCATGACGGCGCCGGGCGGCTCTCGTGGGCCTTCCTCACCTCGTTTCCGTCCCGGCGTCCGGCGCAGGCCGGCATTCTGTCGGCCCTCGTGGGATCGTGCTGGCTGCTCGTGCTGACGGCGTTGATCGCCTTTCCGATCGGCGTGGCGACCGCCGTGTACCTCGAGGAGTACGACACCACGGAGACGTGGTTCCGTCGGCTGATCGAGGTGAACATCGCAAACCTCGCCGGCGTCCCATCGATCATCTACGGACTGCTCGGGCTCGGCATCTTCGTGCGCGTGCTGGAGCCGATCACGGGCGGGCGCAGCGTGCTGGCCGGGGCGCTCACCATGGCGCTGCTGGTGATGCCCATCGTCATCATCGCGGCTCGGGAAGCGTTGAAAGCCGTCCCCGACGGGCTGCGCCAAGCCGGCTACGCGCTCGGCGCCACGCGCTGGCAGGTAGTGTCGCGGATCGTGCTGCCGTCGGCCGTTTCGGGGATCCTCACGGGTACGATCCTCGCGCTGGCGCGCGCCGTCGGCGAGACCGCCCCGCTCGTGACGATGGGAGCGCTCACGTACGTCGCGTTCCTGCCCGAGCTGTCGCTGGAAGGCCTCCGGGCGCCGTTCACCGTGCTGCCGATCCAGATCTTCAACTGGATCTCGCGCCCGCAGCCCGAGTTCCACCAGAACGCCGCAGCGGGCACCATCGTGCTGCTCGCGTTGCTCCTGGCGATGAACGCGCTCGCCATCGTCCTGCGGCTGCGTCTGCAGCGGCAGCGCGAATCGTAGCGCGCGGAGATTTGCCTTGCAGGCTGACGGTCCCTGCGATACTTACGACGGCACGATCGCTTCCGAGCGCACCGCCGCCATGAACAGTACGCCTTCCGCCGGCGCTCCCGCGGCCACGCCGCACGACGTCGGGATCGCCGCCTTCGCGATCCGGGACTTGACGGTGCGCTACGGCAACACGGTCGCGCTCGATCACGTCTCGGCGGACCTGCCCGAGCGCCGGGTGACGGCATTGATCGGCCCGTCCGGATGCGGCAAGTCCACGTTTTTGCGCTGCCTCAACCGCATGAACGACCACATCCGCGGCGTGCGCATCACCGGGTCGGTCCGGCTCTACGGCGAGGACATCTACGGTCCCGAGGTCAGTCCGATCCTGCTCCGCCGCCGCGTCGGTATGGTCTTCCAGAAGTCTAACCCGTTTCCCAAGACCATCTTCGAGAACGTGGCCTTCGGGCCGCGCATGCACGGCGTGAGCGATCCGGTCCGGCTGCGAGAGATCGTCGAGCACAGCCTCCACCAGGCAGCGTTGTGGGACGAGGTCGCCGACCGGCTCGACACCTCGGCACTGGCCCTGTCCGGCGGGCAGCAGCAGCGGCTGTGCATCGCGCGGGCACTGGCCGTCGAGCCCGAAGTGCTGCTCATGGACGAGCCCGCCTCGGCGCTCGACCCGATCGCCACCGCCAAGATCGAGGAGCTCATCCACGAGTTGAAAGAGCGCTACACCGTGGTGATCGTCACGCACAACATGCAGCAAGCGGCGCGCGTATCGGATTACACCGCCTACTTCTTTCTCGGCCGCCTGATCGAGTTCGACGCGACCGACCGGCTGTTCACGACGCCGAGCCGTCAGGAAACCGAGGACTACATCACCGGACGGTTCGGCTGATGCCGCAGCACACCGACCGCGCCTACGAGGCTGATCTGGAGCGCTTGCGCAGCGCCATCCTGGAGATGGGCGGGCTCGTAGAGGACCAGATCGTGCAGGCCGTGCACGCGCTCGCCGAACGCAACGACGCCCTCGCCAGGCAGACCATCGACCGCGATCACACCGTGAACCGCATGGACGTCGAGATTGACGATCTGTGCATCAAGCTGCTCGCGCTCCATCAGCCGGCTGCGCGCGACCTGCGCCTGATCACCACGGCGCTCAAGATCACCACCGACCTGGAGCGCATCGGCGACCTCGCGAGCCACATCGCCGAACGGGCCCACGAGCTCGCGGACGAGGCGCCGGTCCAGGCAAACGTCGACCTGCCGCGCATGGCCGAGCTGGCGCGCGAGATGGTGCACAAGAGCCTCGACGCCTTCGTGGCCGAGGACGCCGCGCTCGCCCTCGAGGTCTGCACTTCCGATGACACGATCGACAAGCTGCACGAGCAGCTCTTTCGCGAGCTGCTGTCCCTCATGGTGGGGGATCCGAAGAACATCGGCCGGGCGATGCGGCTTCTGTTCGTCTCGAAGAACCTCGAGCGCATCGGCGACCATGCGACCAACATCGCCGAGATGGTGATTTTCCTGGTCCGCGGCCGCTCCATTCGCCACATGGACAAACGGCCGCGCCAGCTCTAGGACACCGCTTCCCGGTCGGCCGGGGCGGCAGCGGGGGCGGCCGGGAAGAACGCCGACACGGTCGTGCCCTTCCCGAGCGCGCTCGCGATCTCGAGCGCGCCGCCGTGCGCCTGCACGATGTGCTTCACGATGGCAAGGCCGAGCCCGGTCCCGCCCAACTCGCGCGAGCGCGCCTTGTCGACGCGAAAGAAGCGCTCCGTGAGCCGCGGGAGCGCCTGGGCGGGGATGCCAACGCCCGTGTCCGACACGGCGATCTCCACCAGGCCGGCACGCGGCGGCGCGACGGCGCCGACGCGCAGCATGACCTGGCCCCCGCGCGGCGTGAACTTCAGCGCGTTGTCGACCAGGTTGATCAGCACCTGCTGGAGCCGATCGCCGTCGGCGACGATGGGGGGCGTGTCGGGCGCGACCTGCGCCAGCAGGCGCACCCCGGCGCGTTCCGCCGCGTCCTCGAAAATCTGCAGCACGTCGTCGACCGCCGGACCGACCGACATTTCGACGAGGTGCATCGGCGTGCGTCCAAGCTCCAGGTCGGACAGCGTGAGCAGATCGTCCACCAGCCGGCCGAGCCGTTGCGCATGCCGGTCGATCACCGCCAGGAACCGCCGCGACGTCTCGCGATCGTCCCCCGCCGGCCCGAGCAGCGTCTCGGCATAGCCCTTGATGGCCGTGAGCGGCGTGCGCAGCTCGTGCGACACGTTGGCAACGAAGTCGCGCCGCATCACCTCGAGCCGCCTGAGCTCGGTGACGTCGTGCACGACGAGGACCACGCCGAACGGGCGGCCCTCGGCGTCCGCCAGGCGCGCACCGTTCACCTGCACGCTGACCCCGCGCGCCGCGCTGCCGAGCTGCACGTCGCGCGACGCGCTCGCTCCGGCGGCCACCGCGCGAACCAGCTCGGAAATCCCCGGGTCGCGTGCCAGCTCGACGAGCAGGTGGCCGACGGGGTCGGGTGTGCCGAGCAGCTCTGCGGCGCGGGCGTTGGCGAGCACCACCCGGCCGTCGAGATCGGCCACCAGCACGCCTTCCGCCATGCCGCGGAGGATCGTCTGGAAGCGATCCCGCTCGACGCCGAGCTCGTGCAACCGGCCATGCACGACGCGCAGTGCGCCGCCGAGCGCCGCCTCGAGCCGGCCGAGCGCGTCGTCCCGCTCGGCGGCCACGTAGGGCAGCTCGCGGCCTTCCCGCACCGCGCTCACGACGGACTCGAGACGACGGAGGCGGCGCACGAGCCGTCCGCCGAGCGCCGCCACCGCC
>DATMAZ010000053.1:0-6562 GCA_035559675.1 Candidatus Limnocylindria bacterium
GACCCGCCTGCTCTTGTGCACCATGCTGATCACCGTGGCGGCGGCCGGCGTGCGAGCCCAGCCGGCGCCCGCGCCGGCCCCCGGCACCGCCGCTCCGTCTGCCGGCGCCGCCGCGCCGACTCCCGAGGCCACGCCCTCCGAGCCGACGCAGACCACGGTCGTGCACGGTACCCCCGAGGACTTGAGCGGCCGCTGGCTGGTGCTCTTCGACATGAAGGTGAACCAGACGCGGCGCACCATGCCGCTCTTTCTCGAGATCACCACCACGGACGGCAAGCCCCAGCTGGTCGAGCGGTTCGTCGAGCTGCCGAAGGACATGGCCGCCGAGCTCGAGAAGCACGAGGCGGCGCAGACCCTCTGGGAGCCGACGCCCGCGCAGCTCGCCACGCTGGCGGCGACCTGGCAGGAGCTGGCCGCAACCGACCGCGGCATCCTGCAGGTGACCACCGACATCTGGGAGCCCTCGACCTTCACCGAGGCCGAGCGCGAGGAGATGAAGGCAAAGGACGCCGTCTGGGTGATGCGCGAAACGTATCAGTTCGCTCCCGGCGGGCAGCGTCCGGCGACCCAGGTGAACGTGTTCGTGGGACTCACGCGTCAGCCGAACGGCTGGACCGGCACGGGCGTGATCGCCCAGGTGATCGCCGCGCCGTTTCCGGTGCCGATCACGCTGGACGGCGACTTCCGCATGCTGCGGGTCGACGGCGCAGCCCCGGCGGGCGGGCTGCTTGCCCGCATCCTCGGCGCATTCAAGGGTTGCGGCCGGTGACGTCGAGCGTCTTGCCGGTCTTCTTCTCCCACTCCGCGATGCCGTTCTCCAGCGCCGGGAAGCGGATTCGGTAGAGCGCCATCGGCAGCCCGCGATGGAATGCCGCCGCGACGAAGTAGTCGTAGTTGCGGTTGGGCGGGATGTCGGCCACCAGCTCCAGGGTGAGATCGGGCGCCAGCGAGTCGACCTGCTCCTGATCCCACTCGGAGAGGCCACGCTTCGGGATCAGGAGATACGGCTTGAAGCGATGCAGGATGAGATTCGTCGCGGCCACGCGCAGCGGAAGCCGCCAGCGCTGCAGGTCGGTGAAGTAGAGGCTGTGGACGCCGGCGTAGTACTCGATGTTCTCCATCGGCCGGCCGACGTCCTCGAGCGTGATCACCACGGCGCCCGGCTGCACGGCCTGGCGGAAGGTGGCGGCCGCCCGCTTGGCTTGCGGTCGCTGGAACGAGGCGCGTGTCGCGAGGCTCGCCTGCGCGCGGCTCGCCGAGAGCCAGACCAGCCCGACCGCGATCAGCGGACCGGCGGCGATCGCCACCCGGCGCGCCGGGAGACAGGCGGCGACGACCAGGCTTGCGCCCGCGAGGAGCAGGACGACGGTCGAGACCTGCGGGAGCGGCGTGAGCGTATCGCCGCCGCTCGCATGGGCGATCGCCGCGACGGCAAACGCGCCCACGGCCACCGCGCGCGCGAGCAGCACGGCGCGCAGCCGTGCGAGCCGATGGACGAGCTCGAGCGTCCCCATGATCCCCTCGGTGATCAGCATCGGCATCACCAGCCACACGCCGATGAGATAGCGATGGTCGGGGCGCGTCCAGCAGCTGAAAAACGGGATCGCGATCGCGAGGTAAACCAGACACGCGCCCGTGAACGCCGGGCGCAGGTACAACCCGACCGCCGCGCCGAGCCCTGCGAACGCCAGCAGCAGCGGCCCGTAGCCGTCCTGGATCTTCTCCAGGTTGCCGGGCAGCGTGCGGGGTAGATTCGAGAGCCGCAGCCCGCCGCCTTGCACCCGCTCGATCGTGCCGCCGCGCCAGCCGGGCGGATAGCCGACCTTCGCGCCCGGGACGGCCGGCTGCACGGCGGGCTTGGGCGGTACGAACAGCCGCTTCAGCTCCACGCCCTGCGTCGGCACGAACGGATTGCCCGTCGCCTTCCAATAGAAGGCGAGCGACGGCGCGAGGCCGAGCGCCACGCCGAGGGCGCCGGCGGCGGCCCAGCGGCCGAGCGTGCGCGCCGAACGGTCCGGCCACCACCGGCCCAGCGCCAGAATGGACGCCGGCACGAGATAGAGGACGGCGTCGGGACGAATCGATCCGGCGTACCCGAGGGCCAGCCCCGCGCCGAGCAGCGCGCGCGCGCCGAGCGCCCCGCGTCCGGCGAGCACGGCCAGGCCGATGAACGCGCAGAGGTGCGCCGAGAGGTCGCGCGTCGGCGTGAGCGCCCACAGATGCACCAGCGTCGGGCACAGGACGACCAGCGTCGCGGCGATCGTGCCGCGCCAGAGCGAGCGCGCGAGCCGCCACTGGATGGCCATCACCGTCAGCAGCACGGCCAAAAACAGCGTCGGGTTCAGCAGATGCGCTGCGTCGTTGCCGAACATCCCGATCCACGCGGCCAGGATGATCGGGAACCCGGGGGCGTAGCGGCTGTAGATGCGCCCGTTGTCCCAGATGTACGTCTGCACGAGCACGTCGGTTTGCGGCGGCAGCAGCTTGGCGAAGGCCCGGATGGGCGGCCACTCGTGCTCGACGCGTCCGTGCAGCAGGTCGTTCGCGAAGCGGAGATAGCCGAACTGGTCCACTGCCAGGTACCAAGTAATGCGATGCTCGAGCGACATCGCGGTCAGCACGAGAAAGCCGATCGTGAGCCCGAGCCACACGAACGGCCGCAGCGCGAACACCCAGCGCAGCGGCGAGCGGGCGGGCGCCGGCGGTGGTGCCGGGGCGCGGCGCTTCTCGGCGCGACGCTGGGCGCGGGTGGCGCGCGCGGAGCGGGTGTCGGCCACGCGCCGTCTATAGCCAGCGGCGGCGTCGAAGGAAACGTCGCCTTGGCCGGCGCCGCCCGCGATGCTACGGATGCGCCGAGGACGCGGAGGTGACGCTGCCTTTCTCGCCGCTGGTGGCCGGCTGGTTCCGCGACCGCTTCGGATCGCCGACCCCGGCGCAGGAGCGGGGCTGGCCCGCGATCGCGTCCGGCCGCGACGCGCTGATCGCCGCGCCCACCGGCTCGGGCAAGACGCTCGCCGCCTTCCTCTGGTCGATCGATCGGCTGCTCGGCCGTGCACGCGATGGCACCCTCGAGGATCGTACGTACGTGGTCTACGTGTCGCCGCTGAAGGCGCTCGGCAACGACGTGCAGCGCAATCTCCTGCAGCCGCTCGGTGAGCTCGCCGCGCGGGCGGCGGCGAGCGGGGTCGCCCTGCCCGAGGTGCGTGTCATGGTTCGCAGCGGCGACACGCCGGCGTCCGAGCGGCAGGCGATGGTGCGGCGGCCGCCGCACGTGCTCATCACCACGCCCGAGTCGCTCTACATCCTGCTCACCGCCGAGCGCAGCCGCGCGTTCCTCGCCACCGCCGAGACCGTGATCGTCGACGAGATTCACGCGGTGGCGGGCGACAAGCGCGGCGCCCACCTGGCGCTCAGCCTGGAGCGCTTCGACGCGCTCGCGGGCCGGCCGTTGCAGCGCATCGGCCTGTCGGCGACGCAGCGGCCGATCGAGGAGGTGGGCCGGCTCCTGGTGGGCACGCGGCGCGCGCTCCCGCAGATCGTCGACACGGGACATCGCCGACGGCTCGACCTCGCCGTCTGGACGCCCGAGCAACCGCTCGGGCCGATCGCCACGCACGAGCAGTGGGCGGAGGTCTACGACACGATCGCGGCGCTCACCGCCGAGCACCGCACGACCATCGTCTTCGTCAACACGCGGCGGCTGGTGGAGCGCGTGGCGCACGCGCTCGTGCAGCGGCTCGGCGAGGGACGCGTGGCGGCGCATCACGGCAGCATGGCGCGGCGGATCCGGCTCGAAGCCGAGCAGCGGCTCAAGGCCGGCAAGGTGCCGGTGGTGGTGGCCACGGGGTCCCTCGAGCTGGGCATCGACGTGGGCGCGGTCGACCTCGTCTGCCACCTGGGGGCACCGCGCTCGCTCGCCACGCTCATCCAGCGCGTGGGGCGCTCGGGGCACGTGCGGGGCGCCGTCCCGAAGGGCATTGTGTTCCCGCTCACGCGCGACGAGCTGGTGCAGGCGGCAGCCGCCGTCCGGGCGGTCGAGGCGGGCGAGCTGGACGCGCTCACGGTCCCTACCGGCGGGCGCGACATCCTGGCCCAGCAGTGCGTCGCCATCGCCGCCACCGGCGAGATCGACGCCGACGCGTTGTTCGCGCTGGTGCGCGGCGCGTACCCGTATCGCGCGCTCGCGCGCGACGAGTTCGACGCCGTGCTCGACATGCTGGCGGAGGGCGTGGCCGGACGGCGCGGGCGGCGCGCCGCCCACCTGCACTGGGATCGCGTCCATGGCCGCGTGCGCGCGCGCCGGGGCGCGCGGCTCGCGGCCATCACCGGCGGCGGCGCCATTCCCGACACGGCCGACTACGACGTGGTGGAGGAGCCGACGGGCGCGCTGGTCGGCAAGGTGAACGAGGACTTCGCGGTCGAGAGCCTGCGCGGCGACGTCTTTCTCCTGGGCAATCGCTCCTGGCGCATCCTGCGGGTCGAGTCCGGTCGCATGCGGGTGGAGGACGCGCACGGCGCGCCGCCCACGATCCCGTTCTGGCTCGGCGAGGCGCCCTCGCGGTCGCGCGAGCTGTCCGAGGCCGTCTCGCGGCTGCGCAGCGACGTCGTCGCCCGGGCGCCCGACCGGACCTGGCTCGAGCGGGAGTGCCGGCTCTCCCGCGACGGCGCGGAGCAGCTCGCGGCCTACGTGGAGGAAGGGCGGGCGGCGCTCGGTGGCGTCGTGCCGACCAGCACGACCCTCGTCGCCGAGCGCTTCTTCGACGAGGCGGGCGGCATGCAGCTCGTCGTCCACGCGCCGCTCGGCGGTCGCATCACACGCGCGCTCGGCATGGTGATGCGCAAGCGCTTCTGCGTCACCTTCAACTTCGAGCTGCAGGCGGCTGCGACCGACGACGGCATCGTGCTCTCGCTCGGCCAGCAGCACAGCTTCCCGCTCGACACGGTCTTCTCGCTGGTGCGCCGTGCGACGCTCGAAGACGACCTTGCGCAAGCGGCGCTCGCCTCGCCCATGTTCACCAACCGCTGGCGCTGGAACGCCACGCGCGCGCTGGCGCTGCCGCGGCACGAAGGCGGGCGCAAGGTGCCGATGCCGCTCGTGCGCATGCGCGCCGAGGACCTGCTGGCGGCGGTCTTCCCCGAGCAGCTCGGCTGCGCGGAGAACATGCCCCCCGGTCCGATCCCCATCCCGGACCACGTGCTGGTGAAGGAGACGATCGACGACTGCCTGCACGAGGCGATGGACGTCGACGGCGTGGCGGCGCTGCTCGAGGCGATCGCGGACGGTACCGTGCGCACCGTCGGCATCGACACCGTCGCCCCCTCGCCGTTCTGCCACGAGCTGCTGAACAGCAACCCCTACACCTATCTCGACGACGCGCCGCTCGAAGAGCGGCGCGCGCGGGCCGTGGCGCTCCGCCAGACGATGCCGCAGCTCGCCGGCGGGCTGGGCGCGCTCGATCCGGAGGCGATCGCCGAGGCGCGGGCGCAGGCCTGGCCGGTGGTGCGCGACGACGACGAGCTGCACGATCTCTTGCTGAGCGTGGGCGTCGTGCCGCGCGACCTGCTGGCGCGACACGGCTGGCTCGAGGCAGGCGAGCGGCTGGTGCGCGGGGGCCGCGCCGCCTGGGCGGGCGCGCTGCTGGTGGCGGCCGAGCGCGCGGCGGCCGTTCAGCTGGCGCTGCCGGGCGTCGTGTTCGATCCGCCGCTCCAGGAGCAGCTCTTCGGCCGCCGTCGGGAGACCACGGAGGAGGACGCGCTGCGCGCGATCACCGGCGGCTGGCTCGAGTGCCTCGGCCCGGTCACCGTGCGCGAGCTCGCCGAGATCGTCGGCATCGCGCCCGAGCGGCTGGCGATCGGGCTCGCGCGGCTCGAGGCGGCCGGCTCGGCGCTTCGCGGCCGCTACCGGCCCGGCGCCGACGAGGAAGAATGGTGCGATCGAGGGCTTTTGGCGCGCATCCACCGGCTGACGCTGGGCCGGCTCCGCCGCGAGATCGAGCCGGTGCCCGCCGCCGATCTCATGCGCTTTCTCTTCCGCTGGCAGCACGTGCAGCGCGGCACGCAGCTCCATGGCCGTCCCGGCCTGCTGGAGGTGATTGGGCAGCTCGAGGGCCTGGAGCTGCCCGCGCGTGCCTGGGAAGCCCACGTGCTGCCGGCACGCATCGCGAGCTACGATCCCGACGACCTCGACCACCTCTGCCTGGCCGGCGCGGTCGCATGGGGCCGGCTGCGCACCGATCCGCCCGAGGACGCCGCCCCCGATCCGCGGCGCCCGCGCGTGCCGAACCGGGCGGCACCGCTCGCCTTCGTGCTCCGCGAAGACCTGCCGTGGCTGCTGGCGCCCGCGCACGATACCGGCGAGCTCACGGGCGACGCGCGGCAGGTGCTGGCGCACCTCGAGCGGCGCGGCGCCTCGTTCGCCGGCGACATCGCCCGCGCCTGCGGGCTGCTGCCCGCGGCGGTCGAGGAGGCGCTGTGGACGCTGGTCGCGCACGGGCTGGTCACCGGCGACGGCGTGGCGGGATTGCGCGCGCTCATCGACAAGGCCGACGAGGGCCGGCGCGCG
>DATMAZ010000054.1:0-5198 GCA_035559675.1 Candidatus Limnocylindria bacterium
GTCGTTCTTCGCGACCTACAAGCTCGAGCTCATCGAGCCGCGGTCCTGGCCGACCCGGGCTCGCACCCGGATGGCGACTGTTCACTGGATCGAGGCCGTTTACAACCGCCAGCGTCGGCACTCGGCCATCGACATGATGAGCCCCGTCGACTACGAGGACCGATACTGGAATCGCCGCGCAGCGGCTTAACTCAGGTGTTCGCCGGAACGGGGCAAGTCCATCCTTTGCAGGACGGGGAAAGGAGCCGCCGCTCTCTCTCGTCAGATCAGCCGTTCAGCAGATTCCGGGACATCCCCTTGGCAGCCGACGGAGGGGTCACAGGTATCGTCGGTGCACTGGATGCCATCGTTGCAGTTCGTTGGGGTGTGCATCGCCGGACATGCAGCGATGAACGCCGCGCGGGTGGGCGCCCGCGCACTTGCGAGGACGCTTTCTGGGTTCCCAGGCTCCGGTCCCTTCGGCATGCTACCGGCATGATGCGTATTGCTCCGCACCTGGTGCTCGCCGTCTTGTGGCTGGGCGGGCCGGCGCACGGCGCGACGTCGCTCGGCCCGTCTCCGTACCTCGATCGCACCAACAGCCCGCTCGACACGCTGGCGCCCGACTTCGTGCTCGAGGACTTCGAGGACGGGCTGCTGAACGTTGCAGGCGTGACACCGTCGGCCGGCGCGGTTCTCGCTCCCGGCCCCGACACCGATTCCGTCGACGCGGACGACGGCGCCATCGACGGCTTCGGCCGCGACGGCCATTCGTGGAGCGCGGCGGACGGCGCCGCCGGCATCACGTTCACGCTCGATCCGACCGTGCTGGGCGGCTTTCCGCGTGAAGCGGGCGTCGTGTGGACCGACGGCCAGGGGCCGGTCACCTTCGAGGCATTCGACGCCTTCGGCGCGTCGCTCGGGGTGATCGGACCGGTGACCGCGGGCGACGGCGCGACCGATGGCGCAACGCCCGAGGATCGCTTCTTCGGGGTCCGTCACGACGGCGGCGTGTCGGCGATCCGCATCACCGGCGGCGCCGGCGCGATCGAGGTCGACCATCTGCAGCTCGGAGGCTTCAACCGGCCGCCGGACTGCTCGGGCGCATACGCGACGCCGTCGATCTTCTGGCCGCCGAATCACCGCTTTGCGTCCGTGCACGTGCGCGGGGTCACCGATCCCGACGGCGATCCGGTCGTGATCACCATCACGGGCCTCGGGCAGGACGAGCCGGTCGATGCCGCGGGCAGCGGTTCGACGTGTCCGGATGGCGCGGGCGTCGGGACGAGCACCGCGCAGATCCGCGTCGAGCGGGCCGGGCCGGGTGACGGTCGCGTCTACGCCATCGACTTCCGCGCCGAAGACGGGCGTGGCGGCGCCTGCGACGGTGTGGTCACGGTCTGCGTGCCGCACGATCAGGGCCACGGCGTGTGCGGCGATCAGGGGCCGCTCGCCGACTCGACGGGGCTCGCCTGTGTGACCGATTGTGACGGCGCCGACTGCCATCCGTCCGAGTGCGCAGGCGAGCGTGTGCCGCGCGGCGTCACGCGCCGGCTCGGCAATGCCGGCCGCCTGCTCGACCGGGCGGCCGGTCGAGGCTCCGTCAGGCCGGCTCGCAAAGCCGTGAAGCTGCTGGCCGCTGCCGAGCGCAAGCTCGCTCGCGCCGAGACGCACGACAAGCTCGCGGACGACTGCGCCCAAGCGGTCGCGGCGCGCGTGCACATGGCGGCAGAGCGCGCCCGGCGCTGGCTAGAGACGCGCTGAGAGCCGAGAGCTAGCCTGATTTTTTCGGCCGATGGCGCGATGACGCCGGCGTGGCGTGGGTCAGTCCCCACGAGCGCCGGTACGTCGCGCATGTCGTCGAAACGCTCGGCGGATGGCTGACGGAACGAGAGGGCGCGTTCCTCTACGCGCTCGCGGCGCGCGGTCCCGGAAGCGGCGCGGTCGTCGAGATCGGCAGCAATCGCGGGAAGTCGACGACGCTGCTGGCGTGCGCCGCGTGCACCGCGGGACGCGAGCGCGTGCACGCCATCGATCCGCACCGCGGCGGCACCGAGGCCGAGTTTCGAGCGAACCTCGCACGGGAAGGCGTCGACGATTGGGTGATCCCGCACGTCGCGCGGTCGCAGAACTTTGTGAAGGCGTGGCGCGACCCGGTCCGGTTGCTGTTCGTCGACGGGCTCCACACCTACGAGGGTGTGCGCGCGGACTACACGGATTGGGTGCCGTTCGTCGTCGAGGGAGGGGTGATTCCTCTCCACGACACGTTTCAACGGGACGGCCTGCGGCGCGTCGTCGAGGAGACGATCCTGGGTGCGCGTGACAGCTTTCTGGATCGTCGACAGCATCACCGCCGTTCAGAAGCTGCCTCGGGAAGGATTCGCGCGTGTCTCGCAGCACGCGGCGTTGCGCTGCGGCCGCACGCTCTATCTCTGGAGCCGGCGCAAAGGCATCCCGGGGGATCTCCGAAAGCTGAGCAAGCGCCTGCGGTACGCGCTCTCGTCGCCGCCATGCACTGATTGGCCGACGAGTCACGAGGCCCGCGTGCCGCTGGAGCTGGGCGGAGCAAGCAACGCTCAGCCGGGCGGGGGCGCGCCGCCGAGGCGCGCCACGTCCGCGGGCGTCACGTCGAAGACGTAGATCGAGCTGCCGATGCGCTCGACCGGCTGCAGCCGGTCGTACCAGGACCAGAGCCCGGGCCGCACCCCGAGCACACGCTCGCCCGCGTAGGTGATGCCGTACGGGTAGCCGGCGAGGAAGTTGGCGCTGAGCGCGCAGCGCCCGGGCGCCGGCTGCGTCGGCGGGAAAGAGTATTCGATGCCGTAGACGTGCGGGTCGACGTGGCCGAAGTAGCCGAGGCAGATCCGCCGCTCGCCGCGGGCACGCAGATACGCTGCGAGCGCGCCCAGGTCCTGGCCCCAATCCACGTTCGAGTCGAGCAGGTAGCGGCGTCCCGCTTCCGGCCCGCCGACGAGCTCGTTGAAGTAGGCGAGGTGGTGCGGGGCCGCGAGAAGGCTGGCGGCGACCTGCCACGCGACGAGCGCGCCCACGACCGCGCGTCCCAACAGGCCGCGGCGCAGCAGCGCGTCCACCGCCGTGCCGGCGATCAGCAGCAGGAACGGAAACGCCGGCAGGAGGTAGCGGATCCCGTAGTTCTTCCCGTAGTGGAAGGAGAGGATGTAGAGCAGGACGAGCGGCGGCAGTAGCACCCAGAGGTCGCCGCGGCCGCGAAAGCGCCTCGCTGCCATGACGCCGAGGCCGCCGAGCAGCAGCACGAGCGTCGCGAGCGGCGTCTTCAGCACGAGCGCCACCAGATAGTAGTGCCACCAGCCGGTCTGCGACCACTCGCCGGCGAGAAACGCCGGGAACTCGCCCGCGCTGCTGGCGGCGATCTGGAAGCGCACGCCTTCGATGAGCGGCGCCGGCAGCGGAAAGCCCCGAAAGCCGTAGGCGGCGAGCAACGCCACCCAGAGCCCGAGCGCGATCGCGACGCCGGCAGCGACGAAGCGGCCGAGGTCTTGCCTGCCCCAGCCGGGCCAGCCGAGCGTCACGAGCACCGGGACGAGCGGGAAGAAGAGGGCCGCCGTGCCCTTGATCGCGAAGGCGAGCCCGAGCAGCACGCCGGCTGCGGCGGCCCAGGCGAGCGAGCGCGTCTCGGTGAGGCGCGCGAGCGCGCAAAAGGCGGCGAAGATGAAGGCGGTGAGCCCCATGTCCAGCGTGGCCAGGCCGCCATGAGCCAAGAGCGGTGGCATGCTGGCGTAGAGCACGAGGACCACCAGCGCGGCCGCCGGCGAGAGCAGCTGCCGCGCACGGACGAACAGCAGGACGCCGAGCGCCACGCCAAGCGCCACCACCACGGCGCGCGCCGCGAAGAACATGTCGAGGTAGCGCGCGCGGTTCTGGCTCATGAAGCGCGTGGCGAAGATCCAGGCGCCCCAGCCGGTGCGGTTGTCGCGCCAGCGCGGGTCGAGGTCGAGCTGCGGCCGAAACGGCAGCAGCGCCGCCCCCATGGCCATCTTCAGCAGCGGCGGATTGGTCGTGTCGAACGTGAGGTCGCCGGTGCGCAGATGGTAGTAGCCGGTCGGCACGTAGATGAACTCGTCGGGCGTCGGCGTGTAGGTCCGCGCCACCACCAGCACCTGCGCCGCGAAGGCGACGAGCGCCAACCCGCACAGTGCTGCCAGGGCGCCGCGGCTCACGAGCGGCCTTCGCAGGGGGCGAGGACGGCGCGCGAGTCGGTCGTGAGCTCGCTCAAGCCGCGGGCGCGGTCGAGCCGCTCGAGGGTCTGCCGCGCGTCCTCGCACCGGCCGACCGACACGTAGGCGACCGCCAGCCGCCGCATCCCCGCGGCGTCGAGCGCGCGCGCCGCCGCCGCGGCCTCGAGGGCGGTGATCGCCTCGGCCGGCCTGCCGGCGATCGAGTACAGCGTGCCGAGGTGGCTCTGCATGACGCCCGGCCGATAGCCCGCGCGCACCGCGGTGCGGTACGCCTCCTCGGCGCCGGCGATGTGCGGCGCGGCCTCCGCGCGCCGGCCCGCGCGCATGAGCTCGTCGACGCGCATCGTGTGCAGCTCGCCGAGCCAGGCGAGGTTCCAGCCGACCGAGCGGGGCCGCGAGCACTCCTGCGCGCGCTTGGCGTAGCCGATGGCGGTCTCGAGCTGTCCGGCGTTGCGATACCATTCGGCGAGCTTCAGCCACTCGCTGTCGAACCAGGTGTCGCCGCCGAGACACGTGGCGTTCAACCCGTGGTGCGGCGGCTCGCAGTACTCGCGGTTGGTGAACCAGACCGCGGCGACGAGGCCGGCCGAGAGCGCGGCGACGGCGGCCCAGCGGCGCGCGAGCAGCGCGCGGGCGAGGTGATCGATGCCGAGGCCGGCGAACAGGATGAGCAGCGGCACCGCCTGCATGCGGTAGCGACCGCGCACGTAGAACAGGAGGACCGTCGCCAGGTAGCCGAAGCAGGCGATGTAGAGCGCGGTCACGTCGCGCCGCCGCCAAAACGGCATCACCGCGCCCACGAGCGCGAGCGGCGCCACGAACGAGAAGGTGACCAGCGGCCAGAGCGCCGGCAGGAAATGCCGGCGCATGAAGACGTAATGGTAGTTGTCGGGGATCTCGAAGCCGTTCCACAGCGTCTGCAGCTTCATCCCGAGCAGCGCCAGGTAGGCGCGCGGGTTGGCCGTGATCCAGGCGAGCGCCCGGCCGGTCCAGTAGCGGGCG
>DATMAZ010000055.1:0-12350 GCA_035559675.1 Candidatus Limnocylindria bacterium
CCGTGGGCCGATCACGGCAGAGCTGCTCTGGCTGATGGGAGTGCTGGTGGTGCTGCCGCCGCTGCCGAGCGAGCCGGGATCGGCGAGGCTGAGCGAACCGCTGGCGAGTGCAATGTTGCTCGAGCCGGTGACGGCGCTCACGTCGGCCGAGCCGCTGCAGCCCAAGGCGTCGTTCACGCGGTTCATGTCACCGACGCGCGACGTGGAGATGTCCAGGCGGTAGCTACCGGGTGCGGTCGCGTTGAAGGAGATGTTGTGCTGGGCGTTGCCGGAGGTGTTGCGGGTCGCGAAGATGCCGACGTCGGCGTTGATGTTCCAGGCGTAGCGGCTCTGGAAGGTGGTGCCGTCGTTCACCAGCACCTGCGTCGACGATCCGCAGAAGCCGTCGGAGTTGTTGGCCCCCGAACAGGTTGACCCTGTGTTGCTCGACGATGCACCGGTGATCTGTGCCGCCACCTGAGACGGACTCCAGGTCGCCACCAGGCAGCTCGCCCCCAACGCGAGAATCCAAAATCTGCCGTTCTTCACGTGTTTACCCCCCAAGATGATCGTCCGATGCGTGCAGGGTCCCCTAGTTTTCCTGCGGTAGCTTGCCTAGTACCACGGCGCCTAAGGCCGCTGTCAAGAATGTCCGAACGCATGCAGCGGATAATTCGCGACCGGACGAAGCTCGCCGCGGGCGACGCGCTCGCAGTGGGATCGAGCCGCAGCGCGTCATGCGTGCGCAGGCAGGTCAGCGCTGCAGCAACGACTGCGCACCCTTGGCAAACGCCTTGGCTGCGTCCGAGCTCGGGTCGTCCGTGAGGTTCGGGATGCGCATCGGCACCTCGACGCCCCGCTGGCACGCCGGTCGCGCGGCCATCTGCCCGAGCCAGCGCTGCAGGTGATCGAGCCCATCGACCGATACGCCCGACCAGCCGTGCGTGCGCACCCACGCCCAGTTGGCGATGTCGGCGATCGAGTACTCGCCGGCGAGCCATTCGTGGTCGGCGAGCCGCGTGTTCAGCACCTCGAAGAGGCGCCGGCACTCGTGCTGGTAGCGGTCGATCGCGGGTTGAATTTTCTCGGGGAAGTAGCGGTAGAAGACGTTGGCCTGTCCCATCATGGGGCCGATACCGCCCATCTGGAACATGAGCCATTGGATTGCGAGCGAGCGGCCCTTCGGGTCGGCCGGCAGGAGCCGGCCGGTCTTTTCGGCCAGGTAGATCAGGATCGCCCCGGACTCGAAAACCGCGAAGCCACCCGCCTCGCGGTCGACGATGGTAGGGATGCGCCCGTTCGGATTGAGCCGCAGGTAATCGGGGCGCTTCTGCTCGCCGGCGAGCAGATTGATGGCGTGCACCTCGTAGGGCATCCCGAGCTCCTCGAGGGCGATGGAGACCTTCCAGCCGTTGGGCGTGGCCGCGGTGTAGAGGTCGATCATGGCGAGCCATAGGGCCGCCGCCGCGCCGCCCGAGTCAAGCGGCCGTCAGTCGACTCCGCCGGGCTCCACGCCCTCGGCGCGCAGCCGCGCGCGCGCCTCGGCGCGCAGCTGGCGCACGGCCGCGAAGCAGCGGTCGCGGAGCGCGTCGCGATCCTCGAAGCCGAGGCCGCGAACGTCGATCGGCTCGCCCACCTGCACCGCCACGGGGCCGCTGCGCAGCCGAACCGTGACGGGAGGCCAGATGCGGTACGTCCCGGCGGTCGCGACCGGCAGGATCGGCAGCCCGCTCGCCAGGGCGGCGACGAACGGCCCCTTCTTGAAGGGGCGAAGCGAGCCGTCGCGGGAGCGGGTGCCCTCGGCGTAGAAGAGGATCGAGACGTCGGGCGGCCGCGCCTGCATGACGGCGCGCAGCCGCTCGACGTCGGCGGCCGACTGCGTGCGCGTCACCCGCACGTTGCCGGTGAGCGCCAGCGCGCGGCCGAGCACCGGGATCCGCATCATCTCGTCCTTGATGACCGCCCGCATCGTCAGCGGGCGGAGCGCCGCGAACAGCACCACGGGGTCCCAGTCGCTCTCGTGGTTCACCACCACCACGTAGCTCGTCCCCGGCTGGATGTGCTCGAGCCCTTCGATCAGCAGCCGCGTGCCGCCGACCAGGATCCCGAGCCGTGCAAACCCGGTGTAGCAGCGATCGATCCATCGCCGCGGCGCGCGCAGCAGCGCCAGCAGCAGCACCAGTGCGCTCACCAGGAGCAGCGCGGGGACCAGGATGACGATGGCGGCAAAGGTCCGCACGACCGTGGGCAGGTCCCTCGGGACGGCTGCGGCCGGATGGCGCAGCCGCTCGAGCACTTCGCCTCGCTGGCCCATCGACCGAAGCCCTTTTCCGCCTCTAGCAGGGGGGAAAGCAAGCGCACGCGTCCAGCCGGGAGGACGGGCGTCCAAAACCCTGGACGGCGTCGCCGGCCGTCGCATCGGGTCTCCACGCGTTTCGCGCCGTCGCGGGCTTGGCAAACAGCTTGCACGGGGAGAACGCAGTCAGAGCATTCCGAAAGGAGGGGGGACGTGAACAGCGTACAGCGCCGGCTCTTCCGGGCGTTCGTGGAGGCCGGAGGCAATCTCACCAGCGACGCAGACGTCCAGCGCCTGATCCAGCACGTGAACGCCAGCGTGTGGGTGATGCCGCCCAAGGTGAAGCGCGCGCTCCAGCTCGCGCTCCATGCCGAGGAGCACCTGCACTACGGCGATCTCGCCGAGCGGCTTGCGGGCGACGAGGGGAACGTCACCGAGACGGCCTTCCGCCAGCGGGTGTCGCGCGGCGTGCGCGTGCTCGAGGCGGAAATCCGGCGGCGCCACTGGATGTGGGACGAGAAGACGCGAGTCCACGCGGGAGCGTCGTAGACGCCAGTCGCGCGCCGGGGCACGGCGGCCGTGGGCCCGGTCGGGGGGCCGGGTGCTACCTGCGTGAAAAGCAGCCGTCGTGCCCCGGCGCGCGATTGACCTGGGCTCAGTCGTGCCGCGGCTTGGCGCGGCCGGGCGCGGGATACGGGACGGGCACGTACTCGACGCTCGGGCGGCGCGCCGCGGGCTGCGGAAAGAGCTGCATGAAGCGGTAGACCTCGGGCGGCATGTCGGTGGAGACCGGCAGCCCGAGCTCGCGCGCTTCGGTGACCGTCAGCGGATAGTCGTGCGTCCAGCGCCCGTCCGTGAGCGCCGTCGCGATCGCGGCGGCCCGATCGGCATCCCAGCCGTTGCCCGCCAGGATGCGCTGCACCAGCGCCTGCACCTGCCGCTGCGCCTTGCGGGCGACGTCGGCCAGGATGAGGGTCTGGTCGTCGATGTCCTTCGGCTCCTTGCGCGTCACGGCCTCGAGGATGGAGGCCGCCGGCAGATTGCCGACCTGCGGGTCGAGCGGGCCCAGCACGGCGTGCGGCGCCAGCACGACCTCGTCCGCCGCGAGCGCCAGCAGCGTGCCGCCGGACATGGCGTAGTGCGGCACGAACACCGTCACCTTCGCCTCGTGGGCAACCAGCGCGTTGGCGACCTGCTCGGCCGCCAGCACCAGGCCGCCCGGCGTATGCAGGATGAGGTCGATCGGCACCCGCGGGTCGGTAAGCTGGATGGCGCGCAGCACCTCCTCCGAGTCCTCGATGTTGATGAAGCGTGCCAGCGGGAACCCGAAGAGACTCATCAGCTCCTGGCGGTGCACGAGCGCGATCACCCGGCTGTGTCGCTTCCGCTCGATCGCGGCGATCATGCGCCGCCGTCCGGCCTCGAGGATGCGCTGGCGCAGCATGGGTTGCAGCGCCAGGAAGAGGAAGAGCAGCCAGATGCCTTCGCCGATGCCCATGGTCTCCTTCGTGTCAGATTCGACGGCGCCGTGCCAGCACGGCGGTCACCTCGGCGCCAAGGAACAAGATCTGCGCCGAGTAGTAGATCCAGAGGAGCAGCAACACCAGCGATGCCGCGGCGCCGAACACGGACGCGCCGCTGCTGCGCGACAGATAGATCCCGATCAGGGTCTTGCCGACCGCGAACAGCAGCGCGGTCGCCAGTCCGCCCAGCAGCAGCTCGCGCCAGCGGAGCCGGACGTTGGGGAGCATGCGGAAGACGAGCGCGAAGGCGAGGGCGGCCACCGCGATCGACAGCGCCACGTCGAGCCAGGGCAGCAGCGGCGCGAGCGCGGGCACCAGCCACGCCAGGCGCTCGCGGGAGGCGTCGAGCACCGTGGTGAGCAGCATCGTGCAGACGAGCAGCACGCCCACCGCCAGCACCATGGCGAACGCCGTCAGCCGGCGGCGCGCCAGCAGCTTGAGACCGCCCGGCGGCGGCGGCGCCTCGAAGATGCGACTCAACACCGCCTGCAGGTGCCCGAAGACCCCCGAGGCGCCGAGCAGCATGGTGAACACGCTGGCGATCGTGGCCACGATGCCGGCGGCCGGCGAGCGCACGCGAGCGATCATGCCCTCCACACTGCGCGCTGCCTCGGGGCCGACCGCGCTGGTGATCTCGGCCAGCACCCGGGCGTGCACGGCGTCGTTGCCGAGCGCCAGGCCGGCGACCGCGATCGCCAGCACCAGCAGCGGGGCGAGCGAGAACAGCATGTAGAAGGCGAGCGCCGCCCCCTGGGCGAGCGCGTCGTCCGCCAGCCACTTGGTCACGACCTCGCGCACGAAGGCGATCACGGCCCGCATGGCTCCCGCGTAGCCGGTGCGTGCACACCGGACAACCATCCACGAGCGCGTCAGGCCTCCGACCGCCGGGGTCACGACCTTGACCGTGCGCCGCGGCCTACGCCGGCCCGACGCCGGGTTTTCGCGCCGCGGCGGCGGTATCGATCTTGCTCCCTGGCGCGCGGAGGGTCGTGATGCGGGCGGGGACGCGGTGGCTGGTGCGACTCGGGATCTGTGCGCTCGGCGCGCTCGGTGCGGCGCCGGCGTGTGCCGCCGGCACCCCGCCGCTCGCCGCGGGGCGCGCCGACGCCTGCCAGCGCTTGGCGCGCCGCTACGAGGAGCGCTGCCTCATGCCGCGCATCGAGGCGCGCGTGCGCGTCGCCGAGGACGGCGATGCCTCCAGCTTCGTCGGACGGATGCGTGACATCGACGTTGTGTGCGCCGAGGTGACCGCGGGCGGGCTGGCCGGATGCGCGGTGTGGCCGCGCGTGCGGCCCACGGCCGAATACCGCCGCTGGCTCGAAGGCATGCGCGAGTCGTGGGAGCGGCGGCAGGTCGAGCGGGACGACGCACAACCGGCGTGTCCGCCAGGCGTCTTCAACTGCCTCTAGGCAGCCGGCCCGCGCGCGCCGGATCGGCCGCGGTGATTCGATCGAGCAGCACGGCCGCGTCGCGCACGTCGGGATGCTGGGCGTCCGCGGCGAACGCCGAGACGATCGGGCGCAGCAGCTCGCAGGCCGCCGCCGATCGGCCCTCGGCCGACAGCAGCCGAGCCAGGCTGGTGCCGAGGCGCAGCTCGAACGTGCGCGCACCCCAGGCGCGGGCCATCGCCAGCCCCTCCACGAGCGTCGCCCGTGCCGCTTCCACGTCGCCGCGCGCGAGCAGCAGCTCGCCACGAAGCCGGAGGATGTCGGGCTCCGAGAAGACGTCGAGTGCCGGCAGCTCCGGATCGACGTTGCGCGCCGTCGCCGCCAGGCCCGCGTCGATGTTGCCCTTCAAAAGCAGCGCTTCGACCAGATAGGCCAGGTAGCACCGATAGGTCGCGCGGACCGCGGCCCCCGTGAAGATCCCCAGACCTTGTTCGATCGATTCGATTCCCGCCTCGAGGTCGCCCTGCTGCACGTTCACCCAGCCGCGGACGCTGAGCAGTGGCCCGAGCCAGAAGAGCAGCTTCTGCTCCATCGCCACGGCGACCCCCCGGCTGCTCAGCGCATCGGCCAGCGCGAGGTCCCGCATCTGCTTGCCCATGTGCGCGCCGAACGACAGGGCGACGGTGAGCGAATAGGGATTGCGCGAGCGCTCGGACGCTTCCAGCATCTCGGCGAGCACCCGCCGCGTTTCGGTGAGCTGCCCGAGCGCCCACAGCGAGCCGGCCAGATAGCCGTAGGCGTAGGCGGTGATGTCGTAGCCGTAGTCCTCGACGAAGCTCTGGTAGCTGGTGCTCTTGTTGAGCTCGAGGCAGGCGCGCATCTCGCCCATGGCCTCGGCGAACTGACCGGCCATGAACGCCCGGGTGCCGGCAACGCTGTGCGCGATCACCTGCGCCACGGGGTCGGTCGAGCGGGCGGCGAGCGTTCGGATGCGGGCGAGCAGCGCCGCCGTGGCGCGCGCATCGCTGCGCGCGAGCCGAACTCCCCAGAGCCCGTAGAGGACGCGCAGCGGCACGTCCGCGCCGATCTCGTCGCACAACGCCTCGGCCCGCTGGAAGGTCGCCTCGACGTCCGGCGCGGCATAGCCCTGCGTGGTGAACAGCGCCGAGCCGAGCGCCTCGGTGATGGCGAGCTCGAGCCGCAGCTGCTGCGCGCGGTCGCGGACGCGGGGCACGAGCTGCCGCGCCGCGCGATAGTGATCGATCGCTTCGACGTAGGCGCCGCGCCGCATCGACAGATCTCCGGCCCGGCGGCGGTAGGTGATGGCGCCCGCCGCATCGCCCGCCTGCTCGAGGTGCCACGCCAAGAGCTCGGGCCGGGACCGTTCGATCTCCGGGAACCGGCCTTGCAACACCCGCGCCACCTGCGCGTGGCTGCGTTGTCGCTCGCTGCGCATGCACGACTGGTAGGCGGCGTCGCGGAGCAGCGCGTGCTTGAAGCCGAGGCGAGCGGTGCGGGGCGTCGGGCCGCGCAGCACGATGCCCGCGCGCACGAGCTCGTCGACGTCGTCCGTGAGCATCGGGCTGCCCGTCACCGCGTCGAGCACGGGCAGATCGAACTCCCGTCCGAGAACGGCGGCGAGCTGCGCGGTCTTGCGCGCGCTGGCCGAGAGCCGGTCGAGGCGGGACGCCAGCAGGTCCCAGAGCGTCGTCGGAACGGGCATCTCCTGGCCGACATCGCCGGGTTGCCGGGGGTCGGAGAGCACGCGCGCCACCTCTTCCACGAACAGCGGCACGCCGTCCGCTTCGCGCACGAGCGCCTCGAGGACCGTCGGCGTGAGCCGCTGTTTGTTCTCGATGCACGCCTCGGCGAGCTCCTCGACTTCGGCCGCGGTGAGCGGCATGAGCGGCAGCGGCGTGATGCCGGGGAGCCGCGTCGTGTGCGTGAACTCCAGCCGGGCGGTCACCGCGAGACAGCCGCGAGGGGACGGTGCGCTGGCCGTCGGCGGGCGCGTGAACACTCCTGCCAGCGCGGCGACCAGCTCGAGCGTGGTGGGGTCGGCCCAATGAAGGTCCTCGAAAGCCACCGCGATCGGCTGCTCCCGCGCCAGCGACTCGAACAATCCCAGCAGGACCTGGAAGGTCAGCTCCTTCTGGCGTTCGCGCGTGACCACCAGCTCGCTGGTCGCCGCCGGATTCACCAGCGCCTGCAGGACGGCCAGGTCGCCGGCGGGCGATCCCAACCGGTCGAGCAGCGAGGCCAGGCCGTCGCCCAGCGTGGCGAGCCAGTCGATGATCGGCCGCAGCGGAGCGCCTTGCGCTTCCGGCGTGCAGCGGAACTCGAACCACGCCGTCGGCGGCAACGTCCGGCCGAACTCGCGCAGCAGCCGCGACTTGCCGATGCCCGGCTCGCCGATGAGCAGCACGCCGCCGCCGTGGCCCGCGGTCGTCTCGCGCCACAGCTCGAGCAGCCGCTCGAGCTGTGCGGCACGGCCGACGAGCGGCGCCGCGTCGTCGGCCGCCAGCGACTCGTCGCCCGCGCCCGTCTTCTCGCCGACCAGCAGCTGGTACGACGAGGCGCCGGCCGACAGCGCCTCGAAGCGGAACCACCGCCGGAGCGCTCGGCAGGTCTCGTCGCGGAGCACGATCTGGCCGGGCGCCGCCTGCGCCTGCAGCGCGATGGCCTCTCGCACCGTCGCACCGAGCAGCGTGTCCGGGGCATCGCCGCGGGTGCCGAAGACCGCGATCCCGACGTGCAGCCCGGCCCGGGCGCACGCCGTGGCGCCCCGGGGGGCGAACACGCGCTCGTCCAGCCGCGCCATGCCGGCCACCACGTCGAGGGCGGTGTGGGCGGCGCGCCGGAGGTCGTGCTCGTGGGCGGTGCTGTGTCCGAAGCAGACGAGCGCGAAGCTGCCGAGCGCCTGCACGACCCGTCCGCCGCGGCGGTCGGCGGTCGTCTCCACGTACTGCAGCGCTTCGCCGAGCAGCGCGTGCTCGTCCTCCGGATCGAGCGGCGTCCCGTCGCGTCGCTCGACCTCCAGCCCGACGCACAGCACGGCGAGCTGGCGGCGCGTCGTGCCCGCGTCGACGGACGGCACGGACGCCACAGCCCGCTCCGCGGAATCGGGCGTGACGGCGGCGAGCCGCTCCAGGATCTCGGCCATGGTGAGCGTGCGCTGCTCGGCGCGCTTGTGCGTGGCCGCCGCCAGCAGCGCGCGCACGGCGGGATCCCGGATCGCGAGCGGGATCGGGACCATCTGCTCGCCCATCTGCCGCAGCAGCACCTCCTGGGTCGACGCGCCCGAGACGGCGGGCGCACCCGTCAGGCACTCGATGAAGATGAGCCCCCACGAGTAGACGTCCGCCGCCGGCGTGGCCCGCTCACCCCGCAGCTGCTCGGGGGCGGCATAGCACGGCGTGCCCAGGATCTCGTGCGAGGCGGTGAGGCGCAGCTCGCCGTCTTCCGCCCCCTCGGCGAGGCCGCCGAGACCGAAGTCGACCACCACGGCGTTGCGGCAGCCGCCGGAGTCGGTCACCAGGATGTTCTCCGGCTTCAAGTCGCGATGGACGATGCCGAGCGCGTGCGCGGCGGCGAGCGCGTCGGCGACCTGCGCCATGAGACGCACCGTGTCCGTCCACGACAGACAGCCCTCCGCCTCCAGCACCGCCCGCAGCGAGCGTCCCGGCACGTGGGCGAAGGCCGCCCACGTGAGACCGTCCGTGCTGTCGCAATCGATCAGGCGCACGACGTGCGGATGCTCGAGCCGCGCGCACAGGGCCAGCTCGCGCCGAAAGCGCTCGATGTGTCGCGGCGGGATCGCGTCCGCTCCCGACGATCGCAGGACCTTGAGCGCGACCAGCTGTCCCGTCGAGCGCTGGCGGGCGCGGTAGACGACCCCGAAGCTTCCGGTCCCGATCTCCTGGAGCACGTCGTACCGACGGTCCACACAGTCGCCGACGCTCAGCATCGCAGTCTCAGGGATTCCGCTCCGGCCATCCGAGCGACCAGCGTACCCCGTCGACCTCGAAGGCCGCCGCGGTCTCGTCGATCAGCTCGCCGGGCCCGAGGTCGCCGACCAGGGCTTCGAACGCGCGCACCGACACGCGCACGGGACGCGCGCGGCACCCGTCGAGGCCCCAGTGCGAGTCGCTGTGCACCCGTCGTCCCGCTGGCGTGCGTCCGACGAGCGTGCCCGAGAGCCAGCCGGCGACCGCCCGCAGCAGCGGCGCCGGCGTGCCGGCGGACCAGGGGCCGGCCGGATCGTGCACCGCCATGCAGAGCGGGCCGCCGTGCGGTCGGGCGACGACGAACGCGCTCGGCGTGCGGTGGATGTCGGCCAGCTGCTTGCCGAAGCCGTAGCGCATCCGACCGTTCCACACCGCGGGGAAATAGTCGGCATACATGCAAAGGAGCGCGGTGCGCGGCTCCCGGCCGGCCTCGCCATCGGCGAGCGGGACCGCGACCGCGAGCTCGCGGTAGGACCGACCGAGGGGAATGCGGACTCCCGCGAGATGCGTCTCCCCATGCGCCTGCTCGCCGAACAGGATCACTGCCGGCTGCCCCCGGCGATCGCATCCCGCGAGCGGCTGCACGTCGGGGTGGTCCGGGAGCCACGTCCGCACGCGCTCGCGCGCCAAAGACAGCACGACCACGACGCCACGGAAGTCGGCCGTCCCGAGCACGGGCGAGCGTGCGACTCGTCCGCCCGCGCGCCCTGGCATCGCGAGCGGGCCGGGGGTAGGGGCCGTCACCATGGTCGAGCGACGGCTCCTCCTCTACGGCAGCACGGGCTTCACGGGCAAGCTGATCCTGGAGCGGGCGCTGGCGGCGGGTCTCCGTCCCCGTCTCGCGGGCCGCGACGCGGGCCGCGTCCGCGCGGTCGCGGAGCCGCTCGAACTCGACTGGTGCGTCGCCGACCTCGCCGACGGCGCCGCGCTCGAGCAGGCGCTCCGCGGCGCCGACGTCGTGCTCAATGCGGCGGGACCGTTCGCCGACACCGCGCTGCCGCTGGCCTCGGCTGCCGCCGCGTGCGGCGTGCACTACCTCGACGTCACCGGCGAGATCGATGCGATCGAATCGCTGGCGAGCCGGCACGGCGAGTGGCGCCGCCAGGGCGTGATGGTGATGCCGGCGGTGGGCTTCGACGTCGTGCCCTCCGACTGCCTCGCCGTCCGCCTGGCGCGCGACGTACCGGGGGCGTCGACGTTGCGGATCGCGGTCGCCGGCCTGTCCCTGGTGAGCCATGGGTCGGCGGAGACGCTGGCCCGCGAATGGGGGCGGGGTACGCGGCTTCGGCGCGACGGCGCGATCCAAGCGGTGCCGCCCGGATCGATGACGCGCACCTTCGATTTCGGCGCCGGGCCGCAGCCGAGCGTGCTCGTCGGCTTCGGCGACGTGGCGTCGGCGTATTATTCGACCGGCATCCCGAACGTCGAGACGTACTTCGCGGCGAGCCCGCTGCTGGCGCTGGTCAACGCCACCAATCGCCTCTTTGGCTCGTTGCTCGCCACCCCGCCGGCGCGCGCGCTGATCAGCGCCTGGCATTCGCTGCTCCCGGCCGGGCCGCCCGCGGCGCTCCGGCAGCGGGTCGAGACGGTGGTGGTCGCGGAGGTCGAGACGCCGCGCGGCGAGCGCCGGACAGCGGCGCTCCGCGCGGGCGACTCGTACGAGCTCACGGCGGTGTCCGCGATCGCGATCGCGCGACGCGTGCTCGCGGGACACCTGGTCCCCGGCTTCCAGACGCCGGCGCGGGTGTTCGGCCCCGAGCTGCTCGCGGATCTGCCGGTGACGCCGGCGGCGGGCGGCGCCGGCGCCGCGTGAGCGTTTAGGCGCGGCTCAGCACCCAGGCGGGCATCGCGGCGAGGAGCTCCTTGTCGGGCCCGTCCGGCACACTGCGGAACTCGCGCTCGAACTCGTGCTGCGCCGCCCCCGCGAGCGCGTGCGCGACGGCGCGCGCGTGGGCGAGGCAGCCGTACGCCTCCATCCGCTCACGAACCCACGCGACGTCGCGCGCCCGGCGGGCCTGCCGGGGCGTGTCGAGAAACGCCTTCAGCCGGAGACGCTCGGCGTCGTCGACCTGCTGCAGCAGCCGCACGAGCATGAGCGTGCGCTTGCCTTCCCACAGATCGCCGTCGATCTCCTTGCCGTAGCGCCGCCGGTCGCCTTGCAGGTTGAGCAGGTCGTCCTGAATCTGGAACGCCGCGCCGAGAAAGAAGCCGAACGGTAGGAGGCCGTCGAGCTGCGAGGGCTCCCGCGTGCCGATCGTCATGCCGGTCCGCAGCGGGAAGATGGTCGTGTACCAGCACGTCTTCTTCAGCACCATGCGCAGGTAGTCGTCGTCCGTGATCCCGAGCGCATTGTCGCTCCGCCAGCCGAGATCGAGCGCCTGCCCCTCGACGGTCTCGCGCGCCATCCGGCAGGCGTCGTCGAGAATCGCGAGCGTGAGCGACGGCCCGAGCCGCACCCGCGTCGCGAGCAGCGCCTGGAGGCCGAGCAGCAGCAGGCCGTCGCCGGCGTTGACGGCGAGCGGCACGCCGTGTCGCACGTGCAGCGTCGGCTGTCCGCGCCGCTCGTCGCTCTCGTCCTCGACGTCGTCGTGGATCAGAAAGGCGTTGTGCAGGAGCTCGATGCCGACCGCAGCCCCGATCGCGTCGTCGATGGACGCGCCGAAGCAGCGCGCCGCCGCGATGCACAAGGTCGGCCGGAGCATGCGCCCGCCGCGCCACACGTACTCGGCGGCCGGGTCGTAGAGGTGGCGCCGCGGCTCGCGCGCGCGCAGATGATCGCAGAGCGCCACGCGCGTGCGCTCGCCGTAGGCCGCGAGCGCGCCGCCGACGTCGATCGGCATCGGCGCTCAGGCGCCCGCGGCGAGCACGGTGACCGTGACCGTGCCGGCGAACCGCCCGCTCGCGTCGTCCACCACCACGCCGACGTAGGTGCCGGCCGGTTGATCGGGTGGGATCGCGACGTGCAGGCGCGGCGGGGCCGTCGCCGTGGCGGGCTCGAGGCGCACGCCGACGATCGGCGCCGTTGCGGGGTCGGCGGAGCGCAGCGGCTGCACGGTGAGCGTCCGGTCGGCCAGCTCGGGCGCGACGTCGACGGCGACCTCGACGTCCTGCCGCGCCGCGAGGCGGACCACGGTTGCGAGCCGCGCGGGCGGCGGCG
>DATMAZ010000056.1:0-49270 GCA_035559675.1 Candidatus Limnocylindria bacterium
GGCGCCCGGCGCTGGCGGCGGCCAGCGCGCTGCTGGCGCTCGGCGCGGCACGGCCCGGGACGCTGCCCGATCCGCTGCTCGATCCCGCCAAGACCCTCGCGCCCGCCAACATGGCACGGGAGAACCACCGCGTGCTCGATACGGTCTGGCATCCGGTCTTCCGCGTCGACGTATTCGAGAACCCGGCGCATCCCGAGTTCAAAGGCCTCGCCCACGACGGGCAGTGGGGCAGCGGGCTCTGGCAGTTCGACGGCGACGAGCGCGGCCTCCCCGCGCGCTTCGCGACCTCCAACCGGCGCCTGGCGTTCGGGGTAGCCAACCCACGTCCGCGCGTCCTGGTGATCGGCTCGGCCGGCGGGCAGGAGATTCTCGCCTCGCTCGCCTTCGACGCGACGCACGTGACGGCGGTCGAGCTGAACCCGGCCACCGTCGGTCTGCTGCGCGGCCCCTATCGCGACTTCACGGGCAACCTGGCCGGGCACGACGCGGTCACGCTGGTGAACGCCGAGGGGCGTTCGTTCCTCGAGCGCGATTCGTCGTCGTACGACCTCATCTACTTCGTCGCCCCCGACAGCTACGCGGCGATGAACGCCGCACAGGCGTCGGGCTTCGTGCTGGCCGAGAGCTATCTCTACACGGTCGAGATGCTGCGGGCCGCGCTCGCGCATCTCAGGCCCGGCGGCGTCATCGCCATGCAGTTCGGCGAGTTCGACTACGCGGGGCGGCCGAACCGCACGGCGCGCTATGCGGCGACGGCACGCGCCGCGCTCGCCGAGCGCGGCATCACCGACTTCGCGGACCACATCCTGGTCGCGACCAACACCGACTACTTCACGCTCTCCACCCTGCTCCTCTCGCCGGCGCCGTTCACGCCGGCGCAGATCCAGGCGTTCGAGCGCGACGTCGCCGCCATCCCCGGCGGCGTCGTCCGGCACGCGCCGGGACGCGAGCCCGCCGAGGCGAACGACCTCACGGTGCGCGTGATCCGCGCGCCGTCCGTCGCCGAGCTCGAGGTGCTGCTCGCCGGCCACGCGTACGACCTCAGCGCGGTGCGCGACGACAAGCCGTTCTTCTGGCACTTCGTGCGGTTCGGCGACCTGCTGCGCGGACGGGCGCCGAGCGGCAGCCCCTTCGACCCGGAGGACGGCCGCGGTGAAAAAGCGCTGCTCGTCATGCTGGCGGTGGCCACCGTGTTCGCCACCGTCTTCCTCCTCCTGCCGCTGCTCGCGCTGCGGGCCGACTGGTCGCGGCTGCCGAAGAAGGGCTCGGCGCTCGTGTACTTCGGCAGCCTCGGGCTCGCCTTCATGGGCATCGAGATCGTGCTGATCCAGAAGTGGAGCCTGATTCTGGGCTATCCCACCTACGCGCTCACGGTGACCCTCTGCGCGATCCTGTTCTTCTCCGGGCTCGGCAGCCTCGCGACGGCCCGCTACGCCGATCGGGCGCCGGCGGCAGTGCCATGGCTCGCGGCGCTGCTGGCGGTGTGCACGATCGGGCACGGCATCGTGCTCGAATGGGTGTCGGCGGCGCTGCTGGCGCAGCCCTTCGCCGTGCGGATCGCGAGCGCGGCGCTTGCGATGGCGCCGCTCGGCCTCTGTCTCGGCGCCTTCATGCCGCTCGGGCTGACGGCGGTCGCCCGCCTCGAGCAGCAGGCGAAGCCGGCCGCGGGCGACGCCGCCCCGGGCGCCTACGTCGCGTGGGCCTGGGCGGTGAACGGCTTCTTCTCGGTGATCGGCTCGCTGCTCACGACCATGGCGTCGATGACCTGGGGCTTCCGAGCCGTGCTCGCAGGCTCGCTCGCGATCTACCTCTGCGCCTGCCTCGTGCTGCGCTCGCTCGGCTCCACCGTCACGGCCGATGCGCGGCAGCGCTAGGCAACCGCGCGTCAGTCCACCAGCAGGTAGTCGACGGTCGACACGACGCGCACGGTCTTGTTGATCTGCCGCTGCTCGCTGGTGCCCGGCGTGTCGTCGCGGGGGAGGATCTGGAAGAGGCCCTGGCTGGCGCGCCGGATGCCGCCCACGCGGCTGCCCGAGTCGGCCGCGAACTGCTCGGCGCCCTCGCGGGCGCGCTTGGTCGCCTCCGCGATCATGGCCGGCTTCACGTCGTTCAGCTTGGTGAAGAGGTAGTACGGCCCGCCGCCGCCCTCGCTCGACAGCACGACGCCGGCGTCGACCAGCTCGCCGACGCGTTGGCTGACGCCGGCGATGCGGTCGACGTCGGTCGAGCGCACGAGCAGCGTCTGCGCGACGATGAAGCGCGTGTCGACGGGACCGGAGCGATACGCGTTGGCCAGCACGTCGGTCACCTCGACACCCTGCACCTCGATGGCCTCGGCCGGAACCCCCGCCCCGGTGAGAAACCGGCGCACGGCGTCGGCGTCGGCGCGGCTCTTCGCCTGCACGGCGGCGAGGTCGTTTCCGGTGACGACGAAGCGCAGCGGCCAGAGCACGAGATCCGCTTTCACCTCGCGCTCCGCGATGCCCTTCACGCTGACGTAGCGGTCGCTCTGGCGGCCGGCGCGAAAGCCGTCGCCCACGAACTTGCCGGCGAGCACGAGCCCGACCGCCACCACCAGCGCGCTCACGAGCCGCATGCCGTCACGCGCCCCAGGGGCTCACGTCGACGCCGAGCGCCTTCAAGCCGGCGATCACGCGCTCGGGGATGAGCGGCACCGGCTCCCAATCGTACCGGTGCATGCGGTTCTGGCCCGTGCCGGCGACGAAGCGCTGCGCCTGCTCGATGGTGAGCACGACGCCGCGGCGCGAGATCTGCCGCTCGTAGGCGAGCGCGTGGTCGGCGTCGTAGACGAAGTTCATGCCGTCGCACATGCAGACGATGTTGGTCACGTTCCAGTCGCGGGGGCTGTGGCTCACGTGGATCAGGATGGACGCCGGCTCCCGCGAGACGATGGCGCCGTCCTGCACCACGAGCCGCACCGGGGCCAGGCAGCACGCGCAATACGACTCGAGCCGCATCGCCTTGCCGGCGAACGGCGGCATGAGCGAGATGGCGATCGACTCCATCGCGCATCCCGCCCAGCAGTGGAAGCGGCCGTCGAGGTGCACCGCGACCTGACTCGGGTAGCTCGAGAACGGCTGGCACTTCAGCAGCGCGCCCTGCTGCGTCGTGGGCTCGATCGTGAGCACGAGCCCGAGGTCGAGCTCGCGGTAGACCTCGAGCAGCCGGATGCGGCCGAGCCCGGTCGCCTCGTGGACCTCGCGCAGGTTGGGACCCCGCCCATGCGCGCACCAGTGCGCGTAGACGAACTGCCGGACGCGGAGCGCGTCGTCGCTGAAGCGGAAGGGAGGGACGTTCTGGGGCATGGCCTCCTCTCAGGCGGGCACGTTCATCCCGCGCTCGACCGCGGGGCGCGCGCCGACGCGTTCGAGCCAGGCCGCGAGGTGGCCGAGCTTGCCCACCCGCTCGGGCATCATGGCCGTGAAGATCGGCCAGGCGACGTGCACCCACGGATACGTGGCGATGTCGGCGATCGAGTACGTGCCGGCGAGGTACTCGCGCCCCGCGAGCCGCACGTCGAGGACGCCGAAGAGCCGCGCCGACTCGTCCACGTAGCGCTGAATGGCATACGGGATCTTCTCCGGCGCCTGGTTGGCGAACCAGTTGGCTTGCCCCAGCATCGGCCCGACGCCGGCCATCTGGAACATGAGCCACTGGATCGCCTCGCTGCGGCCGCGCACCTCGGTCGGGAGCAGCAGCCTCGTCTTCTCGGCCAGATAGATGAGGATCGCCCCCGACTCGATCACGGTGAGCGGCCCCCCCGGGGCGTCCTGGTCGACGATCACGGGGATGCGGCCGTTCGGGTTGAGCGCCACGAACTGCGGGGCGTGCTGCGCGCCGCTGCCGAGGTCGACGGGGATGACGCGGTACGGCAGCCCCACCTCCTCCAGCATGATGGAGACCTTGCGGCCGTTGGGCGTCTTCCACGTGTAGAGGTCGATCATGCGCGCGGATCCTGGCTCGCTCCTAGCGCATCCACTCGATCATGACCAGAAGTCGTCGACCGCGTAGAGGTCCCCCACGAACTCGTGCGCTTCGACGATCCGTCCCCCGTCCAGGCGCACCACGCCGGCGTTCGGGTGCTCGCTCACGCCGCCACCATGCGTCGGTCCCTTGGCACCCTTGAGCCGCGCCTCGAAAGCGGGTGAAACTGCGCCGGCGATGGAGCTGATCGGACCCCGCGTGCGGCTGCGGCCCTGGCGTCGCGGCGACGAAGAGGCGCTCGTCCGCCACGCCAACAATCGCAACGTGTGGCGCAATCTGACCGATCGGTTTCCCCACCCGTACACCGCCACGGATGCGCGGGCATGGGTCCGGCAGTGCAGCACGACCGAAGGGCCCCCGCGGCACCTCGCCATCACGCTCGACGGCGAGCCGATCGGCGGCACGGGCTTCGAGCGCCTCGCCGACCTGTCGCGCCTCACCGCCGAGATCGGCTATTGGCTCGGGGAGGCGTACTGGGGCCGCGGCCTCGCCACCGAGGCGCTGCAGCTCACCACCGACTACGCGTTCGCCCGCTTCGACTTCGTGCGGCTGCAGGCGGGCGTGCTCGACTGGAACCCGCGCTCGCGCCGCGTGCTCGAGAAGGCGGGCTACCACCTGGAGGCCCGGCTCGCGAAGGCCGTCTACAAGGACGGCCAGATCATCGACAGCTGGCTGTACGTCCGGCTGCGACCCTGAGCGCCCCGGTCGCTGGCCCATCGGCCGGCCGCACGGCTGGGACGCTGGCACGGGCCGAACGCTCAGGCAGCGTCGTGCACGACGATCTCGGGCTCGGGCGAGCCGCACTCGCGATACTGGGCCACGAACTCGCGGAGCTTCTCCGAGTCGCGTACGAAACGGTTCTGGACGACGGCGATGGTCTCCATCGAGACGTCGCGAAACGGCAGCCCACGCTCGCGCATCGCCTCCAGTCGGTCGCGCTGGAAGTTCCAGCGCACGGACGCGATCTCGCTGTTGACGGCGGTGAACTCGAGCCATTGCCGGAGCGGTGGGGCCACCGTGTCCATCGGCACGGCGTCGAGCCGCTCGTAGAGGTGCACCAGCCGCGGCCCGCCGTACTCGCGGAACCAGAGCATCGTGAGGTCGCGCATGGACGGCAGCCCCTCGTCCCGCGACGCGAGATGCATCACCGCGCCGTCCGGCAGCTCGCGATACGCCGCCCAGAAGCCCTCGACGAAGGCCTCCTGGTGGAGCAGGTTCACCGGGGCGCGGGCGGCCACGAGGTGCAGGACGGGGGGATAGGCGCCCACCATGTAGCGCTCGAGCGCCCCCCAGAACTGGTAGATGCCGTACGGCTTGCCGCCGTAGCGCCCGTCCCGGCTGTCGCCGATCACCACGGACGGGCGGACGATCACCCAGGGGAGCCCGCTCTCGGCCACCATCCACTCGGCGTCGCGCTTGGTCCGCGTGTAGTCGGTGGGGTCCTCCCCGGGCTTCTCGTGCAGGCGCTCGGGAATGAGCGCGTCGGTGAAGCCCGAGCAATAGGCCGTCGACAGGAAGACGAACCGCCGGACGTCGAGACGCGCGCCGAGCTCGAGCATGCGGCGGGTGAGCTCGATGTTGCCGTCGAGGAGCTTGGCGACGTTGAAGTAGCTGAGACAGCCCGCGCAGTGCAGGATGTCGCGCACGCCGAGGCGAGCGAGCCGCGCCGCCATGGCGCCCAAGCCGTGGGGCGGCGGCCACGGCTCGATGTGCAGGCGCGCCCGGTCGGCGTCGCGGAGCGGCTCGCCTTCGGCAGCGGCCTCGGCCGCGATGCGCGCCAGCACCTTGTCCCGGGCCTCGGGACGGCGGATCGGCAGCACGATCGGACCGTCGCTGCGACGCAGCGCCGTCGTGGCCACCAGCGAGCCCAGAAAGCCGCTGCCGCCCGTCACCAGCACGCCCCCCGATGCGCCGGCCATCAGACCCCCATGGCCGCGCCGGTGAGGTGCGCGACCACTTTCCGGCGCTGCATGCCGAGCCCCGTGCAGACGCCGACCAGATCGGCCGTGAACTCCCCCATCACGTCGGCGAAGCGGAGCCCGAAGCGGCGGCCGAAGACGCAATCGACGGGGTCGGCCAGCGGGTCGAGCGCGGCCACCACGTCGTAGGTGACGTCCGCAAAGCGCGCGTAGAGCGGCTCGCCGGTGCCGAGCCGCTCCGCGATGCGCGCGCCGGCGGCGGCCGTCACGGCGGCGCTCGCGGCGAGCCCTTCGGCCGCGCGCTGGCGGGACGCTTCGCTCACGCCCTCGGTGCGGCCAGCGACCAGACGGTAGATCGCCTGCCCGAGGCACTCGAGCACGATCCCCTGGACGAGCAGCGTGGCGGCCTCGTCCCTGCTCTGCTGCGCGCGGGCGAGCAGCTCGCCGCTCGGTTTCTCGAGCGGGCTCGCGGCGAGCGCCGCCGGGTCGGCGCCGTCGGCCGCCAGGCGTTCGACGAAGCGCACCTTCTCGTCGAGCAGCAGCGCCGGCGCCAGCGCGGCGTAGCGATCGACGGCGAGCGTCTCGAACCGGCGCATCAGCGCCCAGAAGAAACGCTCGTCGGGGTCGACGACGCCCGGCCCCGAGTCGCTACTTTGCGCGCTCGCCACGCCGGTACTTCGCCACGAGCGGCGCGAAGACGCCGGCCACGCTCCGTAGCGCCGACCGCTGATCGAGCCCGACGCGCTCGAGAAGCTCGGCATAGCCGTCCATCATGCCGGCGGCGCAGTCCGCCCCGGACATCCCCACCGTGTCGAGGTAGCGCGCGATGTTCATCATCGTGCCGCCCACGCAATCGACGCCCCGCGCGTTCACCCGCTCGGCGAGGGCCAGCAGCTCGGGCACCGCGTCGAAGTACCGCAGCCGCAGGTACCGCGTGATCCAGTCGACGTGGTAGCGCTCGTCGGCCAGCGCCCCGGCAAAGACCTCCTTCGCACCGCGATAGCGGTCGGCGATGGCGAGAAACGGCTCGTACGTGGCGATCGCCAGACTCTCGACGATGAACCCCTGCAGCACGGCGAGCGCGTCGAAATCGCCGGCGGCCGCATACTCCTCGACCTGCTCCAGCAAGTAACCCAGCTCGCGGTTGGCGAAGTCCCGGTCGGGCTCGACGCCGTTGTCGCGGCTGACCGCCGCAAAGGTCGTGCCGTGTCGTGCCTCCATGGTGGCGAACTTGCGCATGAGCGCGCCGCTCTCGGGCCGAAGCGACGACATGGCGCGGTACGTTCTCGCCGCCACCTTCTCGCCGAAGACGGCGAGCCCCATCAGCGCCTCCATCGGTCGTGGCTCGGAGGCGTCGCCAGCTGCGAGGGGCTCCGCCGACTCTGTCATCTGCTTCGATGGGTAGTCGCAAGCAGCCGGCGTTGTCAATGGTGCGGCAGCTGGGCGGCCACGTCACGGGGCGTCATGCGCGGCGCCGCGGCGGGTTGCTTGACCGCGCGAAACCGGGGTTGGTACGAGGGCGCGCGGCCCCGCGGGGCCGAGGAGGATCCTCCATGCGTCGCCTGCGCTCGTTGCTCGTCGCCGTCCTGCTCGCCGCTCCGCTCACCGCGCTCGCGCGGGCCGAGGACACGGCGCGCCAGATCCTGGACCGTGCCAAACAGCTCGACGACACCACGCGCAAGTGGACCGACCGCTCCCAGACGCTGACGCTCACCATCCACGGCAAGACGGGCGCGCCGCGCGAGCGCTCGCTGCAGATCTTCGACAAGCGCGGCGAAGGCGGCGAGGACAAGTCGCTCACCTTCTTCCTGGCGCCGTCGGAGGTGAAGGGCACCGCGTTTTTGCAGTGGTCCCACCCCGGCAAGGACGACGAGCAGTGGCTCTACCTTCCCGAGCTCAAGCGGTCGCGCCGCATCACCTCGCAGCTCCGCGACCAGAGCTTCATGGGCACGGACTTCAGCTACCGGGACCTCGAGATCCTGGCCGAGATCCGGGAATGGACCGAGGAGCAGGCCGTCTCCTCGCTGCTCGGCGCCGAGGACGTCGACGGCCTCGCGTGCTGGGCCATCGCGCTCGCCCCGACGACCGAGGACGGTTACGAAAAGATCGTGCTCTATCTCGACAAGGAGCAGCTCGTCACCCGCAAGGTGGTCTTCCAGGACGGCAAGGGGACGGCGGTGAAGATCCTGACGCAGAGCGACGTGAGGCCCGTGGGGGCGATCCCGACGGCCTACCGGATGGAAATGCAGACGCCGGCCAAGGAGTCCCGGACCACGGTCGTGCTCACCAAGGTCGAGTACAATGCGGGCCTCGGCGACGACTTCTTCACCGAGCGGCAGCTCCAGCGCGGCCCCCGCTGACCCGGGCGCTCCGGCCGGCTCGCGGGCCGGGTCTCCGGGGGCGGGATTTTTCGGCGCAAAGCCGTGAATTTCCTTGACACGCGAGGGAGGACGCGTGGTAGGGCTGGCCCGGAAGCTCCAGCAGACGACGGACCAGGGGTCCGTCCTGGCGCATACGAGGGGGGAAGTTCATGGCAAGTGCGAAGACGGTCCGGGCTCTGCTCGCAATCACCGTGACGCTCACGCTGTGGGCGGGCACCGCGCGCGCCCAGATCAGCGGGGCCAGCGCTACCACCGCCGGCTCGAGCTGCGGGGGCAGCAACAACGCAGACCGTTTCTGCGGATTTTCCGCAGCGATTCTTACCAACAACGGCACGACCCTCGCCACGCGCTACGCGTGGAACATCAACAGCGACGTCGGCATCTTTAGCACCGTCGATCAGTCCGGCACCGCGCATCACAATGTGGACTTCACCGCCACCGCCCCCGGCGGCTACCGCCTGAACATCACCACCGCCCGCCGCGGCGACATGAACCGCGTGAGCGACGCCGTCGGTTGCGACGGTTCGGCCGACGTCTCCGGCGTGACGGGCACCTCGAACATCGCGCTCAACTCCGGCACGCTCAGCCTCGGCGACCCGGGCGGGCTCGGGGTCGGCGGCAGCACCACCAGCATCGACATCAATCAGTCGACCGGCACGGCGCAGATCTTCCGGGTGAGCAACGGCGTCGGCCAGAGCCATTCGCTGGACTTCACCTGGTCGGGCAACACGCGCAGCAACTCCTGCGAGGCTGCGGTGCGCATGGGCCAGCAGAACGGCAGCACGACCGATTGCAGCGCCTGCGGCTACGCGGGGTCTCCCTCGCGCACCCTCGAGAACGACGGCCACTTCGTCACGGTCACGTTCGCCTCGCTCTGCGGCAACGGCGTCGTCGACGCGGCCGTGAGCGAGCAGTGCGACGAAGGCTCGGCCAACGGCACGTTTACCTCGTGCTGCAACAGCAACTGCACGCGTAAGACCGCCGGAACGCCGTGCCGCGCCGCGGCCGGCCCGTGCGACGTGGTCGAGACCTGCACCGGCTCGAGCGGCCAGTGTCCGGCCGATGGGTTCGCCTCGACCTCGACGGTCTGCCGGCCGTCGGCCGGCGTCTGCGACATCGCCGAGAACTGCACCGGCACAAGCCCCGGCTGCCCGTTCGACTTCAAGCAGCCGCCGAGCACGGAGTGTCGGCCTTCGGCGGGTGTGTGCGACGTCGCCGAGTTCTGCGCCGGCGGCAACACGTGTCCATCCGACGGCTTCGCGCCGACCACTACCCAATGCCGCGCCTCCGCCGGTGTGTGCGACCTCGCCGAGTTCTGCCCCGGCAACGCCGCCACATGCCCGGCCAACGCCTTCCAGCCGAGCACGACGCAGTGCCGCGCCTCGGCCGGTGTGTGCGACCTCGCCGAGTTCTGTCCCGGCAACGCCGCCGCATGCCCGGCCAACGCCTTCCAGCCGTCCACCACGGTGTGCCGCGCCGCCACCGCGGTCTGTGACGTGGCCGAGACGTGTACCGGCGGCAGCGCCGCCTGTCCCGCCGACGCAGTTCAGCTCGCGGGCACTGTGTGCCGTCCCGCCGCCGGCGTCTGCGACGTCGCCGAGGAGTGCAACGGCGTCGACAAGACCTGTCCCAACGACAGCACACATGGCGCCTTCGTCACGTGCCGGCCGGCAGCCGGCGTCTGTGACCAGGCCGAGAACTGCGACGGCGTGAACGTCCACTGTCCGGCCGACGCAAAAAAGACCACGCAGTGCCGGGCATCGGCCGGCGTCTGCGACGTCGCCGAGTTCTGTGACGGCGTGAGCAACAATTGCCCGGCCGACGGCTTCGCCGCCACGACGGTCCAGTGCCGCGCCTCGGCGGGCGTCTGCGACGTGGCCGAGTTCTGCACGGGCACCGCAGTCACCTGCCCGGCCAACGCCTTCGAACCCTCGACCACGGTGTGCCGCGGCGCGTCCGACGTGTGTGACGTGGCCGAGACCTGCACCGGCAGCAGCGCCGCCTGCCCCGCCGATGCAGTGACGAGCGCCGGGGTCGAGTGCCGTGCGGCCGCCGGCGTCTGCGACGTAGCCGAAGTGTGCGACGGCGTCGGCAAGGCGTGTCCCGCCAACAGCGTCGCCGGCGCGTTCGTGGTCTGTCGTCCGGCGGTCGGCGTCTGCGACCAGGCCGACACCTGCGACGGCGTGAGCGTCGATTGCCCGGCCGACGCCAAGAAGGGCACGACGACGGTCTGCCGCGCCAACGCTGGCGTCTGCGACGCCGCCGAGACTTGCGACGGCGTGAGCGACGGCTGCCCGGCCGACGGCTTCGACACCGGGACCGAGTGCCGCCCGGCGGCCGGTGCCTGTGACGTGCCCGAGTCCTGCGACGGCAGCGGGATCGCGTGTCCCGCCGACGGTTTTGCCCCCGCCGGTCAGGAGTGCCGCGGCGACACTGGCCAGTGCGACGTCGCCGAGCACTGCACCGGTACGGGCCCGGCCTGCCCGGCCGATGGATTCGAGCCGGACGGAACGCCATGCGACGACGGCAACGCCTGCGTCACCGGCGAGGCGTGTGAGGCCGGCGTGTGCACGGGCGGCGAAGGCGAGATCTGCAGTCCCTGCGAGACCTGCGTGCCGGGCACGGGCTGCGAGGAGGTCCCCCGCAACGATTGCTTCCTGCCGACCCAGCCGTTCCGCTCGAAGCTGCTGATCAAGGACACCTCGCCGGACAGCATCGACAAGGTGATCTGGAAGTGGATCAAGGGCGAAGCCGTCAACACCAGCGACTTCGGCGATCCGCTCGGCACCGACGACTACGCCTTCTGCGTGTACGACGCCACCGGCCTCGTGATGGGGGCTTCCATCCCGGCGGGCGGCACCTGCGGCACCAAGCCGTGCTGGAAGGCGCTCAACGGCAAGGGCTACAAGTACGTCGACCGTGAAGCCTCGCCCGACGGCATCCAGAAGCTGCTGCTGAAGGCCGGCGGGGCTGGCCTCTCGAAAGTCGTGCTGAAGGGCAAGGGCGACAACCTGCCCATGCCGGCCGTGAAGCCGCTCACCCTCAACGTGCACGCCGAGGTTCGGAGCGGCAACGGGATGTGCTGGAGCACGATCCATACCGCCACCGGTACGACCCGCAACGATTCGGAGCAGTTCAAGTCGAAGGACGGCAACTGAGCACCGCCGTCTCTCGCTGACGGAGCGAGCGGCCCCGGTCGAGCCTCGGCTCGGCCGGGGCCGCTGCTTTTGCGAGACCGGCGGCGCAACGAAGCGTCGCCAGCCTAAATCAGCCGAGCCGCGGTTTCCCGTCGTCGTGCTCTGCCCGGAGCTTGTACTTCTCGACCCGCTGCGTGGGCGTCTTCGGCAGGCTCGCCCGGAACTCCCAGAGGCGCGGCACTTGGAACTTGGCGAGCCGCGCGGCGGCAAACGCCCGCAGCTCCTCCTCGCCGACCGGGCCGCTTCGCACTACGTAGGCCTTGATCTCCTGGCCCAGCACCGGGTCGGGCACGCCGATCACGGCCACCTCGGCGACCTGCGGGTGCTCGCGGATCGCCTTCTCCACCAGCACCGAGGACACGTTCTCGCCGCCGCGGCGGATGACGTCGCGCTTGCGATCGACGAAGTAGAGCCAGCCGTCCTCGTCGAGGTAGCCGAGGTCACCGGTGTAGAACCAGCCGTCGCGCAGCGCCGCCCGGGTGGCGGCCTCGTCCCGGTAGTAGCAGGCCATGCGGGCCGGCGACTCGATCGCGATCTCTCCGACCTCGCGGGGCGGCAACGTTCGCCCGTCCTCGTCCACCACCTTGATGCGCACGCCCGGCACGGCCGGGCCGCAGGAGCCGGGGCGTGGCGGCACACCGCGCGGCGTGATGGTCACCACGCCGGCGTCGGTCGAGCCGAAGCACTCGAGCACGTCGGTGACGCCGAAGCGTTCGATGATGCGCTCGCGGATGGGCGCGCTGCCGAGCCCGAGAATGATGCGGAGCGGGTTCGTCCGCTCGAGCGGGGAGGGCTCGCGGGTGAGCAGCATCGCCAGCACGGTACCGAGCGTGTAGAGGACGCTGGCGCCGACCTCGTGGACCAGCGGCCAGAACTGCGAGGCCGAGAATCCCTTGGCGAAGGCCACCGTGCCGCCGGCATAGAGGGCGGTGACCACCGCGCCCCAGGCGTTGCCGTGGAAGAGCGGTGTCACGGCCAACAGCGTGTCGTCGCCGGTAAGCCCCAGCGCTTCGATGAAATGCGGCCCGCTCGTCCCGGTGCGGCCGTGCGTGAACAGCACGCCCTTCGGGCGTCCGGTCGTCCCCGAGGTGTAGAGCAGCGTCGAGTACGTCTCGGGCCCGATCGCCACGTCGAGCGGCGACTCGTCGCCGGGAGCCGTGAGCGCGCGCCCCAGCACGGTCGCTTGCCCGAGAGCCCGGAGCCTCGCATCGCTCGCCTCGTCGGTCACCACGACGCGCGGGGCGGCGTGCTCGAGCACGTAGCGCAGCTCGCCCTCCCCGAGCGCGGGATTGACGGGATGTAGGATGGCGCCCGCCTTCAGCACCGCGAAGGCCGCAACCACGTAGTCGAGGGAGTTACCGAGCGCCAGCGTCACCCGGTCGCCCGAAACGACGCCTGCCGCCGCGAGCGCGCGCGCGGCGCGCGTCGCCGCGCGATCGAACTCGGCGTAGCTGAGCGTCTGCCCTTCGTGACGCAGGAAGGGATGTCCGCCTCGGTGGGCGGCTCGCTTGGCCAGAACCTCGAGGATCGTCATCGGCGAATCAGGCGAGCGTGCCGCCGTCGGCGAGCAGCGCCACACCGTTCACCATGCGGGCGTCGTCGGAGGCGAGAAACGCGATCACGCGCGCGATGTCGATCGGCTCGGCGAAGTGGCCGCGCTTCGGCGGCGCGCTGTAGTCGACGAGATGCTGCTCGAAGTCCTCGCGGCGCATGAAGAAGCGGCCGAGCGGCGTGCGCACGCCGCCCGGCGCCACGCAGTTGACGCGCAGGTCGCGCGAGGCGAACTCGAGCGCCAGCGAGCGGGTGAGATTCAGGACCGCGGCCTTGGACGCCGCGTAGTGCGCGGCATACGCCGTGCCGCGCAGCGACGAGGTGGAGCCCACGTTTACCACGTTGCCCACCGGCGGCCTGAGCAGGTGCGGCAGCGCCGCCTTGATGGTGTTGAACATGCCGGTCACGTTGACGGCGAGCGTCCGCTGCCACTCCTCGGGCTCGAGCTCCTCGAAGCGCTTGAAGCCGCCGATGCCGGCGGCGTTCACGAGGACGTTCAAGCCGCCGTACACCTCGACCGTGCGTTGCACGGCGCGACCGACCTCCTCGAACGAGGCGACGTCGCAGTGCATGCCGTCGGCCTCGCCGCCGGCCTTCTTGATGGTCGCCACCGTCTCGCTGATGCCGTCGCGGTTGACGTCGATGCCGAAGACCCGCGCGCCCTCCTCCGCGAACAGCGCGGCCGTCGCCCGCCCGACGCCGGAGCCGGCTCCCGTCACGAACACCACGCGGCCCGCGAATCGTCCCATGTCAGCGCCAGATGCCTTCGACGTCGTCCACCCGAACGATGGTGGCGAGCAGCCCTAGCGTGTGCTGCAGGACCGCGTCAACGTAGTCGTCCGGCGTGCCCGCGACCGCCTCGCGGGGGATGACGACCTGGTAGCCGGCATTGACGGCCTCGATCGCGAGCCCGAGGATGCCCACGTTCACCGACACGCCCGTCGCGACCACCGTGCGCACACCGGTGTTGCGGAGCAGCTGGTCGAGCTCGGTGCCGTGGAACGGCGTGAGACCGTGGTGGCGGTTCACGACCCACTCGCCCTCGAGCGGCGCGAGCGGGGCCACCGGCGCCTGCTGCGGCGAGCCAAGGAGCAGCGTCGGGGGCCCCTTTCGGCCGAGCGCCAGCAGCCGGCAGTTCGCCACCGAACCGGCGCGATCGGGCCGCTGCGCCATCAAGCAGTGGAACACGGGAACGCGGGCGCGCCGCGCCGCCGCGAGCACGCGGGCGATCGCCGCCACCGTGCCGTGGCGGGCCACCGCCTGCGCGAGCTGTCCGAGGTGCGCACCCGCGCCGATCACGCCCTCCTGGCATTCCATCAGCAGGAGCGCCGCCTGCGGCGGAGCGAGCAGTGCGGGAAGATCCATGGGCACGGCGGATGATAGGGGTCGGGCAGCGTCGTGCGCAAGGATTGGCGGCCGGCCGTCTGGGATGGTGGGGCTCACCATCTCGCTGGCCGCGAACTGGCGTCGCTATCACGGCCTCGACGGCCTCAGGTCCTTCGGCGATTCAGTCAGCAGCAACGCCCCGAAGACTGGTGGTCGCTCATCGCGTGGACGCGGCGGGATCGACGTCGAGGTCGAACAGTTGAGGAATTCTTTCAAGGAGGGGCGGGCTTGCACACGTCGCAGCTCGGCTCGGCTCTACAGCGCGTAGAGCCGGCGCGGGTTATCCTCGAACATCGCCTTCTTGGCGCTCCGCGAGAGATCCGTGCGCTCCGCGACGATCTTCACGGTGTCGGGGAAGGCGCAATCCCAGTGATAGTAGTCGGAGGCGTAGACGACGACCCCCTCGCCGAGCCGGTTGATCACCCAGGGCACGTCGGGCTCCCCCGGGTCGCTGCCGATGAAGCAGCGGCCCGAGAGAAAGTACTCGCTCGGCTTGCGGTCGATCAGCGGGGCCTGCTCGGGGGTGAGCTCCCAGTGCTCGTCCAGCCGGTGCAGCCAGAACGGCAGCCAGCCGGTGTTGGCCTCGAGGAACGCCACGCGCAGCTTCGGGAAGCGGTGCAGGATGCCGCCCACGGTGAACGCCATGATGGCCAGCATCTGGCCCACCGGGTGCGTGAATGCGTGCATCTCGAGCCGGGTCTTCCAGCGGTCGACCCCGATGGGCACCTGATCGATCGCCTGCCCGCCGCCGTGGACGCACACCGGCACGCCCAGCTCCTCGGCGGTGCGCCACACCACGTCGAAGCTCGGGTGGTCGAGGTTCTTCTCGCGCACGTGCTGCGGCGTGACCATGCCGACGAAGCCCAGCTCCGTGACGCAGCGGCGCAGCTCGGCCGCGGCCGCCTCGGGGTCGATCAGCGGCAGCTTGGCGTTGCTTTTGAGCCGGTCGGGCGCGTAGCGCATGTACTCGGCGCGCGCGTCGTTCATGGTGCGGCAGAGCGCGATGGCGAAGTCGCGGTCGAGGCCGGCCCACTCCTCGCCGGCGCCGCCGGGAAAGCACACCACCTGGTCGATGCCCTCGAGATCCATGTCGGCGAGCCGGGCCTTCGGATCGCTCATGCCCGGCCGCTCGGTCATGTCGAGCTTGGCGGTGCCCTTGGTCTCCTTCACGCCGACGCCGGGAAGGTTCGCGAAGTGCTGCTTGATGCGCGCGCGGCGCTCCTCCCACTTGGGCTTCCACCGCTCGGGCAGCCGCTCCCACCAGTTCGGCAGGTCGCCGCCGTGCCCGTCCGCGTCGATCACGTAGTAGCCGTACTTACCCATGGGAATCCTCCTGCGGTCAAAGCCGAAACACGCCGCGCGCGAGCGCGCCGCTCTTCAAATCGTCGATGGCGCTCGCCACCTGGTCGAGCGCGTAGTGCCGGGTGATGAGCTCGTCGATCTTCAGCCGGCCTGAGAGATACAGATCGGCCAGCATCGGGAAGTCGGTGCGCGGCCGTGCCGCGCCGTACCGGCAGCCGAGGATGGCCTTGTTGTTGTAGAGCGCGTGGACGACGAACTCGAACTTGGAGCCGATCTTCGGCACGCCAACGATGGTGAGCGTGCCGCCCGGGGCGATGGCATCGAGCGCCTGCTGGATGGTCGCGAGGCTGCCGACCGCCTCGAAGCTGTAGTCGGCGCCGCCGCCGGTGAGCGTGCGGATCGCCTCGACCGGATCGGTCCGGCCGGCGTCGACGACATGCGTGGCCCCGAAAGCCGCCGCCAGCGCCAGCTTCTCACGGTTGACGTCGACGGCGACGATCTTCGCGGCACCCGCCAGCACGCCGCCCTGCACGACGTTCAGCCCGATGCCGCCGACGCCGAAGACGGCCATGGTGGCGCCGGCTTCGACCCGCGCGCGGTTCAGCACGGCGCCGATCCCGGTGACGATGCCGCAGCCGATCAGACAGGCGCGGTCGAAGGGCACGCGCGGGTCGATCGGGATGGCGCTCTGCTCGCGCACGAGCGTCAGCTCGGCGAACGTCGAGGTGTTGGCGAACTGGTAGGCCGTCTCCCCGGCGATCGTGAACGGCCGCGTGTCCTTCGGGTTGGGCGCGTTGCGGCAGAGCGTGGGCTTGGCCTGCTCGCACGCCGGGCAGCGGCCGCAGTGTGCGAGCGTGGAGAGCACCACGGCGTCGCCCGGCTTGACGCTCGTGACACCCGGCCCGACCGACTCGACGACGCCCGCTCCCTCGTGGCCCAGCACGACCGGCACCGGATACGGGATCGTGCCGTCGGTCACGCTCTGGTCGGAATGGCAGAGGCCGGCCGCCTTGATGGCGACGCGCACCTCGCCGGGCCCCGGGTCGCGGACCTCGACGTCTTCGATCGTGACCCGGCGGCCGCCGCCGCGATAGACGGCCGCCCTCATGCCTTGTTGCCGATGCGCAGCACGCGGCCCGGCCGCGCGCCGGTGAGCTCGCCGTTCTCGACGATGGTCTCCCCGTTCACCAGCACGCGCACGATGCCCTCCGGGCGGACCTGCCAGCGCTCCTCGCCGCCCGGGAGATCGGCCGCCAGATACTTCCGGCCGAGCCTGAGCCGCGTCGGATCGAACAGGACGACGTCCGCGTGGTAGCCGCGCGCGAGCAGCCCGCGGAGCGGGATCCCGCAGACCATCGCGGGGTGGTGGGTGATGCGCCGCACGCCTTCCTCGAGCGTGAAGTGCTGGCGGTCGAGCAGCCAGGAGCGGATGAAGTACGTCGACCACTCGGCGCCGTCGTCGCGATCGGCGTGCGCGCCCCCGTCGCCGGTGCCGATGATCATGTGCGGGTTGCGCTGCGACTCGCCGTTGGCCTCGATCCAGGCCGGGCTCTCGCTGTTCCACAGGAACTGCGTCTCGAGGGCGTCGGCGACCGCGAGGTCGCAGATGACGTCGGCCGGGTGCACCCCGCGCTCTGCGGCGAGCTGCGCCACGCTCTTGCCCTCGGCCGCGGGATTCGACGTCGAGCGGTCGACGAAGAGCTGCGACATCGCCGGCGGCGGCAACGTCGAGCCCTTGTCGGGATCCTTGTTCGGGTGATCGAGGCCCCAGCGCAGCTCGGCGCGCTTGCTCGGGTCCTTCATGCAGGCGAGCCGCTCCTCGGGCTTCATCGCCTGCACGTCGCGCCAGTGGAAGACGCCGTCGAAGAGCGACGTGCCGCGCTTCCAGTTGAACGGCCGCAAAAACGGCTGCGTGCGCAGCATGGAGAACACGGCGGCGCCCTGCTTGCGCGCCTCGGCGAGGAAGCCCGTCTGGTTCTCCCACATCTCGCGCTGGCCGGGCCGGTAGCCCATGCCCTGCACGACCACCGGGAGCCCCGAGGCGTGCGCCAGCTTGACGATGCGGGCGCGGTCCTCGGCGTCGTAGCCCTGCACGGCGGTGCGCGCGAGAAAGCCGATCGAGCCCGCCCCGCCCTCGCCCGCCGCGGCGGCCAGTGCCAGCACCTCCTCGAAATCGGCGTGGCGCGACGGCACGGGCCGGCCGAACTGATCGACGTGCGTGGGCGCGTGCGACGACGTGAAGCCGGCGGCGCCCGCGCGCATGGCCTCGCGCACGAGGTTTTTCATGGTCTCCACTTCACCGGCCGTGGCCTTGCGCTCGGAGGCCGCCTCCCCCATCACGTAGCGGCGCAGCGCCGAGTGGCCGACGTAGACCGCGGCGTTGATGCCGAGCCGCGTATCGAGCGCGTCGAGCAGCGACGGAAAGCTCTCCCAATCCCAGGGCAGCCCCTCGCTCAGCACGCGGGCCGAGATGCCCTCGACGCGTGCGAAGAGCCGGGTGACCCAGTCGTGGTCGGCCTGCTTCACGGGCGCGATGCAGTAGCCGCAGTTGCCGGCCACCACCGAGGTGACGCCGTGGAAGCACGACGAGGTAGCGAACGGATCGAAGGTGAGCTGCGGGTCGTAGTGCGTGTGGGCATCGATGATGCCCGGCATGACGATCAACCCGTCGGCGTCGATCGTGCGCTTGGCGTGGCCGCTCAGCCGCCCGACGTCGGTTACCATCCCGTCGCGGATGCCGACGTCGGCCACCCGCATGGGGAGGCCGGAACCGTCCACCACTGTTCCGCCCTTGATGATCGTGTCGAAGCTCATGCCGTCCATCCTATGTATTTGAGCTCGCTGTGCGCAGCGAGCGCGTAGAGGCCGCCGTCGCGGCCGATGCCGGAGCGCTTGTACCCGCCGAACGGGGCGTCGGGGTTCATGCCCGCCGCGTTGTTCACCTGCACCGTGCCCGTCCGCAGCGCGCGCGCCACCCGCATGCCCCGCGCCACGTCGCTCGTCCACACGTAGCCGTAGAGGCCGTACTCGGAGTCGTTCGCGAGCGCGATCGCCTCGGCTTCGTCGCGGAACGGAATGGCCACGATCACCGGCCCGAAGATCTCCTCGCGGGCGATGGTCATGGCGTTGCGCACGTTCGTGAACAGCGTGGGCTCGACGTACCAGCCGCGCGGGAGATGCGCCGGCCGCCTGCCGCCGCAGGCCAGCGTGGCGCCCTCGGCCACGCCGCGGGCGATATAGCGCTCCACGCGGTCGCGGTGCGCCTTGGACACGAGCGGCCCCATGACGATGCCGGGCTGGCGCGGGTCGCCGATCGTGATCTTCCCGGCGCGCTCCACCAGCGCCCGCGTGAACTCGTCGTAGATCGACGCCTCGACGAGCAGCCGCGTGCCCGCGATGCAGATCTGTCCCGAGTGGAAGGTCCAGACCTGCACCGCCCCGGCGAGCGCGCGCTCGCGGTCGGCGTCGGCGAAGACGATCTGCGGCGACTTGCCCCCCAGCTCGAGCAGCGTGCGCGCCAGCCGGCGCGACGCCACTTCCTGGATCTTCAAGCCGACCGCCGTGCTGCCCGTGAACGAGATCATGTCCACGCACTCGGACGCCACCAGCGCCTCGCCGAGCTCGGGGCCCGAGCCGCAGACGAAGTTCACCACGCCGGGCGGCAGCACGGAGTCGGCGATGCGGCAGAGCGCGCCGACGCCCAACGGATCGACCGGCGCCGGCTTGACGACGACGGTGTTCCCGCAGGCCAGCGCCGGGCCGATCTTTCCGGCGCAGTTGGTCATCGGGAAGTTGAACGGCGTGATGCAGGCGACCACGCCGATCGGCTCGCGGGTGACGAGCCCCTCGTGCCGGCGGCCCTGCACGTCGCGCGCCGGAAAGATCTCGTCGGCGGGGAGCGCCGCCTGCTCGGCGTACTTGGCCAGCCGCAGCGCCACGGCCCCCACCTGCTGCGCCTCGGCCACCGGCCGCACGGCCCCGGTTTCGGCGATGGTGAGATCGACGAGCCCGGGCGCGGCCTCACGGAACTTGTGCGCCACCTCGCGCAACCGCGCGGCACGCTCCTCCCCGCTCATGCGCGGCCAGGGGCCGCGATCGAAGGCCTCACGGGCCGCCCGGGCGGCCGCCTCGACCTGGGCAATCGAGCATTCGGGCGCGCGGCCGACGACCTCCTCGGTCGCGGGATCGATCACCGGATAGGTGCCGCGCTCGGCCGCCACCCAGGCGCCGCCGATCAACACCCGATCGAGATTCGCGTGCTCCATGCGACGCCGACGTCCGTCAGGCCGCCTTGCTGCCGAGGGCCGCCAGGCGCTGGCGCTTGGTGGAGTGCACGGGATCCTTGTCGAACTGCGGCAGCACGTACTTGCCGAACGTGGCGATGGACTCGAGCACCCACTTCTGGTCGAGCGTGAGCGTGAGCGGCGCGTAGATCAACTGGTCGGCGCCGATCTCCTCGAACATCCGGATGACCTTCACGATCTCCTCCGGCGATCCGACCTGGCGGCCGCCCCAGAGCAAGCCCTCCTTCAGCTGCTCCGGACTGGTGGGCGGGACCTTCACCGGGCCCGTCTTCGGCAAGCCCGCGGGCCGCGGGATCGAGTCGAGCCAGTAGAAGAAGTACTCCGTGAACTTGTCGACCTTGGCGTCGGCGTAGAGCCGGCGCGCCTGGTCGCCGTCGGGCAGGCAGAACATGTTCGTGGTGACCGCGATGTTGTTGTTGATGAACCCCACGATGGGCTTCTTGCAGCGCTTGATGCCCTCCTTGTAGGCCTGGACCAGCGGGGCGATCTCGCTCGGGCGCCCGAAGGTGAAGCAGAGCGCGCCGAGGCCGAGCTCGCCGCACTCCGCGAAGGTGGGCGGGCTCGAGCAGGCCAGCCACATCGGCGGATGCGGCTTCGAGAACGGCTTCGGCAGCACGTTGCGCTTCGGCATGCGGAAGTACTTGCCTTCGAACTCGTAGGGCTCGTCCAGCCACATGCGCGGGATCTGCTCGAGCGACTCGCGCCACATGGGCTTGGTCTCGGCGGCGCTCGGGATGTCGAAGCCCGCCCACTCCGCCGTCGACGAGCCGCGGCCCGTGCCGAACTCGACGCGGCCCTCCGAGAGGTGGTCGAGCGTCGCGATGCGCTCGGCGACGCGCGCGGGATGGTTCACCTTCGCCGTGATGTTGGTGATGGCGGTGCCCACGTGGACGCGCTTGGTGCGCGCCGCCACGAACGACAGGAACACCTCGGGCGCCGGCTGGTGCGAGTAGTGCTCGAGGAAGTGGTGCTCGGGCGACCAGACGTACTTGAAGCCGGCCGCGTCCACCGCCTCGGCCACCTCGACCTCGCGCATGAAGCGGTCGTGCTCGGTGTCCCAGGGCGGGACGTGCATCTGCGAGAAGATCCCGAATTCCATGACGCCTCCCTTTCGAGTTTAGAACTACCATTCGAATTTTTGGGTTGTCAACTCGTTTTTCCAATGCTACCGTTTCAAGCATGGCACGGGGGGCAAAGGAGGCGGCGCGGCAGGCCCGGACCGAGGTCTACCGCCAGCACGTGCTGGAAGCGGCGGTGCGGGTGTTCGCGGAGCACGGCTTCGAGGCCACCAAGATGCAGGACATCGCCCAGGCCGCCGACCTCTCGCTCGGCACCATCTACTCCGTCTTTCCCGGCAAGCACGAGCTCTACGAGGCCATCCTGGCCGAGCACGGGCAGGCGCTGCTGGCGCTGGTGCAGGAGGTGCACGACCGCAAGCTCGCGCCGCGCGAGGCGCTCGACGCGCTGATCGCGATCTACGTGGACTACTTCGTGGGCCATCCCGACTTCCTCCGCATGCATCTCCGCTCCGGCGCGTCCTGGGCGCTCGGCCCCGTGCTGGGCACCGAACGGCAGCGCGCCTATTGGCAGCGCATCCACGGGCTCCAGGCCGACATCTTCCGGCTCGGCGTGCGCGAGCGCGCCTTCGTCAACGAGCATCCCGACTACCTCGCGAAGCTCTTCTCGGTGATGGACCAGGTGCTGCTGGCCGACTGGGTCGCCGGCGGCATGAAGGCCTCCCGCGACACGCTGGTGGCCCGCCTGCGCGCGCAGGTGCGCCGGAGCTTCTGGCGAGCCTGACGCGCCCCGCCGTCGGCGCCCGGGCCGAGCGGTTGCGGTGGCGGGCGCCTTGGGGCAGAGCTGCGCGCCGATGCCCCTGCGCACGGTCGTCGTCGGCGCCGGCATGTCCGGCATCCTGAGCGCCATCAAGCTCGCGGAAGCCGGGCTCGACGACGTCGTCGTGTACGAGAAGGCCGGCCGCGTGGGCGGGACGTGGCGCGAGAACACCTATCCCGGCGTCACCTGCGACGTGCCCTCCCACTTCTACAGCTACTCGTTCGCGCCGAACCCCGACTGGAGCCACCGCTTCGCACCCGGGGCGGAGATCCAGGCCTACTTCGAGGACGTGGCGCGCCGGTACGACGTGCCGGCGCGCATCCGCTTCGGCACGGAGATCACGCGCTGCGAGCGCGCCGGCGGCCGCTGGCGTCTTCGCACCGCCGCGGGCCCGCTCGACGAGGCCGACGTCGTGATCGCGGCCACCGGCGTGCTGCATCATCCGAAGTATCCCGACATCCCCGGCCTCGAGACCTTCGGCGGCCCCGCCTTCCACAGCGCGCGCTGGGACCACGCCGTGCCGCTGGCCGACAAACGGGTCGGCGTGGTGGGGACGGGATCGAGCGCCGTGCAGATCACCGGCGCGCTGGTCGATCGCGTGGCCGAGCTGGTGCTCTTCCAGCGCACCGCGCAATGGATCGCCCCCGCCGAGAATCCCGCCTACACCGACGCCGAGAAAGCGGCCTTCCGCGCGCATCCCGAGACCATCGACGCGCTGCGCGCCCAGATCGCGCAGGCGCTCACCGACGGGTTCGCCAATCACCTGAGCGACGCCGACTCGCCGCAGCTGCGGGCGATCCACGATCTCTGCGTGGCGCATCTCGAGAGCAAGGTCACCGACCCGGTCCTGCGCGAGCGGCTGCGGCCGACCTATCGCGCCGCCTGCAAGCGGCTCATCATGTCGGACAACTTCTACGACGCCATCCAGCGGCCGAACGCCCGGCTGGTGACCGAGGGCATCGAGCGCATCGAGCCCGACGGGGTGCGCACCCGCGACGCACGCCTCCACCGCCTCGACGTGCTGGTGCTGGCCACGGGCTTCGGCGTCGACCGCTTCGTGCGCCCGATGACGGTGATCGGCCGCGACGGCCTCGCGCTCGACGACGTGTGGCGCGACGGGCCGTTCGCGTACATGGCCATCGCCGTGCCGGACTTCCCCAACTTCTTCATGCTGAACGGTCCGAACAGCCCGGTCGGCAACTTCTCGCTGATCGAAGTCGCCGAGCTGCAGATCGCGTATATCCTGCAGCTCGTGGCGCTGCTCCGCGCGGGCACGTGCACCGAGGTGAGCCCCACGGCGGCCGCCATGCGGCGCTTCGATGCCGAGCGCCGCGAGGCCGCGACGCGCACGATCTGGGCGAGCGGCTGCCGGAGCTGGTACCTGGATGCGAGCGGATTGCCGAGCGCGTGGCCGTGGAGCTTCGATCGCTTCCGCACGGAGATGGCGGCGCCCCGGCTGGCCGATTTCGAGCTGCGATGACGATGGGTGCATCCTTCACGCAGCGGCTCCAGGCGCTCATCGGGCAGCCCATCGGCCCCGCGACTTCGGTGGCGCCCGATCCGGTGAACCAGCCGATGATCCGCCACTGGGCCGCGGCTTTCGAGGACGAGAACCCCGTCTACACCGACCCCGACTTCGCCGCCCGCTCCCGCTTCGGCGGCATCGTCGCACCGCCGTGCATGCTGCAGACCTGGACCATGGCCACGCCCAAGATCCGGGGCATCGCGGCGCGCGGCGGCTCGCCGGTCGAGCTCACCGGCTCGAATCCGCTGGCGATCCTCGACGAGGCCGGCTTCACGGCCACGCTCGCCTCCAACTCCGAGTTCGAGATCGAGCGCTACGTGCGCCTCGGCGAGCGCATCACCGCCTCGACCGTGATCGAGGCGATCTCGGACGAGAAGGAGACGCGCATTGGGCGCGGCCATTTCGTCACCTGGCTCACGACGTATACCGTCGCCGACGGCGAGGTGGTCGGCCGGCAGCGCTTCCGCATCTTCAAGTTCAAGCCGAACGAGGCCCCGCCCGCATGAGCAGCCGGCTCGCACCGACCACCACGCCCGACACGCGCTTTTTCTGGGAGGCGCTGGCGCGCGAGCAACTGCTGATCCAGCGCTGCACCGCCTGCGGGCGGCTCCGCCACCCGCCGCGGCCGATGTGTCCGGCGTGCAACTCGCTCGCCTGGGACACGCTCGCGGCCTGCGGGCGCGGCACCGTCCACAGCTTCGTCATGCCGCGCCATCCCCCGCTCCCCTGGTTCGAGGGCACGTACATCGTGGCACTGATCGACCTCGTGGAAGGCCCGCGCATCGTCTCCAATCTCTGCGACGTGGCGCCCGAGGCGGTGACCATCGGCATGCCCGTCGAGCTGTTCTTCGCCCGCTTCGACGACGGGCTGGTGCTCCCGCAGTTCCGTCCAGCGAGGACGCCATGAGCGGGCGCCGGCGCACGGACACGCTCGCCTGGGAGGCGGTGCAGGTCGGCGACGCGCTGCCCGAGCTGCGCATCGCCGTCACCGCCACCGAGATCGTCGCGGGCGCCATCGCCACGCGCGACTTCATGCCGGTGCACCACGACCGCGCCTATGCCAACGCGCAGGGAGCGCCCGACATCTTCATGAACATCCTGAGCGACACGGGCTACTGCGGGCGATTCCTCACGGACTGGGCGGGCCCCGAGGCGATGGTGAAGCGGCTCGCCATCCGCCTCGGGCTGCCCGTGTTCCCGGGCTCGACCCTCGTCTACACGGGCGAGGTGACGGGGCGGACCGAGGCGGGCCGCACCGGGTTGGTGGAGGTCGCGTTCCGCGCGACCACCGAGCTGGGCGAGCATCTCTCGGGCACGGCGACGCTCGATCTGCCGCGCCGGGAGCCGCCGGCGTGACCCGCTCGCTCAGCAACCGCGCCGCCATCGCGGGCATCGGGCAGACCGAGTTCTCCAAGGCCTCGGGCCGCAGCGAGCTGCAGCTCGCCTGCGAGGCGGTGAAGGCGGCCCTCGACGACGCCGGGCTCGGGCCCGCCGACGTCGACGGTCTGGTGACGTTCACCATGGACGCAAGCGAGGAGATCGACGTCGCGCGCACGCTGGGCATCCCTCGGCTGTCGATGTTCACCCGGGTGCCGTACGGCGGCGGTGCCGCCGCCGGCGTCGTCCTGTACGCGGCCATGGCGGTGGCGACGGGCGTCGCCGATGTCGTCGTCTGCTATCGCGCCATGAACGAGCGCTCGGGCATGCGGTTCGGGATGGCGGGCACGGGCGGCGCGCTGCCCGCCTGGTTCGACTGGTACGCGCCGTACGGCCTGCTCACGCCCGCCGCGTGGGTGGCCCTCGCGGCCCGCCGGTACATGCACGAGTACGGCGCCACCAACGCGGACTTCGGCCGCATCGCGGTGGTCGACCGCCGCCACGCGGCCACGAATCCGCACGCCTGGTTCTACCAGCGGCCCATCACGCTCGAGGAGCATCAGCAGTCACGCTGGATCGTCGAGCCGGTGCTGCGGCTGCTCGACTGCTGCCAGGAGAGCGACGGCGGCGTCGCCCTCGTGGTGACCACGCCCGAGCGCGCACGGGACCTCCGGCAGCTGCCGGCGCTGATCGTCGCGGCGGCACAGGGCGCGGCCGACGACGCCGAGCTGATGACGAGCTACTACCGCCCGGACGTGACGGGCCTTCCGGAGATGGGGCTGGTGGCGCGCGCGCTCTGGGCCCAGTCGGGCCTCGGGCCCGCCGACATCCAGACCGCCTTTCTCTACGACCACTTCACGCCGTTCGTGCTGATCCAGCTGGAGGAGCTGGGCTTCTGCGGGCGCGGCGAAGCGAAGGATTTCGCCACCGTCGAGAACCTGTCGCTGGGCGGGCGGCTGCCGATCAACACGAACGGCGGGCTGCTCGGCGAAGCGTACGTCCACGGCATGAACGGCATCACCGAGGCCGTGCGCCAGATCCGCGGGACGTCGTGCAACCAGGTGCCGGGGGTCGAGCACGTGCTGGTGACCTCCGGCACCGGGTGCCCGACGAGCGGGCTCATCCTCGGACGGCGCTGAGATCAGCGCCGCGGCGCATCGGCTCGGTCACCCCGGGGCGGTCCGGCGAGGCCGCGGCCGCTCACGGACAGGGCGGCGACCACGAGCTGAGGCGCGGAGCCATACCAGGCTGCGCGCTCCCGGTGGAGGCGCGGGACGGCGCACACCCGCACGCTTCCGGCACACCCGCACGACCGCGCCAGCCGCCTGACCCTTTCGGGCACCTCGCTCGCCCTGTACTAGGGAACCCGCCGCCATGACCGCCCCGGACGCCGGAATCCTCCTGGCCGCCTCCACCATCGCCGGCGCCATCAACTCGGTGGCGGGCGGGGGCTCGCTGATCACTTTCCCGGTGCTCATCTGGCTCGGGCGCGAGCCGATCCTGGCCAACGCCACCAATACGGTGTCGCTGGCCCCGGGATCGCTGGCCGCCCTCCATGGCTTTCGGCGCGAGCTCGCCGGGCTCGAGCAGTGGGTCGTCCGCGGCACGGCGCCGTCGCTCGCCGGCGGCGTGGCGGGCGCGGTGCTGCTGCTCGCCACACCGGCGCCGTTCTTCGAGCACCTGGTGCCGTATCTCATTCTGTTCGCGACGGCGCTGTTCGCGCTCTCCGGACCGATCAACGCGGCTGCCAGGCGGCGCGCGGGGGATGCCGGCACGAGCGGCACGCCGCAGCGGCCGGCGTGGCGATCGGTGCTCCTCTACCAGCTCGCCGTATCGATCTACGGCGGCTACTTCGGCGCCGGCATCGGTATCATGATGCACGCCGGCCTGGCGCTCGCCGGCTTCACGGCGATCCATCGCGCGCTGGCGCTTCGGAACTATTACGCGGTGCTCATCAACGGCATCGCGGCGATCTACTTCGTCGTCTTCGGCGCGGTCGCCTGGGACGACGCCGCGGTGCTGACGGCCGGGCAGATGCTGGGCGGCTTCGCCGGGGCCCGCGCGGTGCGAAACCTGCCTGCCGGCACGGTGCGCTGGATGGTGGTCGCGATCGGGATCGCGATGGCGATCTCGCTGTTCCGCTGACGGCGCTTACGGCTTGGCGGGCGCCGGCACGACGTCGACCTTGTCGATCATCCAGTTGCGCGACTGCGGGACGAGGATGCCCTGCACCACCACGCGGGAGCCGTCGGGCGCGTTCTGCAGCTTCGCGACCAGCTCGGCGTCGCCGCTCACCAAGAGGTTCGGCTGGTTCGGCAGGAGGTGCTCGATCATCTCCTTGCCACGGAAGGCATCGCCCTGGAGCGAGCGGGCCGCGACCACGCCGAGCCAGCGTCGCGACTCGCCGCCCTTGAAGCCGAGCGACAGCGGGTCGTAGCCGACCTTGTCGGCCGCGGCCTGGTCCGGGGCGAGGATGCCCTCGATGGTCAAGAGCTGCGGTTGCCCGGCCGACACCTGCGCCGCGGCATCGCCGCGGGCGAGCACGACCGTCGCGAGGAGGACCGCTGCAATGGCGCTTCGCATGGGCGGGCCGATACGACACTTCGGGTGACGAGAGCAAGCACCGTCCGCCGCCGCAGCAAACGCCCCACCGCGCTCGCCGCCCGGTTGACAACCGCACGCCGCACGACGAAGCTCACGCGCGTGATGAAGCCGGAAGACTGCGTGCTCTTCAGCGGCGCCGCGCAAGGCGCGGAAGCAGCGTTCGGGGAGGCGGCCGAGCGGGCGGGCATCGCCGAGGTGAACTTCACCTTCGAAGGGCACAGCGACGCGCGCCAGCGCGGGCTGCGGGTGCTCACGCCGGCGGAGCTGCGACACGGCGACGTCAGTCTCTCGTACGTGAGCCGGTTGATGCACCGGAAGTACCCGGACACCCCGCTGTTCCGGAAGGTGCTCCAGTCGATCTGGCACCAGGTGAACAACGGCCAGGAGATCTTCGTCGTCGGCACCATCAATCCCGACGACACCGTGACCGGCGGCACCGGCGTGGCCGCCGAGTATGCCAAGTTCTTCAACAAGCCGCTCCACGTCTTCGACCAGGATCGCGACGGCTGGTGGCGGTGGACCGGCGAGGGGTTCGCGCGCGAGGACGCACCGGTGGTGAGCCACCATCACTTCACGGGCACCGGGACGCGCTTTTTGCGCGACAACGGCCGCGCCGCCATCGCGGACCTGTTCCGGCGCTCGTTCGGGTGACCACACGGCGCAGACCACGCTCGTCCACCGGGGCGATGCCCGCCGCGTGCTCACCGCCGGTGATACTTTCCTCACCTTCGCCGGCGGCGAGACATACCTGCTCTTCCAGCAGGGGGTTTCCGCTGCGCGAGTTCTGCGCCTTCGAGGTGCTGCGCGACGAGGCAGCGCTCGAGCGCTTCGCCGCCGGGGTCCTGCAGATGATAGCGGCGACCCCCGTGCTGCCTACCCCCAAAGTCGAGGAAGTGGGGTGGATCAGCGAGGTGACCAGCCGAGGACCGCCTTCAGCTCGAGGAACTCCTCGAATCCTGCCTCGCCCCACTCCCGGCCGTTGCCCGACTGCTTGTAGCCGCCGAAGCAGGCGTGGAAGTCGGGGCCCGCACCGTTCAGGTGCACGTTCCCCGTCCGCAGCCGGCGGGCCACGCGCCGGGCGTGCTCGATGTCGCCGGACTGCACGTAGCCGGAAAGCCCGTAGACGGTGTCGTTCGCGATCTCGATCGCGTGCTCCTCGCTGTCGTAGGGGAGGATGGAGAGCACCGGTCCGAAGATCTCCTCGCGGGCGATGGTCATGTCGTTGGAGACGGCGCCGAAAACCGTGGGCCGGACGTAGTAGCCGCGCGACAGGCCCTCGGGCCGCCCCACACCGCCGGTGACGAGCTTGGCGCCTTCGTCGATGCCGGCCCGGATGAGGCGCTGGATCTTGTCGAACTGCGGCTCGCTCACCACCGGGCCGAGCATGGTGCCGTCGGCGAACGGGTCGCCCACGCGCATGCCCTCGGCGGTCGCCTTGGCGATCTCGAGTGCCTGGTCGTGGCGACCGCGCGAGACCAGCATGCGGGTCGGTGCGTTGCACGACTGGCCGCTGTTGGTGAAGCAGCTCTGCACGCCGCGGCTCACCGCGGCTTCGAGGTCGGCGTCGTCGAGGATGATGTTGGCCGATTTGCCGCCCAGCTCCTGGGTGACGCGCTTCACGGTCGGCGCCGCGGCGATCGCGACCGCCACGCCGGCGCGCGTCGAGCCGGTGAACGACATCATGTCGATGCCGGGATGCGAGGACATGGCTTCGCCCACGGTCGGGCCGTCGCCGTTCACGAGGTTGAACACGCCCGCCGGGACGCCGGCCTCGTGGAGGATCTCGGTCCAGAGGATGGCGTTCAGCGGCGCCACCTCGCTCGGCTTCAGCACCATCGTGCAGCCGGCCGCGAGCGCCGGCAGCACTTTGCAGGCGATCTGGTTCACCGGCCAGTTCCATGGCGTGATCAGCCCGCAGACCCCGATCGGCTCGCGGCGCATGAGCGTCGTGCCCCGCTCGCGCTCGAACTGATAGGCCTTCAGCACCTCCATGATGGTCGCGAGGTGCGCCAGCGGCGCCGCCGCCTGCGCCGCCTTCGACAGCCAGAGCGGCGCGCCCATCTCCCGCGAGATGGTCTCGGCCATCTCGTCGTAGCGCGACTGGTAGACCTCCATGATGCGGCCGAGCAGCGCCAGCCGCTCCTCGCGGGCGGTCTCCGCGTACGACGGAAACGCCCGCCGTGCCGCCGCCACGGCATCGTCGACGTCGGCCTGCGAGCCGAGCGAGATGGTGGCGATCGGCTCCTCGGTGGCGGGGTTCAGCACCGCCAGCTCCTTCTTTCGTTTCGGAGCGACCCAACGTCCGTCGATGTAGAAGTCACGGGTTTCGCGCATGGCGGGCTCCTCTCGGTGCGAGACTTACGAGAGGCGGGCGGCCGAGGCAACGGGGATTGCCAGCGACCGCTCGCGCCTGTCAGAAGAGCGGGGTGCCCTCCCCGCCGCTCGCCTTCCGCCCGCACCCCTGGCACGGGCTCGACGCCGGCCGTGACTGCCCGCGGGTGGTGACGGTGTACGTGGAGATCGTGCCGGCAGACGGCGTCAAGTACGAGATCGACAAGCACTCGGGCTATCTCCGCATCGACCGCCCGCAGCGCTTCTCGGTGGCGTGCCCCACCCTCTACGGCTTCGTTCCGCGGACGTACTGCGGCGAGGCGGTCGCCGCCGTGCCGATGGCGGGCGGACCGTCGGTCGTGCGCGGCGACGGCGATCCGCTCGACGTGTGCGTGCTGACCGACCGGCTCGTCACGCACGGCGACGTCGTGCTGGACGCGCGCCCGATCGGCGGGCTCCGCATGGTGGAGCGCGGCGCGGCGGACGACAAGATCGTCGCCGTCCTGGTGGGCGATCCGATGTACGGCGACGTGCGCGAGCTCGCCCAGCTGCCGCGCGCCGTGGTCGACCGGCTGCGTCACTATTTCCTCACCTACAAGGCGATCCCGGGCGACGCGTCGGCCGCCATCACGGTCGACCCGGTGTACGACGCGGCGCAGGCGCACGCCGTGATCGAGGCGGCCCGGGCCGACTACGAGCGCCGCTTCGCCGGCGGCTAGGCGGGCTCGACGACCCGGCGCTCGCCGATTGCGCGCGGCGTCACCACGAATCGACGAAGCGCCGGCCGGATCGCGGGCGGGGTCCGGCGAGCAGCAACCTCACCCAGCGCCGAGACTCGGCCGGGTCGATCACGTCGTCGACCTCGAAGTACGAGGCGACGTTGCTCGCCTTGCCGTGCGCGTACGACGCCGCGACCATCTCCTGGAACTTGGCCTCGCGCGCGGCGGGGTCGGCGATGGCCTCGAGCTCGCGCCGGAATCCGAGCTTCACCGCGCCCTCGAGCCCCATCGGCCCGAACTCGCCGGTGGGCCAGGAGACGAGGAAGCGCGGCGCCTTGAAGTGCCCGGCCGCCATCGCCTGTGCGCCGAGCCCGTAGCCCTTGCGCAGCACGATCGTGCCGCACGGCACCTCGAGGTGCGCGCCCACCACGAACATCCGCGCGGCATGGCGCACCGTGCCGCTCCGCTCGGCCTCCGGACCCACCATGATGCCCGGCGTGTCGCAGCAGAAGAGGATCGGCAACCCGAAGGCGTCGCAGAGCTGCATGAAGCGGGCCGCCTTGTCGGCGGCGGCGCTGTCGATCGCGCCGGAGAGGTGCTGCGGGTCGTTGGCCACGATGCCGAGCGGCTGGCCCTCCACGCGCGCGAGCGCGGTCACCATGCCGCGCCCGAACTCGCGGCGCAGCTCGAGCAGCGAGCCCTCGTCGGCGAGCGTGTCGAGCACGCGCCGGACGTCGTAGACGCGGAGCCGATCCGCCGGGACGAAGTCGCGGAGCCGCGTCTGGTCCGGGGCGGTCCACTCGCCGACGGCGCCCTGGAAGTATGCGAGGTAGCGCTTCGCCACCGCCACGGCGGAGGCTTCGTCGTCCACCACGACGTCGATCACGCCGTTGGGCGTCTGTACCTCCGTGGGCCCGATATCCTCCGGCGCCCACACGCCGAGGCCGCCGCCCTCGATCATTGCGGGCCCACCCATGCCGACGTTGGAGTTGCGTGTGGCGATGATGACGTCGCAGCAGCCGAGGAAGGCGGCATTGCCCGCAAAGCAGCGGCCGGCATTGATGCCGACGAGCGGCACGCGGCCGCTCAGCCTCGCCAGCGAGCGGAACGACGGACACTCGAGGCCCGAGACGACGACGTGCCGGAGATCGGTGTCGCCCGGCCGTCCGCCGCCCCCTTCCGTGAAGAACACGAGCGGCAGGCCGTCGCTCTCGGCGAGCTGCAGCATGCGGTCGGTCTTGCGGTGGTTCTGGTAGCCCTGCGTCCCGGCCAGCACGGTGTAGTCGTACGCCATCACCACGCAGCGCGCGCGCTCGGGGCCGAACAGCGCCGCGTTCACGGTGCCGACGCCTGCCACCAGCCCGTCGCCGGGCGTCTCGCGCACGAGCTCGTCGAGCGGACGGCGGCTCCGTTGCGCGGCGACCACGGTCGGCCCGTACTCGACGAAGCTCCCCGCGTCGCAGAGGTCGGCGATGTTCTCGCGCGCCGTGCGCAAGCCGAGCGCGTGCCGCTTGGCGACCGCCGTCGGCCGCGCCGCGTCCGTGCCGAGCGCCCGGCGCTCCAGCACCTCGGCGAGATCGGTTCGCGGCGCGGCCGGCGGGCGGCTCGGGCGCGGCGCTCCTGCGCGCTCGCCCACTTCGGGACGCAGACGCACCAGCACGTCGCCCGCCTGCACGAGCTGGCCCGCGACCACGCACAGCTCGATCACCACGCCGTCGGCCGCCGCCGCCACCGGGTGCTGCATCTTCATGGCCTCGAGCACCACGAGCTCGTCGTCGCGCCGGACGCGGTCACCGAACTGCACGGCGACCGCAACCACCGTGCCCTGGAGCGGCGCTCTGATCTGCATGGCAGCCCGATAGACCAGAGATCGGCGGCTGCCCGCAACGGTGCGCGGGCATCCGACGGACGAGCGGCTGGGCGGCCGCGCCAACGCGATCGCGGGACCGGCCTTCGGCCTCTACCTCGCGGCGTACGCGGCGGGCATCTGGCGGATGCGCCGGTAGGCGCTGCCGATGGGCGCGCGGCGGACTACCCGGAGCGCGTCAGTGACGAGGTGAACGCGATCATCTCCTTCGCCACGAGCGGCTTCGTCCAGTCGAGCGCCCGCTGCCGCAGCCGCGCCTTCGAGATGCCGTAAGCCGGCTGCGAGAGGCCGGCCAGCGAGGCGGCGACCTCGCGAGCGCGGGCGATCACCATGCCCGCGTCCACCACCTGATCGACCATGCGCCGCTCGAGCGCCTCGTCCGGGGTGTACGGACGCGCGTGCAGCATGAACTCCGTGTACACCGCGCCGCTGCCGACGAGGCTCTCGGTGAGCACCTGCGCCCAGGTCGGCAGCGGCAGCCCGATCAGGTGCTCGTTGGCGTGCAGCCGAAACGCGCCCCGCGCCATCACGCGATAGTCGCACGCGAAGCCGAGGAAGAGCCCACCCGCAACGGCGTGCCCGGTCATTGCCGCCACGGTCGGCAGGGGAAACGCCCAGACGCGGAGCAGCGTGTTGCCGAACGCCTGCAGCGTACGGGTCATCTCGTCGCGCTCGAGCGTGGGCAGCACCTTGATGTCGAGCCCGGCCGAGAAGAACCCCTCGCGCCCCGCGAGCACGAGCGCGCCCGGCCGCTCGCGCTCGGCCCGGTCGAGCAGTGCGTTCAGCTCGTCGAAGAACGCGGGGCCCATGGCGTTCACCTTGCCATCGTCGAGCGTGATCTCGGCGATCCGCTCGTGCTGCGCGTAGTCCATCGCCAGACTCCTTGCGCTCACTTGATGGCGAGCGGGTTGATCGGCGAGCCGACGCCGCCCGTAATCGGCAGCGGGGCCGCCGTGAAGAAGCACTCCCAGACGCCGTCGGCCTCGCAGTCGGCGGCCAGCGCCTCGAGATCGAACATCTCGCCCAGCGTGAGCCCCATGTCGCGGATGCCGACGGTGTGCACCGGGACCATCGTCTGCGGATCCTCCAGCGGGTACACCTCGACCATGTTCGTGTCGCTCGCCACCGCCGCGATCTGCCGCGCGTGCAGCCACTCGAGGCAGGCGGTGCCGAGCCCGGGCATCTGCTTCATGTAGGTGACGCGGTCGCCGTCGCGCGTGAAGACCAGCATGTGGCCCGTACGCACGAGCAGCACGTCGCCCGTGTCGACCCGGCTGCTCTGGCGGCGCTCGGCGGCCTCGAGGTCGGCCGGCGTGATCACCTGCCCGGGGGCGAGCCGCTCGACGCCCTGCGCACGCGCCACGTCGAGCAGCACGCCCCGCGACACGATGCCGGCGCGCTGCTTGTCGATGCCGTTGCGCTCGGCGCCGTTGGCCGTGACCGTCGCGGCCGCGTGCCCGTTGTAGAGCTGGCCGCCGTAGTGCACGTGCGCCAGGCTGTCCCACTGCGTCGCGCACTGCAGCGGCATCATGATGAAATCGTCGGCGTAGCGGGGCCCGTCGGGGTCGGCGCTCATCGGGTTGTTGGTCGAGGTCATGAGGTGCACGGGATTCACGCGGCCCGCCTGACCGAACTGCGGTCCTGCCGACCCGAACGGCAGCGCCAGGCTGAAGACGACCCCGCGCCGGATGCACGCCGCGGCCTCGCGCAGCTTGGCCGGTGTGATGAAGTTCACCGTGCCGCGCTCGTCCTCCGCGCCCCAGCGGCCCCAGTTCGAGAGACGCCGCCCGAGCGCGCGCAGCTCCTCCTTCACAGCACCAGCTCCGCCATCATGCGAATCGTGTCGATGCTGCTCGTGCCGACGATCATCGTGCCGATGGGTGCCTCGCGCCAGGCGGCCAGCCGGTCGCGGATCCGCTCCTTCGGCCCGACGAGCGCGATCTCGTCGCACAGGACGTCGGGCACGGCGGCGGCGGCCTCGGCCTTCTTGCCGTCGAGGTAGAGGTCCTGGATGCGCTTCGCCTCAACCTCGAAGCCGTAGCGGCACGCAAGCTCGTTGTAGAAGTTCTTGTCGCGGGCGCCCATGCCGCCGATGTAGAGCGCCAGCATGGGCTTGAGCGCGTCCAGGCCCTTGGCAACGTCGTCGGTCGGGATCACGGCCACCGTGACGGCGATGTCGAACTCGTCGGGGCCCTTCGTGCGCCCGGCACGCCGGAATCCCTCGTCGAGCGACGGCTGATAGAGCTTCGGCGCGCGGTACGGCGAGTAGTAGATGGGCAGCCAGCCGTCGGCCAGCGCCGCGGTCTGCGCCACGCTCTTCGGCCCGATCGCGGCCACGTAGATCGGAATCTGCCGGCCGTGGAGGATGCTCTTCAGCGGCTTGCCGAGCCCCGTGGCGCCGGGCCCGCGATACGGGATCTGGTAGTGCTCGCCCGCGTATTCGAGCGGCTTCTCGCGCGCCCAGATGGCGCGCAGGATCTCGATGTATTCGCGCGTGCGCTTGAGCGGCTTGCCGTAGGGCACGCCATGCCACCCCTCGACCACCTGCGGCCCGGAGGCGCCGAGACCGAGGAGAAAGCGGCCGTTCGAGAGCTGGTCGAGCGTCATGGCGGTCATGGCGGCGCAAGCCGGCGTGCGCGCGCTCATTTGCATGATGCCGCTCGCCACCCGGATGCGCTCGGTCTGGGCCGCGATCCAGGCGAGCGGCACGACGACGTCCGAGCCGTGCGCCTCGGCGGCCCAGGCCGAGTAGTAACCCAGCCGATCGGCTTCCTTGACGAACGCCATGTCGATCGACATGCGCGCTCCCGAATAGCCCACGTTGATCCCGAGTCGCATCGAGGCTCTGTAGGAGTCGCTCGGGTGCCGTGTCAACGGGTACGCCATGCGCACTGCTGAACACGGGCCGACGCGAAACTGACAAACGGCGCGCGGCCGACGTTGTCGACGCCGCAAGCCGGCGCCGTGAGGCACCCGAAAGCGCCCGTTTGTCGTGCCGCACCTGTGCGTTTGCTGTGTCTGCACTGCGCTTGCAGCCCGTACATCCCCGAACGGGGGAGTGGACCGATGAAGCGACGAGCCGCACTGCTCTTGCTTGGGATCATCCTGCTTCCGGCGGCCGCCGCGCGCGCGCTCGACGTGCCGCTCGATGCCGACGGCCTCCAGCTGCGCCGCACGCCCGGCGGCCGGGAGGTGCTGGAGCTCGAGGTGCGAGACCGCTCGCTCGGCGTGCCCGAGCGGCGAAGCGCCGACGATCCGAGCGTGCTCGCCGGCGACGGTGCGCTGCTCGAACTCTTCGGCGGCGACGGCTCCACCGCCGCATTTTTCATTCCCGGGGGTGAGGGCGAGCCCGGCTGGCGCGTGCGCGACCCGCACGACAGCAAGAACGAGCAAAGGAACGCGTCGCTGCAGTACCGCTATCTGAACCCGTTTGCGCCCGACGGGCCGACCTCGGTGAAGCTCCTGCGTCTGCAGGAGCGCCAGGGGCTGCTCATCGTGGGCCGCGAGGTCGGGCTGCCGCTCGACGTCCCGATGGGCCGTGTCGGCGTCCGCCTGACGCTCGGCACGCTGCGCCTGTGCGCGCTGTTCGACGAGACCACCGTGGTGCGCGACAAGCCGGGACGCTTCGCCGCCCGGCGCGCCAGCGCGGCCGTCCTACCCGACTGCAGCGACGAATGGCTGCGCACGCAGCCGCTGCCGCCCGAGACCACCACGACCACGACCACCACGCCGCCGACCTCGACCTCCACGTCGACGACCTCGACCTCCACGTCGACGAGCAGCACCACCTCAACCACGCTCGTGACCTTGACGTTCGGGCACGCCACCGAGTTCGCCGGCGCCAGCAGCCACAGCCCGGGCTTCCTCCTCGGGAGCCCCGTGCAGGTCTCGACGCCCATCACCGTCACCCACCTCGCCGTGATCGCCAAGGCCGGGGGTCCCCGCGTGCTCCTCGGGCTCTACCGGAACAGCGGCGGCGTCCCGACCACGCTCGTCGTCGGCACCGCGCCGACGCAGCTCGTGCCCGGGCGCGTCGAGATGCCGGTGACGCCGACGCCCATTGCGGCCGGCACCTACTGGCTGATGGCGATGTACGACGGAGACGCCTCGGTCGGCCTCGACACCAGCGTGCCGAACGCCCCGGCGATGTACGACTTCCGCGACTTCGCCCAGGGCCTGCCGTCCAGCGTGTCCTTCCCGAGCTCGATGTTCGGGCAGCGCTACAACTACTACCTGATCGGCACGCCGTGAGTCAGACTGGCCCCGGCGCCGCACGCGCCGGGGGCCGCGGCCCCCTTCGCCAGCCACTTCTTGCCGGCCTTGAAGGTGACCTCGCCGCCGAACCGCCAGCAGTAGCAGTGCCCGCCGATCCGCAGCACGACGTCGACCGGCTGCGGGTCGGCGCCGAGCGTGTGCCCGAGCCCGGTGCCCTTGGCCACGACCTTGATGCGCTTCTGCGGCTGGACAAGCACCGACTTGATGGGCGACGTCGGCCAGAACCGGTAGCCGAGGTTGCGGCCGACCTGCTTCTTGTAGCTCCAGCGACCCGCCGGCAGCGCGTAGGTGTCGTCGAAGCCGTCGCCGGCCGCGGACACGATGCGCAGCGTGCCGCCGTACAGCACCGGGTCGTCGGCGGAGCCGTTGCCGTCGCCGAGCGTGATCCGCGTGTCGGACGCCAGCAGTATGACGCTCTTCTTCGCCCCGCCGTCTCGGGCGCGGAGCAGCAGCTTCTTCGCGCCGAGCAGCTCGCACGGCACGGTCGCGACCGTGGTGGTCGTGGTCGACGAGGTGGACGTGACGGTGGTCGCAAGGCTGCTCGTCGACGTGGTGGTGGGCACCGTCGTGCTCGTGGTGGCGAACGTGGTCGTGGTGGTGCTGGTGGTCGTGGTGGTCGAGCTGGCCGCGCTCACGTGGAAAACCTGCCCGCCGGTGCTGCTGAGGAACGCCTGCGGGCTGCCGTCGTCGAGGCCGAGCCCGCTCACGCCGGTCACGCCGCCCGGAAGCGGCAGGTCGAGCACGAGTTCGCCTTCGGGCGTCAGCACGCGGGCAAAGCTCGCGGCGTCGCTCACCAGCACGAGGGCTCCCTCCGACGTGATGGCCAGGTCGCCGAAGTTCATGACGAACCCGTCACCGACGCCGAAGTCGTTCAACACCGCCCCGGTGGCCGGATCGATCTCGGCGACGCGGTTGGGCGTCGTCGGGTCGTTCTGGCCGGCTACCAAGAAGAGCGAGCGTCGCTGCGGATGCCAGGCTCCGCCCACCACGTGCCCGTCGCCGAACGCGGTCGTGAGGATCGCGAGCACCGTGCCGTTGCCCTTGTCCACGGCGTACACCTCGGCCACGCCCGTCTCGCCGTTTATCGCGAGCAGCGTGGCGACCGGCAGGTCGACGCCGTCTAGCGTGAGGGCCGTGAGCGCGATGTCCAGATCGAAGGCGTTTGCCGCTTCGCCCGGGCGCGGGATCGACGACACGAAGACGCCGGCCGTCGTGTAGCTGTTGATCGTGTCGCCCGACGCCGGATAGACCCACAGCCGCACGCTCGAGGAGTCGTACGCCGCCGCCACCAGCGGCCCCACGTCGGGGTCGAACTGGTCGACGAGCACGAGCTGGGCGGACGCACGCCCGAGCAGCAACGGAACGACGGCCAAGGCGATCGCGAGCCGGTGGATGCGCATGCGGCCCCCTAATTAACACGCCGCCGGTACGCCACCTAACAGAATCGCCGCCACGGTCCTGCAGCGTCCTCGGCTGGATACCTGCGTGCGCGTCTGCATGCCGGAGCACCAGTCGACCGGCGGGCATCGCGCGAGCATGGCCCGGTTCTGCCTGGCGCTACTTGGCGGTGATCTTGGCGCGGTAGCCGTGGAAGCCGGTGTACCGGTAGCAGATCTCGTCGGCCGGATCGCAGTCGCTCGTCGGATACGCGCTGGCGCCCCCGAGCGACGGCGGATTGCCGCCGATCGCGATGCTGTAGCGGCCGGCCGGGAGCTTGCGCTTGAGCGTAACGACGGATCTCCCCTTCTCGTTGGCGGCGCTGGCGAGATACTGCATCGCCGCCCAGAAGTTGCCGACGGCGTTGTAGGTGTGGGCCTCGTTCTCCGTGGTCTCGTCCCAGCCGTCGTAGAGCGAGACCGCGGGCACCAGCGCCGAGCGCATGAGGCCCGCCGGCCCCACCACGCCCTGCTGGGCCGTGACAACAATCTTCACGGTGGCCGGCGCGGCGAGCTCCAGCGCCACCCAGTCGGACCAGTGGGTCCATCCCTTGGCACCCACCGGCTGCGACGGCTCGTTCCAGGCGAGCGCGCCCACGAAGCGCACCAGCTCGGCCGTCTGCCGCTTGGCGAGGGACACGGTCCACTCGTAGCTGATGCCGGCCGGCGCCGGGTCGTCGAAGCGGACGTCACCCGCCGTCGCCGAGACTGGCAGGCGGACGTGCGCCGCCGCGGAGACTCCAGCTCCCGCGATCACCAGGGTCGCGAGCAGCGCCCGCCATCCTGCGTACCGCATCGCGTCCCGCATAATGCACAGCCCCTCGCCTCGAGGGAAGTGACAAATTGTCGCAGGTGATCATCCTCCAGCGATCGGGCGTTTCCTCGCGGGCCGCCCTCGGGTAGTACGCGCAAGAGATGCTCGCGCTGGTGATCGCTCTCCTTGCGGCCGTCGCGTCGCCTGCCGCCGCCGCGTTCGTCACCTTCGAGAGCGGCCAGGTTCGTCCGCTGGCGCTCACGCCGGACGGCACGCGGCTTCTGGCCGTCAACACGCCGGACGGCCGCCTGGAGGTGTTCGACGTCGACGCCGACGGGCTGCACCACCGCGGCTCGGTGGCCGTCGGCCTCGAGCCGGTCGCCGTCGCCGCGCGCACGAACGACGAAGCCTGGGTGGTGAACCACCTCTCCGACAGCGTGAGCGTGGTCACGCTCGACGGACCCGCGCCGCGCGTGGTGCGCACGCTGCTGGTCGGCGACGAGCCGCGCGACATCGTGTTCGCGGGCCCCGAGCGCGAGCGCGCCTTCGTCACGACCGCGCATCGCGGCCAGCACCGCCCGGGCGGCGCGGATCTCACCACGCCGGGAGTCGGCCGGGCCGACGTCTGGGTGTTCGACGCCGCCGCGCCGGACGACACGGCGCTCGGCGGCACGCCGCTCGACGTGCTGACGCTGTTCGGCGACACGCCGCGCGCGCTCGCCGCCACGCCGGACGGCGCCACCGTGTACGTCGCCGTCTTCCATTCGGGGAACCAGACCACGACGGTGAGCGAGGCGCTGGTATGCGACGGCGGGCCGAGTGCGCCGCCGTGCAACGTGAACGGCCGCAGCATCCCGGGCGGGCTGCCCGGACCGCGCACCAACGCCGCCGGCGTTCCCGGGCCCGAGACGGGGCTCATCGTGCGCTTCGATCCCGCGGCCGGCCACTGGTACGACCCGCTCGGCCGCGTCTGGGACGAGGCCATCGGCTTCGAGCTGCCGGACGAGGATGTCTTCCGGATCGACGCCGCCACGCTCGAGACCACCGGCACGTTCGCGCACGTCGGCACGACGCTCTTCGGCATGGCCGTGAACCCGGTATCGGGCGCGGTGTACGTGTCCAACACCGAGGCGCGGAACGAGACCCGCTTCGAGGGGCCCGGCACGACCGGCGGCAGCACGGTCCGCGGGCACCTCCACGAGGCGCGGGTGACCATCCTCGACGGCGACACGGTCGTGCCCCGGCATGTGAACCCGCACATCGACTACGCCGTCGTGCCGAGCCCGCCGGGCGTGGCCGAGCGCAGCCTCGCGCAGCCGCTCGGCATGGCGGTGAGCCCCGACGGCGCCACGCTCTGGGTGGCGGCGTTCGGGTCGGGCGTGGTGGGCATCATCGACACGGCGGCGCTGGCGGCCGGCTCGTTCACGCCCGATCCCGCCGACCACATCGCCCTGAGCGGCGGCGGGCCGACCGGCGTTGTCCACGACGCCACTCACGACCGCCTCTACGTGCTCACCCGCTTCGACAACGCCGTCTCCGTGCTCGACCCGGCGGCGCGCCAGGAGATCGCGCATCACCCGCTGCACAACCCGGAGCCCGCGAGCGTCCGCGACGGCCGGCGCTTCCTCTACGATGCGCGCGCGACCTCGAGCAACGGCGAAGCGTCGTGCGCGAGCTGCCACGTCTTCGGCGACATGGACCAGCTCGCGTGGGATCTCGGCAATCCCGACGGCGAGGTGGTCCCAAACCGCAACCCGCTCCACATCGGCATCGCCACGCCCTTCCATCCGCTCAAGGGGCCCATGACGACCCAGACCTTGCGCGGCATGGCTCGGCACGGGCCGATGCACTGGCGCGGCGACCGCACCGGCGGCAGCGTGGAGGGCGGCGATCCGCTCGACGAGACGCAGGCCTTCATGGCGTTCCTCGGCGCCTTCGAGAGCTTGCTCGGCCGTGACGGCCCCATCCTCGAGGAGGACATGGCGCGCTTCGCCGCGTTCGCGCTGTCCATCACCTCGCCGCCCAATCCCGTGCGCGCGCTCGACGGCTCGCTCACGCCGGAGCAGAACGCCGGGCGCGAGCTGTACTTCGGCCGCGTCACCGACCTCGACGACGACTGCGTCGGCTGCCACGTGCTGGCGCCGCGCGACGGGCTCTTCGGCACCGACGGCCTCACCGCGCTGCAGGGCGACCGCGTGCAGCTCTTCAAGATCCCGCACCTGCGCAACATGTACCAGAAGGTCGGCATGTTCTCCGCGCCCATCGGGAGCAGCGGCCCGCAGATCCGCGGCTTCGGCTTCACGCACGACGGCTCCACCGACACGATCTTTCGGTTCCTGCAGGAGTCGCAGTTCCGGCTGAACGACGTCGAGCGGCGGCTGCTCGAGCAGTTCCTGTTCGTCTTCGACGCCGAGCTCGCGCCGGTGGTCGGCCAGCAGGTGACGCTCCGCGCGAGCAACGCCGCTGCGGCCGCCCCGCACGTCGACCTGCTCGCCGCACGCGCCGCGGAGCACGAGTGCGATCTCGTCGCGCACGGCGTCGTGGACGGCGAAGCGCGCGGGTGGCTCCGACGCGCGGACGGGTCGTTCCTGAGCGACCGCCTCGCGGAGCCGCCGCTGGCATTGGATGCGCTCAAAGCGCAGGCCGCGATGGCCGGCCAGGAGGTGACGTTCACCTGCGTGCCCCTCGGCGCCGGCGCGCGCCATGCGGTCGACCGCGACGAAGACGGCTACCTCGACCGCGACGAGCTCGACGCGGGCAGCGATCCCGCCGACCGCAACGACACGCCCGGAGGACCGCCGCTCACGCTCGGGCAGACGCTCGTGCGCACGACGGCGCTGCGCCTCACGGCGGCCAAGAAGGCGCCGGTTACCGCGCGGCTGCGGTTCACGGCCCGCACGCCCAAGGACGACGCCGCGAACCGCATCGTACCGCCGCCGCGCGGCTCGGCCCTCGACCCGACCGCCCACGGCGCGACGCTCGTGCTGGCCAACGCGCAGTTCACCGATGACCTCGCGGTCCGCGTGCTCCCCGCCGCCGGCTGGCGGGCCGTCGGCTCGGAGGACAGGCCCAAGGGATATCGCTTCCGCAGCAAGGACGTTGGCCCCGGCGAGCCGCCGGCCAGCGTGCTGCTCAAGCGCGACACGCTGCGCGTGCGCGGCGACTTCGCCTACTCGCTGAACGAGCCGGCGCAGGGCCGCGTCGCCGTGCGCCTCGTCCCCGGCGCCGTCTTCGACGACGCCGGCTGGTGCGCCGCAGCCCCCGCCCGCCCGCAGGGCCCGCTCGGCTCGACGGTGAAGAGCGACCGGCCAGGCCGCTTCCTCGCCGCCAAGCGCACGCCGCCGCCCGCTACCTGCCCGCCGCCGCCGTGAGGCGGGCGCTCACTGGCACTTGCGCTTCTTGCCCTTGGTGACGCACGCCTGCGAGCAGCACTCGGCGTTCGCCGTGCAGGCCGCGCCCGACGGCGCGCAGGTCGCCTGGCAGGCCTCGTGGGTGCTGCACTGGCCGTCGGCGCAGTCGATGGCGCCGTCACAGTCCTCGTCCACGAGGCCCGTGCACAGCTCGGCGCCGAGCGTGCAATCGAGCCGGCAGGTGCTGCAGCTCTCGCCGCTCGTGCAGGCGCCGTCGCCGCAGCAGTAGTCGTCCGGCACGCTCGGCACCGTGGTGCAGACGCGGCCGTTCGCCGTGCAGCGCGCGTCCGAGCAGGGAACCGGCCCCGCGCCGCCGCCGGCGCCACAGCACCAGCGCCCGCTCGGCTTGCCGCTCTGCACGCCCGCGCAGTCGGCCGGACACGCCACGCAGTCCTCGCCGTTGCCGGCCTCGCACACGCCGTTGCCGCACACGGCGCCGGAGGTGGTGCCACCCGGACAGTCGCCGGGGCAGCCGGCGCAGTCCTCGCCGGCCTCGCAGACGCCGTCGCGGTCGCAGGGCGGGCAGCCGGTGCAGGCGCCGAGATCGTAGTCGCCGCAGGTGTCGTTACAGGCCAGCGTGCCGCCCGTGCAGCCGAACGTCGCGCAGGTGGCGCCGCCGAGCACCCCTGGCTCGCACACCTCCCCGGCCTCCACGACCCCGTTGCCGCAGGTGGCGGCCGGCGCGAGACAGCTCGGGAACGATGCGGCGCGCTGCACGACGTGCGCCCGCATCTGCGCGGCCACGCGGTCCGGCTGCTCGCCGCACGGGTGCCCCTGGCCGAACGTCATGGCGATGTTGCGGTAGCCGCCCGAGAGGAGGTGGCAGTAGCTCATGATCGTGCCCTTGCCGCCGCCGAACGCCGTGGGGGTAGCGGTGCAGGCGGGCAGCCCCGTCCCGGTGCCGGCGCAGCCCTGATAGCAGCGGTCGACCGGCTCGACGTTGCCGCCGTAGTTGCAGTAGTCGTGCGTGTGCGGGGAGCTGAAGTTGTGGCCCAGCTCGTGGCTCACCACGATGATGTCCCACACCACGTTGGCGGGGTCGTGGGTCGCGTCACCGTCCCAGGAGAAGCTGCCGTCGATGTTGCCCGACAGCCCGTAGCCGTACTGCTGGTCGCAGAGCACGCTCAGGTACGCGATGCCGCCGCCCAAGCCCTTGCCCGAGAGCATGTGCGCGACGGTCCGGTCGACGCCGCCCATGTTGGCGCGCCAGTACGTGAGGAACTCGTTGAGCGCCCCGCTCGTACCGCTGGTGACGGTCCACGGGTCGCTCGCCGCGCCGCCGGTCCAGAGGCGCGACCAGGAGATGACGAGGCTCGTGTTCACCTCCCGCGCGTACACGACCGAGGCATATCCGATCAGGTCGCCCATGTAGTCGAGCGCGGCGCCCGCGCTGCCGAACTTGGCGAAGTACTCGTAGTCGGTCTCGACCGCGATGCGCGCCGTGTAGGCGGCGCTCGAGGCGGCGGCCACGGCGCGCTCGGCCATCACCAGCGCCGAAGCCTGCGGGACCGCCGGCAGCGCGTCGGTCTCGCAGCCGAACGGCACACCCTCGACGCTCGAGAGATCGACTTTCCGAGCACGCAGCGCGCCGGAGCGGCGCGCGCGGCCGAGGCTGTGGTACGCGCCGCCGCGGAACACGAGACCGCCCACCGCGTCGCCGGACCGGACTGCCAGGAAGACGAGCGAATCGGGCTCGCCGGCGACCGTGCCGCGGAAGTAAGCCGTCTCGGGCGCGTTGCGGCGAACGCCGCCGACCCACACCTCGGCGTCGGGGGCCCAGACCTCGAAGCGCTCGAGATCGAGCGCGACGCCTCGGCCGTCGAGCCGGAGCCCGTCGACCCGCAAGCGGCCGCCGGCGGGTACGCCGCGCGCCAGCCGTGCCAGCGCGGGGTCCTTCGCACGCACGCGCGGCGGCGCCGCCCCCGCCGCCACCACCGTCGCCACCAAGAAAGCCAGCCCGACCGCCCACGCGCGCATCGTCATGACAATCGAGCGTAACGGCCCGACACACGTGTGCCTAGGTCGACTTCGCCTGCGCGGGACCGCAAGCCGGGGCGACGGCGTCCCGCATGGCACAACGCATGGAGAGCGTGCGGGCCGCGTGCGCCGCCGGCGCTGCTGCGTTACGCGTTCGCTTCGGCGAGCAGGCGCAGCGCCGCCTTGTCGCGCGTGCCGGCGATCAGCGTCGTCACCTTGCTCTCCTTCCACGCCTGCAAGCGGTCGCGGATGCGCTCCGGCGGGCCGGCGAGGGAGATCTCGTCGGCGAACCGGTCGGGCACGGCGGCCGCCGCCGCCTCGCGCTTGCCCGCCAGGAACAGCTCCTGGATGGTCGCCGCCTCGCGCTCGTAGCCGAAGCGGCCGACGAGGTTCAGGTGGAAGTTCTTCTCCTTGGCGCCCATGCCGCCGATGTAGAACGCCAGCATCCACTTGATCGGCATCAGCGCCGTCGCGAGGTCGCGGTGCACCGACACCGTCACCGGACAGGCGATCTCGAAGCCGGGCTTGAGCTGCTGCAGGGACTCGGCATACACCTCGGGCCGGTACGGCGAGTAGTAGAGCGGGAGCCAGCCGTCGGCGATCTCGGTCGTCATGCGGATGTTCTTCGGCCCCTCGGCGCCGATCAGGATCGGGATGTCGGGACGCAGCGGCTTGGTGATGAGCTTGAGCGGCTTGCCGAGGCGCGCGCCGCCGTCGAGCGGGAGCTGGTACTGCCGGCCCTGGAAGGTGACCGGCCCTTCGCGGCGGAGCATCTGGCGCACCAGCGCCACGAACTCGCGCGTGCGCTCCATCGGCCGCGGGAACGGCTGGCCGTACCAGCCTTCCACGACCTGCGGGCCCGAGACGCCGAGCCCCAGCATGAAGCGGCCTTTGGAGAGGTGGTCCAGCGTCATCGCCGTCATCGCCACGCACGCCGGCGTGCGCGCCGAGATCTGGATGACGCTGGTGCCGAGCTTGATGCGCGAGGTGTGCGAGCCGATCCAGGCGAGCGGCGTGATGGCGTCGGAGCCGTATGCCTCGCCCGCCCAGATGGAGTGGTAGCCGAGCCGCTCGGCCTCGAGCGCCCACTCGAGCGGGTCGAAGGGGTCGGGCATCCAGTAGCCGAGCATGAATCCGAGCTTCATCGGAGCTGTCCCTCGCGTGCGCCGTGCTCGTGGACCGCGTCGATCAACCGGCGGACATTGTCGACGGGCGTGCGCGGCAGGATGCCGTGGCCCAGGTTGAAGACGTGGCCGGGGCGGCCCCCGGCGCGCGCGAGCACGTCCGCCGCCGCCGCGCGGATCTCCGCGGGCTCGGCGAACAGCACGGACGGATCCAGATTGCCCTGCACGGCGGTGTCGTAGCCGATCGTGCGCCAGGCGTCATCCAGGTCGATGCGCCAGTCGATGCCGATGGCATCGGCGCCGGCCTCGCGCAGCACGGGCAGCAGCCCGGCGGCGCCGGTGGCGAACAGGATGACGGGCATCCCCGGCGCGGCCTCGCGCAGCACGCCGAGCAGCGTGCGCGTGTGCGGCAGCACGAAGCGGCGGTAGGCGCCGGGGGAGAGGCAGCCCGCGGCCGTGTCGAAGACCTGCACGGCCTGCGCACCCGCGGCGTGCTGCGCGGCGAGGAACGCGCCCATGCTGCGCGCCAGCCGCTCGAGCAGGAGATGCCAGCGGCTCTCGTCACGATACATGACCAGCTTCGTGTGCTCGTAGGCGCGCGACGTGCCGCCCTCGATGAGGTAGCCAGCGAGCGTGAACGGCGCGCCGGCGAAGCCGAGCAGCGGCACGTCGGGCGGGAGCGCCGCGCGGGCGAGCCGCACGCCTTCGCACACGAAGTCGAGCGCGCCGGGCGCCGGCGCGCCGATGCGCTCGAGGTCCTCGCTCTCGCGCAGCGGTGCGGCCACCACCGGGCCGCTGCCCGGCACGAACTCGACCGCCGCGCCCATGGCCTCGAGCGGCACGAGCAGGTCGGAAAAGATGATGGCCGCATCCACGCCGAGCTGGCGCACGGCGTCCACCGTCACCTCGCAGACCAGCTCCGGCCGCTTGCAGAGCTCGAGCAACCCGACCTTCGCCCGCAGCGCCCGATAGCTCGGCAGGTATCGGCCCGCCTGCCGCATGAGCCACACGGGCGTGCGCGGCACCGGCTCGCGGCGGAGCGCGCGCATCAGCAGCGAGTCGTGCAGCGCCGCCCCGGGCGCCGGCGCGGGCGTGACCACAACCACCGGGGGCCGCTCGTGCTGCTTGGCGGCGAGCCGGGCGCGCGCCACGGCCGCGGTGGCAGCGACCAGCGGCCCCATCTTCGGCGACGCGGGCTGCACGTCGACGGGCACGCCCGCGGCGCCGAGCGCCTGCGTGCATGCCGGGCCGATCGACGCCACCACCAGGCGGGCGAGCGCACGGCGCACGCCGTCTTCGACGCCCTCCTCCCGCGCGACCCGCAGCACGTGCTCGATCTGCCGGCCGGTGGTGAACATCAGCACGTCGGCCTCGCCGGCCGCGATCGCGCGCACCGCCGCGCGGAGCGGCGCCGTGTCGGCGGGCAGGTCCCAGGCGTAGACCGGCACCTGCAGCACCACCGCACCGCGCTCGTCGAGCCCGCGGAGCAGCTCCAGATTCGGCACCCCGTACTCCTGGACCGCCACGGTCTTGCCGGCCACCGGCGTGGCCGCATCGAGGGTGGCGAGCAGCTCGCGCCAGGTGTTGGGCTCGGGCACGCGCAGCGACGGCGCGAGCCCCCACTCGCGCAGTGCCGCCACCGGCTTCGGGCCGCGGGCGACGGTCACGATGCGGGCGAGCGCGGCGCAGACGGCGTCCGCGTCGAACGTCTCGGCGACCAGCTTGAGCAGCGCGCGCGTGCCGACGCCGGTGAGGAAGAGCTGGACGTCGATCCCGCCGGCGAGCAGCCGCTCGGCCCATGCCGCCGCCGTCGGGTTCTCGGCGAGCGGCACCTCGCGCATGGACGGCGCAGAGACGGGCAGCCCGCCGTGGTGCGCGATCAGCCGCGAGATCTCGTCCGCCCGCCGGCTCTCGAAGGCCACCACCCGCAGCCCGGCGAGGCCCCCTCGCGCGTCCGCCGTGATCCCCGCGCCCATCGCAGCAGACTCTAGCAAGCGGTAGAGTCGCCGCGCCATGGAGTCCCCCCGCCGGCCCACGCGCTGGAGCGGCATCGCCTACAACCAGGCGACCGCCTCCGACAACCGCATCCACTCCGACGAGGTCGCACGCCGCTACGGCTTCCGGGGCGGGCTCGTTCCCGGCGTCACCGTCTACGCCTACCTCGTGCAGCCGGCGGTCGAGGCGTGGGGTCTCGACTTCCTCGCGCACGGCGCAGCCACCATCCGGCTCGATCGCCCGCTCTACGATCGCGGCGCGTTCACCGTGGACGTCCACCCCGAGGGCGACGCCGCCTACCGCGGCGAGGTGCGCGACCACGCCGAGACGGTGTGCGGCAGCGGGCGCGTGTCGCTCGCCGCCGAGGCGACAGCACCGCCCGTGCGGCGGGGCGATCCGCCGGCGCCGCGCGCCGAGGCGCGTCCCGAGGCGTCGCGCGAGGCGCTCGAGCGGCTGCGCGAGACGGGCATGGGAGCGCTGGAGCTCGAGTGGCGCGCGAGCGGCGAGCTGGACCGCACCTCGCGCGAGCTCGACGTCATGCCCGACCTCATCCGGCCGGATCGCGGCGGCTGGGCCAATCCGGCCTTCACGCTCGGCTGCGCCAACTGGGTGCTGGCAGCCAACGTGAGGCTCGGGCCGTGGATCCACGTGCAGAGCGAGGTGCGCCACTTCGCAGCGGTGCCCCGCGACGCGCGGCTCGTGGTCGAAGCGCGCATCGCCGATCTCTTCGCACGCGGCGGCCACGAGTTCGTCGACCTGGACGTAGCCCTCTTCCTCCGTCCCGATCGTCCCGCGCTCGCCGCGCGCCACCGCGCCATCTACCGGCTGCGCGACCCGGCGTAGCCCGCGGGCTCACTCGCCGCCAAGCTGGAAGACGACGCCGATGCGGACGCCGCGCCATCGGCTGCCTCTTTGACTGGACATCGGCTCTGCCGTCGGCAGAGCAGCGGGCCTATCCGAGCAGCAGCTGCTGGATCTCCCCCGCTACGAAACGAGTATCGCGCGCGCTTCAACCGCGTCTTCGACGTTGCACCCGCGGGCTTCAGCGAGGGCGCGTTCTGCGTGCTGCCCGAGCGCTGATGCCCGCCGGCCGCCAACGCGAGCAGCGCCGCCAGCGACAGCGCCGGGGACACCCAGTCGCCGAGGCGCATCGACACGGTGGGCGGCAGCGCCAGCGGGACCACCGGCTCGACCAGCACGGCGCGCTCGCCGGGCCCGGCCGTGCGGCGGAGCTCGCCGCTGGCGTCGATCACCGCCGAGATGCCGGTCGTGGTCGCGCGCACCTGCGGCCGGTGCGTCTCGATCGTGCGGAAAACGGACGCCGCCAGATGGAGCCAGGTGCCGGGGCCGCGCCGGAACCAGGCGTCGTTGGAGAGCGTGACGATCAGCTCGCCGCCGTCGAGCGCCGCGGCCCGCGTGTGCGCCGGCACCACCGCGTCGTAGCAGACGAGCGGCACGATGCGGATCGGCGCGCCGTTCTTCGGGCGCACCGACAGCACGAGCGGGCCGTCGCCTCGCTGCCAGGTGCCGAGCCAGGGGAGCCACGCTCGCACGGCCGGGCGGTCGAGCAGCGCCGGCACGCGCTCGGTCAGCGGAAACAGCCACGTTTTGCGGTACGCGTCGAACGTGACGCTGCCGCCGGCGCCGGCCGGTTCGAGCACGATCGCGGCGTTGTACTCGACGCCGTCCTCGGCGGCGTCGTAGCCGCCGAAGACGAGCGGCATGCCGACGCTCGACACGAAGCGGGCGAGCGCGCGATCGAAGGTGGCGCCGTCCTCGGACTTCGGCCGGCCGAAGGTCGTCGGATAGACGGTTTCGGGCCACACCAGCAGCTGCGCGCCCTCCGCCGCCTCGCCCGACAGGGCGAAGTAGCGATTGAGAATGCGGCGCGTCGCCTCGAAGCTGCCGTGCGCCTCGCGGAGTCGCGCGTAGTCCGCGAGGCCGCCCTGCACCACCGCGACGGTGACGGGCGGCGTCCGCGCCGTGGCCGCCGCC
>DATMAZ010000057.1:0-51794 GCA_035559675.1 Candidatus Limnocylindria bacterium
CCCACCGCCGCTCCCCCGCGGCCTCGAGCGCCGGCGCCAACGCCGGGGGCACGACCACGACCTCGGCGCGCACCGAGCTCGCGGCCGCGGCGAGCACGGCAATCCCCGCCGCCGCGACTCCCGCCCGCCGGCGCGCTGCGGCCCGCCCGAGCAGCACCAGCAAGGCCGGGGTGAGGAGCAGATCGCAGACCATCGCGGTCAGCATGGTGAGGCCGGAGAGCACCGAGAACATGATGGTCGGCTCGAAGCTGCCGAACGCCCCCACCCAGAATCCGAGGATCAGCACGACGTTGTTCACCAGCAGCGCCGGCCCGGCGTCGTGCACCGCCTGCCGCACGGCCGCCGCCACGTCGCTCCCGACGGCGCGCCGAAATGCCGTGAGGAAGTGGATCGTGTCGTCCACCACCACCCCCAGCACCGACGAGGCGATCATGGCCGTGCCGGTGCTGAGGTCGATGCCCGCGAACCCCATGAGCCCGCCCGTCCACACGATCGGCATCACGTTCGCCACCGCCACCAGCACGACCAGCGCGAGCGAGCGGAAGAGCACGCCGATGGCGGCGAACACGAGCACCAGGGCGAGCCCGAAGCTCCGCACCTGGGTCTCGACCAGCTCGTTCGAGTCGAGCGCGACCCGGTAGAACGCGCCCGTCGGGTAGACCTCGTAGCCGGGCCCGAAGGCGCGCCGCGCCTCGTCGAGGAGCGACGCCGCCAGCGGGGCGGCCACGGCGGTGCCGACCGCGTGCACGCGCACGTTGAAGCGCACGGCTCGCGCGTCCGGCGCGAGCAGCTTTCGCAGCAGCCCGGGATCCTCGTTCGCGGCCAAGAGGTCGAAGAGGTACGCCGCGTCGACGTCGCTTTCCGGCAGCCGCGGCGCGCCGCCCTCCTCCGCCCCCTGCAGCCGCGCCAGCACCGGCACGATGCTGCTCACACCGCTCACCTCGGCCGCCCGCTTCGCGGCCGCCTCGAAGGCCGCCATGCGTGCCACGTCGTCGGCGCCCGTGAGCGGGCGGCCGTCCCGGCGCGTCACTACGAAGTCGAGCGTGTTCGGTCCGGTGAGCCGCGCGTCGACCGCCATGGTGTCGCGGTAGAGCGGCGCCGCCGGCCGGAGAAAGCGCACGAGGTCGGTGTTGTTGCGCACCAGCGGCAGGCCGGCCGCTGCGATCGCCGTGACCGCCGAGAAGGCGAGCACGACGCGTCTCGGCGTGCGCACGGCGAGCGTCGCGAAGTAGGCGAGCACGCGCTCGACCGCCTCGTGCGTGCCGCCCGAGACCGTCGCCGGCGGCCGTGCCCGTGCCAGCACGAACGGCACGAGCGTCATCGCGAGCGCGAACGCCACGACGACGCCGATGGCCGTGAAGATCCCGAAGGTTCTCACGGCCGGCATCGGGCTCGTCGCCAGCGAGGCGAAGCCGCACGCCGTAGTGAGCGTGCAGAAGAAGATCGGAAACGCGACGCGCCGGCGCGCGGCCGCCATCCGCGCCCGTCCGTCGGACGCGGGCGCCTCGGACCACGCCGCAATGAGATGCACGCTCGGGGCCAGCGACAGCACCATCAGCACGGGCGGCAGCAGCCCGGTGATCGCGTTCAGCTCGAGCCCGGCCATCCGGTAGAGCCCGAGCGTCCACACGACCGTCGCGCCCATCACGGCGAGCGGCAGCGCCACGCCGAGCAGGCGGCGGAAGAACATTAGCAGCACCGCCGCAAGGGTCGCTACCGCCAGCGGCACCAGGCGGCGTTGATCGGCGGCGATGAACGCGTTGACGTCGTACTTCTGCGCCGCGATGCCGGTGAGATGCAGCGCGACGCCGGGCGCGCGACGGGCCTCCATCAAGGCCCGCAGCCGTGGCACCACCAGCCCCGGCACGTCGTCGCCGGGCGCGAGCTCGATCAGGATGCCCGCGGTCGAACGGTCGGCGGAGACGAGCAGCCCCGTCGTCTCGAGATGCCGGTCGAGCGCCGCCGCCACCCGCTGCCCGTCCCAGGGACGCGGCAGGAGCGGCACGACGGTGGCGCCGGCCGCGCCCGGGACGACGGTCCGCACGTCGGTCACCGCATAGACCGCGGCGACGCCCGGCAGCGTGCGGATCTCGGCGGCGAGGGCATCCACGAACTCGAGTCCCTCGGCGGCGAGCAGCCGCGGATGGACCACCGCGAGGAGCAGATCGTCGTCCCGCCCGAAGGTCGCGGCAAAGCGCGCCTCGCGCGCCACCTCGTCGGGGCGGCGCACGGTGAGCGAGCGGTTGTCGGACTCGATCGTGAGCCGGCTCGCCTGCCACCCGAGCCCCAGCGTCGTCACCGCCAGCGCGATCAGCAGCCCGCCCTGGAGAGACGACCAGCGACGCATGCCGCGCTATCCCGGCGCCACCGCGCGCAGCATGTGCTCGGTGATCTCGAACGGCACGCCGGTGGGCAGGTTCAGCAGCGCGCTGCCCATGCCGTGGCGGCGCCACTCGGCGAGCTGCTCTCGACAGTGCTCGGGCGGTCCGCAGATCGCGATGGCGTCGATCAGCTCGTCGCTCACCGCGGCCGCCGCCTGCTTGCGGTCGCCCTTCTGATAGAGGTCACGCACCAGGTCGGCATTCTCCTTGAAGCCGTAGCGGCAGAAGAGCGCGTGATAGTACGTGCCCATGCCGCCGATGTAGAACGACACCAGCGGCTTCACCATGGCGCGCGCGGCCGCCGTGTCGTCGAGCGGCACGACCGCCAGAAAGGGCGCCACCTCGATGGTCTTGGGATCGCGGACCGCCTGACGCGCCCCGTCCTCGATCAGCGCGATGCCGTCCCGGAAATGGCGGTAGGGCCAGAAGGTCGGCACCCACCCGTCGGCGAGGCGGCCGATCTGACGGATCGCCTTCTCCTGTAGCGAGGCCACGTAGATGGGGATGTCGGGCCGGCGCGGCGTCATCTCGAGCTTGAAGTGCCGGAGCTGCATCGTGGCGGCAAGCTCGGGTTCGAGCCGGCCGCCGCGCCAGAGCGTCCGGCAGACGGCGATCGTGTCGGCGAGCCGCGTGAGCGGCTTCGTGTACGGCACGCCATGGAAGTTTTCCACGACGAGCTTCCCACTGGTGCCGAGGCCCAGAATGGCGCGGCCCTCGGAGATCTCGTCGAGCGTCGCGGCGCTCATGGCGAGCAGCCCCGGGGAGCGGCTAAAGACGTTGGCGATGCCGGTGGCGAGACGCAGCGTGCGGGTGGCGAGGGCGATCTCGGTGAGCAGCTGGAACTGCTCGTAGGCCCACGCCTCGGGTACCCAGATCGAGTCGTAGCCCAGCTCCTCGGCGAGCTGCGCCGTCCGTAGCACCGTCCGCCGCTCATAGCCCTTCCAGAACGGGACGATGCCCATCCGTGACGCCATGTCCCGGCACAATCCGCGCCGGGCGTCGTCCAGTCAAGGTGGCTGGCCACAGGCGACGCGCGTGCTACAGTCCCGCGCCGGTGCAGCGGCGGATCGACCTCGAGGGCTGCCTCAACTTCCGCGATCTCGGCGGCTATCCGACCCGTGCGGGCCGCCGCGTCCGCTGGCGCCGGCTTTTTCGCAGCGACGGCCTCCACCTGTTGACGGCGGCCGACATCCGCCGGCTGCGCGACGAGCTCGGGCTGGCCGAGGTGATCGATCTGCGCTCGACGGCCGAGCTGGCATCCGAGGGGCGCGGCATGCTGGCGGCCGAGCCGCTGCGCTTCCATCACCTGCCGCTCTTCGACGGCGAGCTGCGCGAGCGGCGCGCCGAGGTCGCCGAGATCACGCTCGCCGACCGCTACACGCTCATGGCCGAGCTCGCGGCCGACCGCATCGGCGCCGTGATCACGCGGCTCGCCTACGCCGGCGGCCCGGCCGTGTTCCATTGCGCCGCGGGAAAGGATCGCACCGGCGTCATCTCGGCCATCCTGCTCGCGCTTCTCGACGTGCCCGACGAGGTGATCGTCGCCGACTACGCGGCCACGCAGGACAACCTCGACGCCATCGTCGAGCGGCTGATGTCGCTCGACGGCTACCGCCGGATGCTGGAAACGCTGCCGCCGGAAACGCTCCACGCGAAGCCGGAGACGATGCTCACGCTGCTCGAGCGGCTCACGGCCCGCTTCGGGTCGGCGGCCGACTACGTCCGGCACGCCGGCGTCTCCGACGAGGCGGTGGCGCGGCTGCGCGCCACGATGATCGAATGACCGCCCGGCTCGCCGGCCGCGGCGTGGTGGTAACGCACGTCCGTGTTCCTCGCCTCCGACGACGCCTTCCCGTCATCCGCCTTTCTCCTCGGGGGCCAGCGTCTGCAGCGCGGCGGCCAGCTCCCGGACCTGCCCGGCGAGCGCGCCGGCGTCGCCCAAGGACAGCGTCTCGTCGCGCAGCGTGGCATCGAGCGCCGCGTCGGCGTCGCGGAGCGCCTCGATCGTGCGGCGGCCCGGTCCGTCGATGGCGGCGAGCAACCGTTTGGCGCACCAGAGCTGCCCGCAGCGCCATCGCCGCGGCGGCGGCGTTCAAAAGCGCACGCCGCGCGGGGCGCGCGCGGCGCGCTGCTAGCCGGCGGCCGGGAGCGGTCTGATCATGTAGGTCGTGCTGGCGCGTGCGGCGAGCCGCCCGGCCGCCAGCACGTCGACCTCCGCGTACGCGCTCCGCCGGCTCGCGCGCAGCACCGTCGCCTCGGCCGCGACCAGCCCGGCGGGAATCGGCTCGAGATAGTTGATCTTCATCTCGATGGTGAGCAGCGCGTGCGTACCGATGCCGTAGATCGTCATGAGCGCGGCCGCGACCGCCGAGTCGGCGAGCCCGAAGCTGGCGCCGCCGTGCATCACGCCGACCGGGTTCATGAGCGCGGTGCGATTCTCGACCTCGAGGCGCGCCCAGCCGGGTCGCACGTCGACGCACCGGTAGCCGAGATACCCGCCGAAGTAGGCCTGGTTGTTGCGGTTGAAGCCGTCGAGGATGCGCTCACGGTCGGCGGCCGACAGCGCAGCGAACTCCGGGCGAGTGGGACGCGACGTCATGACCCGCCATGTGGGGGGACACGCGCCGCCGATACAACCAACCCGAGCCGCAATTCAGGCCGCCGGCACAAGATGGTCGCGCAGGGCCGGCAGCGTGCGTTCCACCGGCTCGTGCAGGCGAAAGGTGGCGGCGGCGAAGGGAGTCTCGGACGCGGTGAGGATGGCGGTAACGGCGGCCGCGGCGAAGGCGCGCTCGAGGTCGGCGGCGACCAGCGGCTGGCCGAAGGAGATCGTGGCCGGCTTCCACGGGCCGCCGCAGGGACAGCACGGGACGGCCACGCCGCGCTCCCACGCCTGCTGGGCGACGGCACGCTCCGCCCGCGCGCCACAGGCGAGACAGACGACCGCCGCGTCGCTGCCGTGGATGGTGATGAGGCGATCGGGCGGCATGCCGGCACGCTCGTGCAAGCCGTCGACGTTCTGCGTGACCAGCAGCTCGATGCGCCCGGCGCGCGCCAGGTCAGCGAGCGCGGTGAGGCTCATTCCTTCACGCCGGCGTACTTGTCCCAGATGACGCCGTCGCCCTCCGGGTCGCCGAGGAGAAAGGCGGGGCTGCGCTTGTCGATGTGGCCGACGAGCCCGTTGTAGACGCCGTAGCCCACCAGCTCCTGCAGCCGCTTGGGGAAGCGCCGCACGGTCTCGCGCGGGAGGCCGAGCTGCTGGTTCTCCTGCTGGCGGATCCAGCCCGCGCAGTAGTTCATGGCGATGCCGACGCGCCGCTGGGAGGTGCGGTTGGCGCCCCCGCCGTGCCAGAGGCTGCCGTTCCAGACCAGCACGCTGCCGCGCGGCATCTCCGCGGCGATCGTCTCGTACTCGCGTCCGATCTCGGGGGACCGATCGCGGTGGTGCGAGCCCGGGACGAGGCGCGTGGCGCCGTTCGCCTCGGTGAAGTCGGTGAGCGCCCACATGGTGTTGCAGACGATGGGCACGTGCGGCTTCGGGAGCGGCAGGAGCTGGTCGTCGGCGTGGATCGGCTGCGGGCGCTCGCCGGGATCGATGGCGATGGACGACAGGGAGGAGACGAGGCAGCCGCGATCGAGCACGCGCTCGACCAGCGGGAGCACCGCGGGATGGATCGGGATGCGCTCGTAGAGCGGCCCGTGGGCGAGCAGGTTGTAGATGCGCACCGTGCGGGTGCCCTCGAAGAGGTTGCGCGCCGGCTTCACGTCGAACTCCTCCTCGAGCCGCTGCAGGTCGTGCAGCAGCGCCGTCACCAGCTCGGGCTCGATCACGCGCTCGAGAATGGTGTAGCCGTCGCGCTCGATGGCCGCCGCGTGAGCGTCGAGGTTCTGCATGACCCCTTTTTTCTACTCGCCGCCGGCGGGCCTGGCTACCGGGAGCCCCAGCGCCGCAGGCCGCTCGCCAGCACCGCCACGAGGGCGAGCAGCGTCGTCGGGGCGCCGGCCGAGGCGTGCGGCCACGCACGTGATATGCCGGGGACGCTCATGACGCCCACTACCCTGCGACGCGCGGGCCCGGCAACCACCAGCGAGGTCACCACCCGGCGCTTCGGTCTCGCCACGGCGCTTCTGCTCGTCGTGGCGAGCATGGTGGGCACCGGCGTCTACACGACCAGCGGGTTTCTCCTGCGCGACCTGGGCTCGCCGGCGCTGGTGCTCTTGGTCTGGCTCGTCGGCGGCGGTGCGGCGCTCACCGGAGCGCTCTCGTACGCCGAGCTGGTCGCGGCGCTGCCCGCCAACGGCGGCGAGTATCAGCTGCTCCGCCGCATCTACCATCCCGCCGTGGGCTTCGTCGCCGGCTTCACGTCGCTGGTGGCCGGCTTCGCGGCGCCGACGGCCGCGTCGGCCATCGCGTTCGGCGAGTATCTGGCGGTGGCGCTCGGCCCCGAGACGATCGCTCCCGTGCCGGCCGCGCTGGCGCTCATCGTGGTCTCGGCCTTCGTGCACGCGCACGACGTGCGCGCGGGCAGCGCCATCCAGAACGTCGTGGCGGCCAGCAAGATCGTGCTGCTCGTCGTGTTCGTCGCCGGCGGGCTCACCCGAGCCGATACGAGCCTGCTCTTCGCCCCGGCGGCCGAGACCGCCTCGCCGTGGTCGCCCGCATTCGCCGTCGGGCTCGTCTACGTCTCCTACGCCTACAGCGGCTGGAACGCCGCGGCGTACGTGGCCGGGGAAGTGCGCGCCCCGGAGCGCAACGTCCCGCGGGCGCTGGTGCTCGGCACCGTGCTGGTGACGACACTCTATCTCGGCGTGAACCTGATGCTGGTCACCGCGGCGCCGGCGGCCGTGCTCGCGCGCTCAGACGAGCGCATCGGCGCGGTGGCGGCCGTGGCTCTCTTCGGCGCCCACGGCGGCCGGTTGCTGGCGGGGCTGATCGCGATCGGGCTCGTCTCCACGGTGGGCGCGCTCCTCATGACCGGGCCGCGCATCACCGAAGCGATGGGGCAGGATCACCCGCGGCTCGCGGCGCTGGCGCGCCGCCGTCCCGGGCGGGGCCCGGTGCCGGCGATCGTCCTGCAAGCAGGTCTCGGGTGCATCCTGGCGCTGACCGCCACCTTCGACGCGCTGCTCGCGTTCGTCGGGCTCGGCTTGTCGGTGTTCGCGGCGCTCAGCGTGGCCGGCGTGTTCGTGCTGCGCGTGCGCGAGCCGACGCTCGCCCGGCCGTACCACACCTGGGGCTATCCCGCCACACCGCTCGTCTTTCTCGCGCTCACGACGTGGTCCATCGTGCTCACGCTCGCCGAACGGCCCGAGGCGGCGATGGGCGCCGGCGCCACGGCGATCGCCGGTCTCCTCGCCTTCCGATGGGCGACCGCGCGCAAGGGCGGCGCGGCGCCCTCGTGAGCGCGCGCCCGCTCAGGTTCCCCGGAGCGCGGGCATGACCTCGCGGGCGAAGCGCACGACCGCGGCCTCGTCCTGGAACTGGAAGACGACCTCCCGCACGTCCCAGACGCGTGCCCGTCGCTGGAGCTCGGCGATCATCTCCTCGGGCGTGCCGATGAGCGTCATCGGCGCCCGGCCGACGTCGTCCGGGGCGACGCCGAGGCCGGCTGCCATCCCCTCGCGCAGGCTGCGAGCGGCCTCGGCCGACTCGGCGAGCACCATCGCGAACGCGAAGTTGCTGATCTCGATCGCCTGCGGGTCACGGCCGAGGCGCGCGGCCTCGGCGCGCACGAAGTCGACCTTGGCCCGCACGGCGTCGCCGTCGAGCTTCGTCGCGCCGGCGAGCGAGATGTAGCCGCGGCGGCCGACGTCGGCGATCACGTTCAGCACGTCGGCGTGCCGCGCCGCCACGCGGAGCAGCCCCTTGCCGCCGCCCCCGAGCACGATCCGCGGATGCGGCTTCTGGACGGTCTTCGGCTGCAGATCCGCCTCGCGGAAGTGAAAAAACTCGCCCTCGTGCGTGAACGGGCCCTCCTGCCAGAGGCCCCGGATGCAGGTGAGCGATTCGTCGAGCATGCGCAGCCGCTCCGCGATCGGCGGGTACGCGATGCCGGTCATGCGGAACTCGGTCTCCGTCCAGCCCGAGCCGAGCCCGGCCAGCGCGCGGCCGCCGGAGAGGTGATCGAGCGTGGCGAGGCTCTGGGCGGTGATGGCGGGGTGCCGGAACAGGTTGCACAGCACCAGGTGGCCGATCCGCACCCGCCGCGTCGCCTGCGCGGCTATGGCGGCCATCGTCATGGAGTCGAAGGCCGGATCCTCCATCCGCTGGCGCTCGGGGCCCTCGTAGACGAGGTGGTCGGGAAAGTAGACGACGTCGTAGCCCAGCTCCTCGACGAGCTGGGCCTGGTCACGGACGCGGGCGACGTCGCGCAGGCCAATGCCGATCTGAATGCCGAAGCGCATGAGCGGGGCGTAGCACATCCGCCCGCTTGCGGTAACCCGCGGCGTCGACACGGCCCGCGAGCCGGCGTATCAATCGGGCAACGGAGAAGCATGCATGTCGCTTAGATCCCTGTCGGCCGCCATCCTGCTCGCCGTCGTCCTGGCCGAGCCCGCCGCCGCGGGGCGCGTGCTGGGATTCCGCCGCACCGTGACGGTGATCGCTCCCGCCTACAGCGCACCGCTCTGGTATCCGCCGTATGCGGCCCTGCCCTACGGCGGCGCCTACCTCCAACCAGCGCCATTCGCGTACGGCTGGGGTCCGGCGTACGTGCCGGGCGCCAACTGGCGCGACAGCTGGTACGACGCCACGCGCACGAAGGTCCACGGCTACACGCTCCGCTGATGACGACGCGGCGCCGCACGCCGGCGCCGTGTAGACTGGCAGGCGATGGAGGTTCGCCCCCCGAGAGAAGGCGACGCACGAGCGCTCGTGGCCCTGGCGAGCGCCGTGGTGGGCGCGCGGCGAGCCGTCATCGTCGTGCGCGAGCACCTCGAGCGCGGCGGCGTGCTGCTCGCCGCCGGCGAGGACGGCGAGATCCTCGGCGTCCTCGGCTATCGCGACGATTGGTTCGGGTGCAGCCTCGTCGACCTGGTCGTGGTCGCGGAGTCGGCGCGCCGCCGCGGCGTGGCCCGCGCGCTCTTCGAGGCGGTCGAGCGCCACGCGGGGACCCCGCGGCTGTTCGCCTCGGCCCAGGAGACCAACGCCGTCGCGATCCGCATGCTGGGCGCGCTCGGCTTCAGCCCTTCGGGGCACATCGACAACCTGCCACAGGGCTACCGCGAGCTGCTGTTCTACAAACGGATCCGCTGATCAGGCCGAGGTGTCGAGGTCGAGCAGCCGCGCCACCACGTCCTCCGGGAACCCCCGCTGCACGAGCAGCCGCCACGCCCGGGGCGCGGACAGGCGCTCGACGAGTCCGGCCGCGCCGAGCGCCTGCTCGGCCCACTCGTCCTCGCTGCGCCCGTTGCGCGACGCCTCCACCGCCGCGTCGACGAGCGCCGCCGGCAGGCCGCGCGCCTCGAGGTCGGCCGCGATGCGCAGCGGACCCGCGCCGCGCGCTCGCAGCGAGCGGGCGCGGTCGTGCGCGAGCGTCTCGTCGTCGAGCCATCTCAACTCGACGGCTCGCGCCACCACGCGGGACGCCGTGCGCTCCTGATAGCCCATGGCCACCAGGCGGGCGTGCAGCTCGCTGGTCGTCATCGGCCGGCGGGCGAGCAGCCGCGCCGCCACGTCGAGCGGAGTCGGCGTCGAGCCCGGGGATCTCGATTCTCGCCTCACCGATCGCCTCGTTCGGTCTCTCCTAGCGCCGGCGTGAGGCGAAGTCGACGGCGCGACGGCGACGGGCGCGCGGTGCGCCTCGTCGCCGTGGGCCCGCGCCACACGCGCCCGGTCAGCCGGGCCGGGCGAACACCCCGGGCGCGTTCGGCGCGAAGCGCTCCAGCAGGAAGCGCTCCTGCGGCTTCTCCGAGGCCGTCTTCGGGATCTCGTCCACGAGCTGCAGGTACGACGGGACGCTGTTGGGCTCGAGGCCGCGCACGCAGGCGGCGAACACGCTGGCGGGATCGAAGGTCGCGGGGTCGGTGGCGACCACCGCCGCAACCACGTCCTTCTCGCCGGGGGCGCCCGACGCCGCGGGCACGCCGTAGACGAAGACGTCGTCGACCTGCGGGTGCTCGGCGATCACCTTCTCGACGAACCCGGGATTGATGAAGTCGCCGTTGTGCCGGATGCCGCCGCCCTTGCGGTAGTCGAAGTAGAACCATCCGTCGGCGTCGCGATGGCAGATGTCGCCGGTGCGGAGCCACCCGCCGTGCGTCTTCTCCTGCGACGCCTCCGGGTTGCGAAAGTACTCGACGCTGGCGGCCTCGCCGGAGCTCGGGCGGCAGACGAGCTCGCCCGGCACCCCGGGCGGACATTCGTTCCCGTGCTCGTCGACGATCTTCATGTCGAGGCCGGGCGGCGGCTTGCCGAAGCTCCCGACCGGGCCGACACCGATCGGATTGATCGCGATGCCGCCCTCGACCGCCCCGTAGACCTCGAGGATCTTCACGCCGAATCGACGCTCGAACGGCTCCCAGAGCGCCGCCGGCATGCCGGCGCTGATGACGAAGCGCACCTTGTGCATGCGGTCGGTTGGACGCGGCGGCTCGCTGTAGATCGCGGTGGCCATGCCGCCCAGCAGGTTGAACACGGTGCACCCGTGCTCGGCGAGGACCTGCCAGAGGCGCGACTTGGTGAACTTCCGGCTGAACACCGCACGCAGCTTCATGTGCAGCGACGGCGAGAGCGTGATCAGCTGCGCATTGCCGTGCGTGAGCGAGAGCCCGTTGTACGGGCGGTCGTCGGGCCGGAAGCCCACCAGCGTGCCGATGGCCGCCGCCGTCGTGTAGCGGGCGTTCGAGCACACCACGCCCTTCGGATCGCCGGTCGTCCCGGACGTGTAGATGATCTCGAACGGTGCATTCGGGTCGTCGATGCGGACGTCGAACGTCTTCGCCGGCGCGGCGAGCACGTCGCCGAGCGGCTCGGCGCCCGGCACGTCCGCCGCGCGCGGGCTCTCCGGCTCCTCGCGCGACTCGAGCACGAGGATCCACTCGAGCTGCGGCAGCTCGCCCCGCACGGCCTGCACCTGCGGCAGCGAGTAGTCAGCGCAGACGAGCCCGCGGGCGCCCGAGTGGTTGAGCGTGTAGGCGAGCTTGCCGCCCTTGGTGCGCGGGTCGATCGGGACCAGCACGCAGCCGGCGATCGACGCGGCAACCATCGTCTCGACGAACTCGGGGTGGTTGCGCATGAGCAGCGCGAAGCGGTCGCCGACCGCCATGCCGCGGGCGGCGAGCGCCGCGGCGAGCGCGCCGCCGTGCCGCCACAGGTCGGCGTAGGTGCGCACCTCGTGCGGGCGCTTGCCCTCGCCGTCGAAGGTGACGACGTCGAGGTCGGGCGCTTCTTCGGCACGCTGGGCGATGAGATCGGCCAGAATGAGCTCGTTGCGACGCCGCATGACCCGCCCCTCAGCGCGTGAGGATGGTGACGCACATGGCGGCGGCGTCGATGCCGATGTTGCCGCCGCCGTTGTGCGCCAGCGCCACGCGGGCCCCGGGCACCTGCCGCGCGGCCGCGCGACCCTGCAGCTGCTCCGTCAGCTCGACGATTTGTGCGATGCCGGTGGCGCCCACCGGGTGCCCCTTGCGAAGCAAGCCGCCGGACGTGTTGACCGGCAAGCGTCCGCCGAGCTTGGTCACCCCTTCGTCGACGAGCCGGCCGCCCTCGCCCTTGGCGCAGAGACCGAGCGCTTCGTACGCCATCAGCTCGGCCGGCGCCGAGGCATCGTGGAGTTCGACCACGTGCAGATCGCCCGGGCCCACGCCGGCGGCCGCGTAGGCCTCCGCGGCGCAGAGCTCGGCGAGCCCGGGCTCCTCGTAGGCATGGTCCCAGCCCGATCGGAGCACGCTCGCGGCCACGCGCACCGGCTGCGAGCGGCCGAGCGCACGCGCCTTGCGAGCGCTCACCACGACCGCGGCGGCCGCGCCGTCGCCGACGGGCGAGCACATCGGCCGCGTGAGCGGCGGCGCCACCGGGGGCGCGGCCAGCACCTGCTCGACCGTCAGCACCTCGCGGAACTGCGCGCGGGGATTGAGGTTGCCGTGCACCGAGTTCTTCGCCGAGATGGCGGCGAACTGTCTTACCGTGGTGCCGTACTGCGCCATGTGGGCGCGCGCCGCCGCGGCGTAGAGGTCCATGAACATGGAGCGCTTCTCGCCGCAGCCGGCCGCCTCGGCCGCCGACGCCCCGCCTGACTCGGCGCTCCGCTTGAGGCCGGCCAGGATGTCGGCCAGAGCCTCCACGTCGACCGCGCCGCTGAACGCCTGAAAGGTGCGCGTCTTGTCAGGGTGGTAGAGCTTCTCCACGCCGAGCGCCAGCACGACGTCGTAGAGGCCCGCGGTGACCATCGCGCAGGCCTGCTGGAACGCCGTCGACGCGCTTGCACAGGCGTTCTCCACGTTGATCACCGGGATGCGGCCGATGCCGATCGCCCGCAGGATGACTTCGCCGCGGATGCTCTCCTGCCCCGTGATGACGCCCGCCGCGGCGTTGCCCACCCAGGCCGCTTCGAGGTCCGTGGCAGCGAGCCCCGCGTCGGCCAGCGCGGCCTCGACCGCGGCGCCGCCGAGCGCCTTCAGCCCCTTGTCCATGTGCTTGCCGAACGGCGTCATGCCGACGCCGGCCACGTACGCGTCGAGCTTCACGATGGCCTCCTCAAATGAGCCCCGGCGGTTTCAACCCGAGCGCGTGCTGCAGATAGGCCAGCTCCGCCTCGCGGTAGGGCAGCGGCGCGGGCACGGTGAACATCTTGTCGCGGCGCAGCTGCTCAACGACCGCTTGGCTCCGCGGAAACGGCGTGTCGGCGCGGTTCATCTGGAAGAGCTGCTCGAACGGCAGCCGGGGGCGCTGACCGCCCGCTTCCCAGTGCTCCGCCGGATAGCCCACCGTCTGCAGCACGAGCAGCCGACAGCTCGGCGGCAGGCCGAGCGCCCGGATGATCTGCTCGCCGTTCGGCGTCCCGAGGCAGCAGGTGCCGAGCCCCAGCTCGTAGGCCATGAGCGTCGCCTGCGCGATCCCCTGCCCGCAGTCGACCTCGCCCAGCCCCGGCTGCTTCAAGTGCTCGCGCAGCGAGTCGAAGATCGGGATGAGCTGCTTCTCGAGCGCCTGCCGCTTCTCGTCGGGCGGCCCGAAGCCGAGCGCACCCGCCTCCAGCAGCTCGCGCAGGCGATCGCTCTGCTGATCGACCGCGGCGGTCTCGATGTACCAGACGATGACCACGGGCGCGAGGCGGATCTGCCAGCCGGCGATCGGCGCCTGGATGGCCTCCAGCGTGGCCGGCGGCGCGCTGTCGCGGAACACCACGAGCGCGCGCAGACTCTGCACGTTGCCCCAGTGCGAGGCGATGCGGGCCGCCTCGAGCATCATCTGGATCTTCTCGGGCTCCACCGGCTGATAGGGGCGGACGAATCGGATCGAGCGCCGCCGGCCGATCACTTCACGCAGCTCCATCACGTCCTCCGTCAGAAACGCTCGGCGGCGTGCAGGCCGAGCACCTCGTTGCAGCCGTCCTCGATCAGCGAGGCGCGCGCGTCGCGCAGCAGCTTCTCGATCGGGTACTCATGGCTGAGGCCGTTGCCGCCGAAGATCTGGATCGCCTCGTTGGCCACCTCGAAGGCGGTCTGCGTCGAGGTCACCTTGGAGGCGATCGCGTACTGCACGGCCGGGAAGGCCTCCGGCGGGCCGCCCGCGAATGGGTTGTTGACGGTGTTGTAGAGCAGAACGCGGCGGTTGAGCGATCGCGCGGCCTCGATCTTCCGGAACATGTCGAAGAGCTTCAGCTTGACGTGCTGGTGCTCGAAGATCGGCCGGCCGCCCTGCACGCGCTCCTTGGCGTAGGCGACGGCCAGCTCGAAGGCGGCCCGCGCCACCCCCACGAACGCGGCGCCCATGTAGCCGTTGGCCGTACACAGCGTCAGCTCGAGACCGCCGAAGTACATCGCCGGCGGCACCACCATGTTCTCGGCCGGCACCCGCACGCCGTCGAAGAAGATCTCGCCTTGCGGCAGCGCGCGCTGCCCGAGCTTCTCGATCGGACGGCCGCGCGAGACGCCCGGCGCCGTGAGATCGACCAGCAGCACGCTGAACCCGTTCGGCCCCTCGCCCTCGTCGACCGCCGTGTAGAGGGCGGCGGCCGTCGCCACCGGGCCGTTCGACACCCAGGCGGCCTTCTGGCCCACCACGACGTAGTGATCGCCGTCGCGCCGCGCCACGCAGTTGGGGCGGCGGAGCCCCGGCAGCGTGCCGTCTTCGCCGAGATCGAGCGCGTCGCTGCCGTGGTCGGGCTCGGTGATGGCCCAGCATCCGAGCCGGCTCGGCGGATACTCCCGCATGAGACGCGGGTTCTGCGAGAGAGCGGCCAGCATGGCGGGGAACTCCGCGGCGCCGAGACTGATGGCGAGGCCGGCGTCGCCCCAGCCGAGCTCTTCGGTGACGATGGCGCTCAGGCGGGCGAGCTGCGGCGGGGTGAGCCCGGTCTCGGCCGTGAGCACGCGGAGCCCGAGGTCGTCCCAGCGCCGATGCACCTCCCACAGGACCGAGTCGGCGGCGATGACCTCTTCCGCCGAACGCCGGTCGAGGAGCTGCCCGGCTGGCCGCAGCACCTCGGCGGCGAAGCGATGCACGAGCGCACGGACCTCGGCCTCCTCGGGAACGACGGGCACGTCGATGCAGTCCAGGATCACGATGCCTCCAGGATCCGGCGCGTTTCCGCCGCGAGCCGGGCGAGCGTGGCGGCCAGCTCGCCAGCGGAGTCGTGCGTACGCTCGGCGGCGACGCGCGCCGCCAGCGTCACGCCGAGCAAGCGCCCGTAGAGGTCGCCCTGGAAGTCCAGCAGGTGCGCCTCGAGGCGCCAGCAGCCGGGTCCGAAGGTGGGCGCCGACCCGACGTAGACCATCGCGGGGCGCGCGGCGGGCTCCCCGTCGATCGATACCCATCCCGCATAGACGCCGGCGTCGGGCAGCGCGGCGCGGGCCACCGCCAGGTTGGCGGTGGGGAAGCCCAGCATCCGGCCGCGTCCCGCTCCGCGCATGACGACGCCGGCGATGCGCCGCGCCGGCGCCGGTTCGCCAGGTGACAGCATGGCCGCGGCCGGATGCATGCCGTCCGGCATCGCACGCATCGTGCCAGCGCCCGGCAGGCACCGTACGACGCCGCCGTGCCGAAAATCGGAACACCGTTCCGCTTTCCCGGCGGCGCGATCTCATCTACGGGAAGGAGCGCATGAGGAGCGGAGCGCGTCGCGGCGCGGCAGGTACCGGGTGGGCGTGCTGGTGGCCGCGCTCATGGCCGAGGCGGCCCTGGCCGCCCCGCTCGCCCGCCGCAGCCCCGTCGTCAGCATCGGGCATCGCGGCGCCTCCGGCCATGCGCCGGAGCATACCTTCGCCGCGTACGACCTGGCGCTCGCGCTCGGCGCCGACTACATCGAGCAGGACCTGCAGGTCACCAGCGACGGCGTGCTCGTCGACCCCTGGACGGTGGACGAGCCGGACGCCATGCGCACGCTCGTCGAGCTCCGCGTCGACGGCCTGTTCACGAACCTGCCCGACGGGCTCGACGACGTGCTCGGCCGCCGCGCGCTCGGCGCCGGCAAGGCGGCCCGCCGCGCGGCCAAGCGCCACGCACGGTGTCTCCGCCGGGCGCGCTGACGCGCAGGCTCAGAACCGGTCGACCTTGATCGATTCCGTGCCGATCTCCTCGTCGCGGTCGAAGTCGTCCCAGCGCTGATCGCTGGTGGAATCGATGCCGCGCGCCTTCAGCGCGAAGTCCTCGGCGTTGGACGCCTGGCCGAGCGCCTCCTCGAAGGTGATCAGCTCGTCTTTCCAGAGCTGCATCAGCGACTGGTCGAACGTCTGCATGCCGTAGGTGGTGTAGCCGCGCGCGATCACGTCGCGCAGCTCGCGCTGGCGCTCGGGGATGCGGATGCACTCCTTGATGAGGCCGGTCGACACCATGACCTCCACGGCCGGCACCATGCCGGTGCCGTCGGCCCGGGGCACGAGGCGCTGGCTGATCGCACCCTTCAGCACGTTGGCGAGGATCATGCGCGCCTGGTCGCGGGCGTGCTCCGGGAACACCGACACGATACGGCTGATGGTTTCGGTCGCGTCCAGGGTATGCACGGTGGACATGACGAGGTGGCCGGTCTCGGCCGCCAGGATGGCGGTCTCGATGGTCTCGAGGTCGCGCATCTCGCCGATCAGGATGACGTCGGGGTCCTGGCGGAGCGCGCCGCGCAGCCCCGCCACGAACGAGGTGCAGTCGGCGCCGATCTCGCGCTGCGTGATCACGCAGTGCTCGTCGGTGTGCAGGTACTCGATCGGATCCTCCACCGTGATGACGTGCTTGGTGGTCGTCCGGTTGATGTGGTCGATCATGGCGGCGAGCGTGGTCGACTTGCCGCTGCCGGTGGTGCCGGTGACCAGCACCAGCCCGCGGTTCTCGCTCGCGATGCGCTCGATCACCGGCGGCAGCAGCAGCTCGGGGATGCGGCGCACGCGCGGCGGAATGAGCCGCAGCGCGGCCTGGATGTCGCCGCGCTGGTAGAAGACGTTCACGCGAAAGCGCCCGAGGTCGGGATGGCCGTAGCCGGCGTCGACCTGCAGGTGCTCCTTCAGCCGCTGGAGATGGAAGTCGTCCAGGAGCGACTGGCAGAGCACCGCCATGTCCTCCCGGGAGATGGGGCCCGCCTCCTCCCAGCGGATGAGGCGCCCGGCGATCCGGAAGACCGGCGCCGAGAAGACCTTCAGATGGATGTCGGATGCGCCCCGCGCGACCCCTTCACGCAGAATCGTGAGCAGTTCCACCTATTCATTCCTTTCCGCCCCTCCGCGCGCGCCCCGCTTCGGCGGCACGCGCTCCCTCCGCACTGCTCTCGGTCGTTTGCTCGTCTGACGTGAGGCCAAACTTTTGACGCACGCGCGCTTCGATCTTCGCGGCGACGTCGGGGTGCTCGAGCAGGTAGTCGCGAGCGTTCTCGCGGCCCTGGCCGATGCGCTCCCCGTCGAACGCGTACCACGCGCCCGACTTCTCGATGATACCGTGTTCGGCGCCGAGGTCGATCAGCTCCCCTGCCTTGGAGATGCCCTGTCCATAGAGGATGTCGAACTCGACCTCCCGGAACGGCGGCGCCACCTTGTTCTTCACCACCTTCACCCGGGTGCGATTCCCGATTACCTGGTCGCCGTGCTTGATGGCGCCGATCCGGCGGATGTCCAGCCGAACCGAGGCATAGAACTTGAGCGCGTTGCCGCCGGTGGTGGTCTCGGGGTTCCCGAACATCACGCCGATCTTCATGCGGATCTGGTTGATGAAGATCACGATCGTGCGGGACTTCGAGATGGTCGCCGTGAGCTTGCGCAAGGCCTGCGACATGAGGCGTGCCTGGAGGCCCATCTGCGGGTCGCCCATCTCGCCCTCGATCTCGGCGCGCGGCACCAGGGCCGCCACCGAGTCGACCACCAGCACGTCGATGGCGCCGGAGCGCACGAGCGTGTCGGCGATCTCGAGGGCCTGCTCGCCGTGGTCGGGCTGCGAGATGAGCAGGTCCTCGGTCTTGACGCCGAGCTTGCGCGCGTAGCCCACGTCGAGCGCGTGCTCGGCATCGACGAAGGCGCAGATGCCGCCCGTCTTCTGGGCCTCGGCGACGATCTGCAGCGCCAGCGTGGTCTTGCCGGACGACTCCGGGCCGTAGATCTCGACCACGCGCCCGCGCGGCACGCCGCCGATGCCGAGCGCGAGGTCGAGGCCGAGCGAGCCCGTCGGCAAGGCCGCGACGTCGGTGATGTGCGCCCCTTCGCCGAGCCGCATGATCGAGCCCTTGCCGAACTGCTTCTCGATCTGGCTCACCGCCAGATCGATCGCCCGCTCGCGATTCACGTCGATGCCCATGTCACGCCCTCCCCCGCATCTCGGAGCTGATTGAGTGTCGCCACTCTAACCCGCCGGGCGGCGAGTCACCAGGGTCCCCTCTGAATTTTCCCGCACCGTTCCTCCTCCAGCGGCAGACGCGCCAGCGGCTCGTGCACCGCACCGTCGGCGCCGAGCCGGCTCTGGTAGAGCACCACCGCTTCCGGCGTCCAGGCGCCCGCCTCGCTCGGCTGCGCGGCGGCGAGCGCGCCGCGCAGATCGGCGCCGCGCTGCGGCGCCCGGACGCGGCCGAGCGTCACGTGCGGCGTGAACGGCTTCGGGTCGGGCACGAGGCCGAGCGGTTCCAGCACACGACGGAGCGCTTCGGCGAGGCCCACGAGCTCGGGGGCGCCGTCGGTCGTGCCGAGCCAGACGACGCGCGCGCGGCGCGGCGACGGAAAGGCGCCCGTGCCGCCGAGCGCCAGGCGCGCGATGCGGTGGCGCGCCACCTCCTCGCCGAGCGCACGCACCAGGCCGTCGAGCCGCGCCTCGGCCACCTCGCCGAGGAAGTGCAGCGTGAGGTGCATGGTCTCCGAACGCGTCCAGCGGACGTCGGCGGCCGTGCAGGCGGCCCGCAGCCCCTTCTGGATCAGCGCGACGCGTGCCAGGACCGGCTCGGGCAGCGGCAACGCCAGAAAGCAGCGCATCCCCGTCAGCGCCTGCGGAAGAACTGCGAGTCCGGGACCTCGAGGCCGAGCGCCACCCGGCGGATCCAGTCGAGCGCCACCTGCGAGGCGAGCAGCTTCACCCAGTCGCGCGTGCCCCAGAGCGGATAGCGGTGCGTCACCGTGCCCTCGGCCCGCGCCAGCCCGAAGCAGACGGTGCCCACCGGCTTCTCGGGCGTCCCGCCGTCGGGCCCGGCGATCCCGGTAACGGCGACGCCGAGGTCCGCTCCGAGCGCCCGGCGCACGCCCACCGCCATCTCGGCGGCCGTCTCCTCGGACACCGCGCCGTGGCGCGCCAGCGTCTCGGCGCGCACGCCGATCAGCCGCTGCTTTAGATCGTCGGCGTAGACTACCACGCCGCCGCGGAACCACGCCGAGCTGCCGGGCACCTCGGTGATCCGGTGGCCGATGAGCCCGCCGGTGCACGACTCGGCGACGGCGACCGTCAGCTTCCGCTCGAGCAGCGCGCGGCCCGCCACCTCCTGCATGGTGACGGCGCCCTCGCCGTAGACGCACGCGCCGAGCCGCTCGCGCACGCGCGCGCCGACCTCGTCCAGGCGGCGCGCCGCCTCGTCGGGCGGGCCGTGCACGACGAGCCGCACGCACACCTCCGGGAAGCTCGCCCGAAAGCAGAGCCGTCCCTCGTCGGGCCGCACCACGCCGGCGACCAGCTGGTCGAGCCCCGACTCGGTCACGCCGAACGTCTGGAAGACGCGCGACAGGTACACCTCGCCGCCACGCTGCGTGCGCACCCACGGCAGCACGACGTCCTCCATCATGCGCTTCATCTCGCGCGGGACGCCGGGCAGCACGACGAGATGGCTCTGGCCCACGGCCAGGCGGTAGCCAGGCGCGGTGCCGAGCGGGTTGGGGATGATGACGGCGCCCTCGGGCACCATCGCCTGGCGGAGGTTGTTCTCGGGCATCGGCCGCTTGGCGGCCGCAAAGAAGCCCCGAATGCGCTCGGCGGACTCCGCGTGGAGGACGAGCGGCACGCCGGCCACCCGCGCCACGGTCTCGTTGGTGAGGTCGTCGGCCGTGGGACCGATGCCGCCCGTCGAGATCACGAGGTCCGCCTGGGCGATCGCCTGCCGCCACGCCCACTCCAGGCGATCCGGGTAGTCGCCCACCGTCAGCACGGCGGTGACGTCGATGCCGAGCTCAAAGAGCTTGTCGGCCAGGTAGTTGGCGTTGGTGTCGACGATGCGGCCGGTGGTGAGCTCGTCGCCGGTAGACAGAATGGCCGCGCGGTCGAGCATTCAGCCCCGTGCGAAGAGCCGCCGGCGGATCGCGGGGAACGCGAGCGGCACGAGCACGAGCGCCAGGAACCCGAGCGAGGCGATGTAGAAGGCCGGCGACGTGGGCTCGACCAGCGCGGCGCCGAACGCCGAGTAGGCGAAGGCGCGCACCGGGGCGCCCAGCACCAGCGCGGCCACGAAGGGCGCAAAGCGGATGGACGACAGCCCCGCCCCCCAGTGGAAGGGCGACAGCACGCCGAAGGGATGCGCGGTGGAGAGCCCGATCACCACCGGGCCGAGCCGGTCGATGTAGCGCTCGACGCGAAGAAACCGCTGGCCGAAGTGCCGGCGCACCCAGTCGCGGCCCACCCAGCGCGCCACCCCGAACTTGAGGCACCCGGAGAGCACCAGCGCGCCGCCGCCGAGGACCGTGCCGCCAAGCGTGCCGAAGCAGAGCCCGCCGGCGGCCAGGATGAACCACGACGGGATGGCGAGGAACTGCCGGAAGGTGGTGAGCACGAAGAAGACGAGGGGCCCGTACCAGCCGAGCTTCGCCACGGCCGCCTGGATGCCCTCGGGCGAGAGGTCCATGTCGAGGTGTGTGCGCACGAGGTGTCCGGCGAGGACGGCGGCGCCGATCACCGCCAGACCGACCAGCGGAGCCCGGAGACTGCGACGCGACGGGGGCTGCGCCGGGGACATGGCCGCCAAGGCGTACCGCCGGCGCCTGCGGCAGTCAACCCGTGACCACGTCGTACAGCGACAGCAGCACGAGGCCCACGAGGCCCGCATACACTCCGGCCAGCAGGTCGTCGGCCACCACGCCGACGCCGCCGGGCAGCCGCTTCTCGAGCTGCCGGATGGGAAGCGGCTTCCACACGTCGAAGACGCGAAACAGGAGAAAGGCCATGGCCGCCGCCGTCCAGGTGCCCGGCAGGAACGCGCCGGTCACCAACATCCCGGCGAGCTCGTCGGCTACGATGCGGCTGTCGTCGATCGCGTTCCAGGCGACCGAGGTGCGATCCGCCGCCCAGACGGCGACCGCGATGGCCGCCACCAGCAGCAGCGTGTAGACCGTGGGCGAGCCGTCGCGCAGCGTCGCCAGGGCGGGGAGCAGCGGGACCATCAGCAACGAGCCCGCCGTGCCGGGCGCAACCGGCGCGTAGCCGACGCCGAAGCCGGTGGCGAGCAGCGTGGCGAGCCGCGGCACGAGGCGTGGGTAGAGCGCCCGGCACCGAGGGTCAAGCGCGCCGTTTCGTGCACGACGCGGCAAAGCCGGCTATACAGCCGGCCGGCATGCCTCGTGTCCCGCGCCAGCTGGTCGGCGTGCTTCTCCTCGCTGCCGCGGCGCCGGCCATTGCAGTCGAGACTCGCGCGCTCACAGGCAGCGTGCCGCCGGCCGCGGCCGCGGCGGTGCAAGAGCAACCGGTCGCGGACCACGAACGCATCGGCCCCTTTCTCGTGGTGCTGGAGCCCGACGGCCATGCCGGGCCGGCGGACGGCAGGGACGTCGCCGCTCTCTACGGCGCCACGCCGGCGCGCATGGCAGCGGTTCGGTCCTGGCTCGAGCGTGCCGGGCTCCGGATCCTGCGCGAGTCGGCGCAGCGGACGACGCTCAGCGTGGAGGGCTCGGCCGCCGCGGTGCGCGCGGCCTTCGGCACACCGCTCGTGCGCGCCCGGCTGGCGGGGCGCCGCGTCCGCGTGCCGGGCGGCGTGCCGCGTCTCCCGGCCGCGCTCGGCGTGCGGGGGGTGATCGGCCTCGACGATCTGCCGCGCTTTCGGCCGCTCAGCCGCGGCGCCGCGGTGATCGCCCCGGGCGAGACCGCGCTCGACGCCACGGACTTCGCATTGGTTTACGGCAGCGAACCGCTGCTCGCCGCCGGCATTCGCGGCGCCGGCGCGTCGATCGCCGTGGTTGCTCGCAGCAACTACGCCGACGCCGACCTGGTCGCCTTCGGCGAGCGCTTCACCAGCATCCGTCCGCAGGCGCCCGTGCGCTTCTTTTCGACGCCCGGCGTGGACCCGGGCATCGGCGACCCGGCCGACGCGCTCGAGGTGCTGCTCGACCTCCAATGGGCAGGCGCAGTGGCCCCGGAGGCGATCGTGCGCGCGGTGATCGCCACGCCCGCCGCCGACATCCCGGAGGCGCTGGAGGTGGCCGTGGACCAGCGCCTCGGCGACGTGATCTCGATCAGCTACGGGATCTGCGAGCCCTTTGCGGGCCCCATCGTCAGCGAATTTCTCCACGAACTCTACGCCCGCGCCACCCTCCAGGGCCAGACCGTCGTGGTCGCCTCGGGCGACGCCGGCACGGCCGAGTGCGCGCCGGCGAGCGACGTGGCGGCCGTCAACGCGCTCGCGGCCTCGCCATACGTGCTCGCCGTGGGGGGCACGGCGCTCGATCCGCTCTTCGATCCCGACGGGCGCGCCACGGGATACGGCGGCGAAGCGGTCTGGCAGGACGAGTTCGGCGCCGGCGGCGGAGGTCTCAGCGCATGGTTCGGATCCCCGGCCTTCCAGGCGCCGCTCGAGTTCCCGGCTCGGGCGCTTCCCGACCTGGCGCTGGCCGCGAGCCCGGCGGCACCCGGCTATGCGGTCGTCCGGGACGGCGAGGCGCTGGCGGTGGGCGGCACCAGCGCCGGCGCGCCGGCGATGGCCGGTCTCCTGGCGCTCGCCACAGGGATGGCCGGCAGGCCGCTGGGCTCGGTCCTGCCGGAGGTGTACCGCCTCGCCACGGACGACGACGGCGCGGGCGTCTTTCGCGACGTCGTCGAGGGCAGCAACGGATTTCCGGCGCTGCCGGGATACGACCTGGCCACCGGCTGGGGCAGTCCCATGGCCGAGACGCTCGTGCCGGCACTGGCGTCGGCCGAGCGCCCCCGCTGCGAGCCCGCCTGGGCGTGCAGCGTCCCCGGGACGCCACAGTCGTCCGGATGCCTCCTCGAGTGGCAGCTTCCAGGCATGGAGCTGGCCGTCGGCGCGAGCGGTCTCCCGACCCGCAAGCAGCGCTGCCGCGATGGCGAGCCGTGCGACCTCGACGGGGTGGTGAACAAGTCGTGCACCATCGACGTGGCGCTCTGTCTGAACCTCGTCGATCCCCGGCTCCGCACCAAGCGCGGGCTTCGCGCCTGCTTGCCGCGCCCGCTCGGCACCCCGAAGATTCTCCGCCCCGGGCCGGCGAGCGGACACTTCGGGATCGCGAATCGCGGGCGGCTGCAGGAGGCCGCACGCCGCTTCCCGCCGCCCCCGATCTCCACGCGCGAGGCGTGCACCCTCCCGGTGCCCATCGAAGTGCCGATCGGGGTCGGCTCGAGCTACGGCACGGCCACGCTGCGCGCCGCCACCGGCGGCAAGCGGGGCGGCAAGGCCAAGGTCACGCTGCGCTGCGAGCGCGTTCTCTGACGCGTTTCCAAAGCCGGGCCCAGGTGATACGACCCGCCGCCATGTCGCTTCCGCTCGCTCGCGAACGGGCGGTGGCCATCGAGGCGGCGCGCGCCGCCGGGGCCATCGTCCGGGGATACTACGAGGGCACGTTCGAGGTCCGGGAGAAGGGGCACGACAACCCCGTGACCGCGGCCGATCTCGAGGCCGACGCCAGCATCAAGAAGACGGTGCTCGGCGCCTTCCCCGACGACGGCTGGCTCTCGGAGGAGACCGCTGACTCGACCGATCGCCTGACCAAGCCGCGGGTCTGGGTAGTCGATCCGCTCGACGGTACCAAGGAGTTCACCCAGCACATCCCCGAGTTTTGCATCTGCATCGCATTGGTCGAACACGGCCGCCCGATCGTCGCGGTGAGCTACAACCCAGCCGCCGAGCGCCTCTACTGCGCCGTCGCGGGCCAGGGCACGACCTGCAACGACCAGCCGGTGCGGGTGAGCACGCAGGCGATGCTGCGCGAGGCGCGCGTGCTCGCCAGCCGCTCGGAGGACAAGCGTGGCGAATGGGACCCGTTCAAAGACCGGGTGCGCGTCGTGCTCACCGGCAGCGTGGCCTTCAAGCTGGCCGAGCTATCGCGCGGCGAGGGCGACGCGACCTTCACGCTCACGCCCAAGAACGAATGGGACATCTGCTCGGGCACGCTGCTCCTCGAAGAGGCGGGGGGCCGGGTGACCGGGCTCGACGGCAAGCCGCTCGTCTTCAACCAGCCGTCTCCGCTGCGCGACGGCATGGTCGCCTCCAACGGGGTGCTCCACGAGGCGCTGCTGCGCATGATCGAGGAGGTTGGCTACCGGCCGCCGGTGCGGCCACGCCGCTCCTAGCGTTTGGGGTGCGCGCGGGCGAGGGGGGCGTGCTTCACTTGGTCCTGCGGAGGCCGCGTTCGCGTAGCACCTTCATGGCGATAGCTGGGACGTCGGTCATGATGCCGTCGACGTCGAGGTCGAGGAGCGCGTGCATGTCGGTGGGGCTGTTGATGGTCCAGACGTGGACCTCGGTGCCGAGATCGTGGGCAGCCGCCACGAAGTCGGGGGTGACGATCGGCGTGCCTTGGTACGACGGCGGCACCTGCCAGGCGACGCCCGGTGGCCGGTAGCCGGTGAGCCGGCCCCCACGCAGCCGCGAGACGAAGTCCGCCACCTCGGCCGCCGAGTGGCTGGTGAGCACGTCGGGGGCCGCTCGCCGGATGCGCTCCATGATGCGGGCGTGCTCGGCCGCGAGCAGCACGGTCTCGCGCGCGCCGTGGCGGTCGAGGATCTCGAGCACGAGCTCCTCGATCGGCGGATCGTCCTGCTTGATCTCGATGTTGAGCGGGACGCCCGGGTGGGCGCGCAAAACCTCGTCGAGCGACGGGACCCGCTCGCCGCCGCCGGCATCGAGCCGGCGCAGCTCGGCGAAGGTGTGCCGCCGAACGGGCCCCCGGCCTCGGGTGGTGCGGTCGACGTCCGCGTCGTGGATGACGACCACGACACCGTCGGCGGTCGCATGGACGTCGAGCTCGAGGCGCTCGGCCCCAGCCTCCAGCCCGGCCGCGAAAGCCGCCAGCGTGTTCTCGGGTAGCGCGGCCGAAGCGCCGCGATGGGCGAAGAGGCGGGGGCGTGGGCCTTCGAGGTACCGCGTGGCTAGTCCAAGCTAATCCAACGCGCGCTGCGAGACCACGACCGGTCCGCTGCCGGTGGAGAGCAGCGCCAGCTGCTGCGTGATGCGCCGGCGCAGGCGCTCGAAGGAGGGCCGCTTGTGCGAGGGAATCGACGCCGTGCCGAGCGACTTGAGCGCCAGCGGGTCGACGTGCTTGCCGTCGTGCTCGACGCCGTAGTGCAGGTGGTTGCCGGTCGAGAGTCCCGTCGAACCAACGTAACCAATCACTTGGCCCCGGTGGACGGTCTTGCCCGGCCGGACGCTGCCGGCAATGCGCGAGAGGTGCCCGTAGGTCGTGCGGTAGCCGTCGGCGTGCTCAACCCGGATGGCGCGCCCGAGGCCACCTTCCCAGCCCGCGTCGACCACCCGGCCGTCGGCGGCCGCGTGCACCGGCGTGCCGTACGGCGCGGCGAAGTCGACGCCGAGATGCGGGCGGCGGCGGCGCAGGATCGGATGGAAGCGCCGAGCCGAGAAGGTCGAGCTGATCTTCGTGAATTCGACCGGATAGCGCAGGAAAGCTCGGCCGAGGGCGCGTCCGTCGGCCGTGTAGTAGCCGCCCCGGCCGTCCTCGTCCTCGTGGAGCAGCGCCGTGATGCTCTTGTTCCCCGACTCGAGCGAGGCGGCGAGGATCTTGCCGACGCTCGGGCTCGTCGAGCCGATTGGCCAGATGGTCTCGTAGAGGACCCGGAACTCGTCGCCTCCCTGCAGGCGCTCGAGGTCGAACTCCCAGCCGAACACCTCGCTCAGGGCCGAGGCGACTTCCTGTGGCGCTCCGGCTGCCAACAGGTCCTGCCAGAGTCCGTGCTCGATGATCCCGGCCACGCCGCGAACCTCGGTAACGTAGGGCAGCGTCTCACGTCGAGCCTCCAGCCGGCCATCCCGCGACTCGACGACGAGCAGCGTACGGTCGTCGATCTCGTAGCGGATGGAACGGAGCTTCCGCGTCCGGGCCTCGAAGCGAAGCGTAAGGCCTCTGCGGGGGTGCATCCGTCGCACGTCGTAGGCGGTGTTGGCTGCCTTGGACCAGGCGTACGCCTCGGGGGTGCTCAGTCCACGACCGGAGAGAAGCGTCACCAGCGTATCGCCCCTGGTGAGATGAATGTGCTCGTCGACAAGCTCGTCGGCCGCCGGATCGACTGTCCGCAGGGTGTGATGGTTTAGCTCACGTGACCGGGGCCGGTCGGCCAGCCCGAGCTGCACGGGAAACATCGCTCCGAGCGTGCCGGCGATCATCGCGATATGCAGCCGCCGGACCTTCACCCATCTCTCTCGGCCTGCTGGCACCTTCCTCCCTCTTACCCGGCCGGCTCATTGCCGCGTAGCGCCAGCGGGTGCTGTAACCGTGTTTGACGGGACGCGGCAACCTGGCAAAACCTTGAGAGGTTGTCAACGCTTCCCCATCATTTTTGTCGGTTGGGTCGGGCCGGATCTTGAGCCCAATTGCAGGCGTGATTTCGCGGTGTTAAGGGCGCTGCATGGGCGTGGCCGCGTTGGACGTGGGCGACGCCCGCATCGGGGTTGCCGTGGCCGACGACCTCGGGGTCTCGGTGCGGGGAATCGGGGTGCTACGCCGCAAGGGTGGGCGCCACGATCTGGCGGCTATCGAACGCCTGCTTGCCGGGCACGGGGTCTCGCGCGTGGTGGTGGGCCTGCCGCTCAACATGGATGGGAGCGAAGGCCGGCAGGCCGCCCGCGTGCGCGCCTTTGGCGAGCGCCTTGCACGGCATCTCGGCATGCCAGTCGACTACTGGGACGAGCGGCTCACGACCTTCGAAGCTGAGAGCAAGCTCCGAGCCGCAGGGGTAAGCGCCGCGCGCCGCCGGGCGCTGATCGATCAGGTGGCGGCCGAGGTGATCCTGCGCGCCTATCTGGACCATCGGGCATGATCGGGCGCGCTCGTGTCGCGGCGGTCGCCGCCGGCCTGGCGGCCACGGCGCTCGTCGCCGGCGGGCTCTGGGTCTTCGTCCTGCCCGGCCCCTCGAGCGTCGGGCCCGTGGTGCTCGCGGTGCGGGAGGGCCAGCGGTTCGGCGCGGTGGCCGACGAGCTGGCGGAGCTGCGGGTCGTGCGGTCGGCCGCGGCGCTGACGCTGTGGGCCCGTCTTGCCGGACGCGACCGGCAGGTGGCCTGGGGCGACTACCTCTTACAGCCGCCGCTCACGCCCCGCACGGTGCTGGACCGGCTGGCCCGCCCGCCGGATCCGATCGGTCTGGTGACCATTCCGGAGGGGCTCACGACCGAGGAGGTGATCACGGTGCTGGTCGACCGCGGACGGGGGTCGCGGTCGGACTTCGAAGCGGTGCTGCGGGACCCGGAGTTCCTCGCCCGCGAGGGGCTCCCGGCCGACGGCGCGGAAGGCTACCTCTTCCCGGACACGTACGTCTTCCCGAGCACCATGACACCCGAGCGCATCGTGCGGGAAATGCTCGCCCGTTTTCGCTCGCGGGTGGGCTCCGAGCTGTTGGCTCGCGGCGCCGCCCGGGGCCTCACGCCGCACCAGGTTGTCACGCTGGCCTCGCTGATCGAGGAGGAGACTCGCCTCCCCGAGGAACGGCGTCTGGTGTCCGCCGTGTTCCACAACCGGCTCCGCCTCGGCATGCGGCTGCAGTCCGATCCCACGGTGCTCTACGGGCGGCCGAGCGGCGAGCGCCGGATCACGCGCGCCGACCTGGCGCGGGCCACCGCCCACAACACCTACGCCATCGCCGGCCTGCCGCCCACCCCGATTTCGAATCCCGGGCTGGGCGCGCTCGAGGCAGCCGTCGACCCGGCCGAGAGCGATGCGCTCTACTTCGTCGCCCGGGGCGACGGCTCCCACGAGTTCACGGCGACGCTCGCCGCCCACAACGCGGCGGTCGCTCGCTACCAACGATAGCTCAGCCCTGCTTCTGCGCTTCGCGCAGCGCCCGCAGCATGTTCACCACGCGCTGGCGGAACTCCGGGCGGCGCGTGCGGGCGAGTACGCGGCTCATGAGCTCGCTCGCCCGCTCCCCCGCAGCGCCCTGGAGCATCATGGCGAGCGCCTGGTCGTCGATCCCGCTCAACATGGAGTCGATGGAGCTCTGGATGTTGGGGTCGCGCTCGATGGCGGTCATCGAGGCGTCGACCGCCGCCACGCGCGTGCCCGCGTCGTTGTCGCGCGCCGCCAGCTCGAAGAGCTGGCCCATGGTGGCCTTGCCGCTCGTGCCGAGCCGCTCGGCAAGCGGCCCGACCGTCGAGATCGGAACCTCGAGGGCCATGAACTGGGCGGGCGTGGTGATGGGCCCCGCCGGTGCCGACACGACCCGGCTGTCGCCGGGCGCCCGCGGCGCCGCCGAGTTGATCAGCCGGATGCGCCGCAGCCCACCGTCGGCCTCGAAGACCAGCGAGAAGCTCTGCGACCCGAGGATGCGCTGGAGCGCCGTCTCGACCGGCACGTCGTCGAGCTTGACGGTGACGGGCTTCGACTCCGCCACGGTGCCCACCACGTCCGCGCCGGTCGCCGCCGCGATCTGGCGCAGGGCCTCCTCGGTGGAGACCCCGACGAGCTGTCCGGTGATGCGGTCGCGGTCCAGAGCGACCGATGTCGGGGCGGCGTCGGCAGCCTCTGCGTCCGGGGCACGCTGTTGCCCGAGCCCGCGGCCGCTCAGCGCGAGTGTCAACACCACGCCGGAGAGCGCCACCACCCCCGCTCTCGCCATCACCGCAGAGTGTGCCTTCCGACCTCGCACGTTGGCAAGCCCTGCGACCTGAATGTACTGGCGCCGAGCGTCGCTTGACGCCGCCTCGTTCGCCGTTTATTCGCACTGTCGTGCTGACCCGCCGGCAAAAGCAGGTGCTCGACTTCATCCGCTCGCACACCCGCACACGGGGCTACGCACCAACGCTGGCGGAGATCCGGCGGCACCTCGGGCTCGGGTCGGTCGCGACCGTGCACAAGCACGTGCGGCAGCTCGAGGAGAAGGGAGCGGTGCGCCGACTGCCGCACCGCAGCCGTGCGCTCGAGGTGTGCGACGTGGCGCCGGCGCGGGCGGCCAGGGTGCGGCTCCTCGGCACGGTGGCGGCGGGCACGCCGATCGAGCCCATCGAGATCGAGGAAGTGGTGGCCGTCCCGGAGGAGCTGCTGGGACGCGGCGAGACCTTCGCGCTGCGCGTGCGAGGCAACTCGATGATCGACGACGGCATCTACGACGGGGATGTCGTGCTGGTCGAGCGCCGCAGCAGCGCGCCCGACGGGGCGACGGTGGTTGCCGTGGTGCGGGGTGAGGCGACCGTCAAGCGGCTCGCCCGCCGGCGCGGCAAGGTGTACTTGCTCCCAGCCAACACCACCGTGCAGCCAATCGTGGCGCGGCCGGACGACGTCGAGATCCGCGGGGTGGTGGTGGCGTTGCTGCGCCGCTACCGATGAGCACCGCCGACAACGTCGCCCTCTATGTCCACGTGCCGTGGTGCCGGCACGTGTGCCCCTACTGCGACTTCAACGTCCGGGCCCGCCGGCTCCCGCCCGAGGCTGACGACCTCGCGGCGTTCGCCGCCGAGCTCGACGCCTGGGTGACGGTGCCGCCGTTTGCCGGCGCGCGCCTCGGCAGCGTGTTCATCGGCGGCGGCACGCCGTCGCTCTACTCGCCCCACACGGTAAGCGCGCTTCTCGAGCGCGTCGCGCGACGCTTCGCCGTGGCGGACGACGCGGAAGTCACGCTGGAGGCCAACCCCGGCACGCTCGACGGGCCGCGGCTGCACGGCTTCCGCGCCGCCGGAGTGAACCGGCTCTCGCTGGGTGCGCAATCGTTCGACGCTGGCGTGCTGCGCGTGCTCGGACGCGACCACACGCCCGCCGACATCTCCGCGGCGGTGGCCGCGAGCCGCGCCGCCGGCTTCGCGAACGTGAGCCTGGACCTCGTCTACGGCGTTCCGGGCCAGACACTCGCGCAGTGGGCGCGCGACCTCGACGCGGCGCTGGCGCTCGAGCCGGAGCACGTCTCCACCTACGCGCTCACCTGGGAGCCCGGCACGCCCTTCCAACGCTGGCGGGAGACCGGCCGGCTCGTCGCCGTGGACGAGGACGACGAGTGCGCCATGGCCGACCTCGCCTGCGAGCGGCTCGCCGCCGCCGGCTACGAGCGCTACGAGATTTCGAGCCACGCGCAGCCCGGCTTTGCGTCGCGCCACAACCAGCGCTACTGGGACGGCTCCAGCTATCTCGGCATCGGCCCGGGCGCGCATTCGTTCGCGGCCCTGCCGCTGCCGGGGCGGCGGTGGGCCAACGAGCGGGATCCGGCCCGGTATCGCGACCTGGTCGCCCGCCACGGCACGGCGGTGGCGGCGGCGGAGGATCTCAGCCTCGCGCGCGCCGAGTCGGACTTCGTCATCACCGGGCTCAGGCGGCTCGCCGGCGTCGACCGCGACGCGTTTCGGCGCCGCTTCGGCCGCCCGCTCGAGGATGCGCTGCCGCAGGTGGCGGCGCTCGAGGCCGAGGCCTTCGTCGAGCGCGTGGGCGAGCGGCTGCGGCTTACCGCGCGCGGGTTGCGCTTTGTCGACTCGGTATGGACGGCGTTGCTGTGAGCTAGTAGCGGTAGTGGTCGGGCTTGAACGGCCCGCCAGCCGGTACGCCGATGTATTCCGCCTGCTTCGGTGTGAGCGTGGTGAGCTTCACGCCGAGCTTGCCGAGATGCAGCCGCGCCACCTCCTCGTCGAGGTGCTTCGGCAGCATGTAGACGCGCTTTTCGTACTTGCCCTGGTTCTGCCACAGCTCGAGCTGCGCCAGCACCTGGTTGGTGAACGACGCGCTCATCACGAACGAGGGGTGGCCGGTGGCGCAGCCGAGGTTCAGCAACCGGCCTTCGGCGAGGACCAGGATGGAGTGCCCGTCGGGAAAGATCCACTCGTCGTACTGCGGCTTGATGTTGACCTTCCGGATGCCGGGCACCTTGGCGAGGCCGGCCATGTCGATCTCGTTGTCGAAGTGGCCGATATTGCCGACGATGGCCTTGTCCTTCATGCGCGCCATGTGCTCGGCCGTGATGACGTTGTAGTTGCCGGTGGCCGTGATGAACACGTCGGCGCGCTCGACGTAGTCCTCGACGGTCGCCACCTCGTAGCCCTGCATCGCTGCCTGCAGTGCGCAGATCGGATCAATCTCGGTGACGATCACGCGGCAGCCCTGCCCGCGCAGCGCTTCGGCGCAGCCCTTGCCGACCTCGCCAAACCCGCACACCACGGCGATCTTGCCGCCGAGCATGACGTCGGTGGCGCGATTGAGCCCGTCGATGAGCGAGTGACGGCAGCCGTAGACGTTGTCGAACTTCGACTTGGTGACCGCGTCGTTCACGTTGATGGCCGGGAAGAGCAGCGTGCCGGCGTTCGCCATGTCGTAGAGGCGATGCACACCGGTGGTGGTTTCCTCCGAGACGCCGCGAATTCTGGACGCGATGCGCTGCCACTGGCCCGGCGCGTCTTTCTGGAGCCTGCGCAGGAGCGCCAGGATGATGCCCCACTCTTCCGGCTCGTTCGCCGCGTCGAAGTCGGGCACGCACCCTGCTCGCTCGAACTCGAGCCCCTTGTGGACGAGCAGCGTGGCGTCGCCGCCGTCGTCGACGAGGAGATCCGGGCCGCCGCCGTCGGGCCACACCAGCGCCTCGTTGGTGCACCACCAGTATTCCTCGAGCGTCTCGCCCTTCCACGCAAACACCGCGATGCCCTGCGGCCTGGCCGGCGTGCCCGTCGGACCCACCGCGACTGCCGCCGCCGCCGTGTCCTGCGTGCTGAAAATGTTGCACGAGACCCAGCGCACGTCGGCGCCGAGCTCGACCAGCGTCTCGACGAGCACTGCCGTCTGCACCGTCATGTGCAACGAGCCCATGATGCGCGCGCCGGCCAGCGGGCGCTTACCGGCGTAGCGCTCCCGCAGCGCCATCAGGCCGGGCATCTCCTGCTCGGCGAGCCGGATCTCCTTGCGGCCGAGTTCGGCCAGCGAGAGGTCGCGGACCTTGAATGGCAGCCGGTCGGATCTGGGTGCGGCGGGGGCGAAGGCGGGGTTGCTCATTTGGTCTCCTATCACTCCATCAGGATGGGATGATCTAACCTGGCCAGGACGCGCCAGTCAAGCCGCCGCGCCGCGCGGGCGCCAGCGCGTGCACCGGACAGCGACACGGGCAGGTCCTTTGCTCGACATCCACGACCATTTGTCGCCGGTCCGAGTGAGCGAAGCACCTGGCCTCCAAGCTGTCGCGAGCGCAGGTTGTTATGCGCCGCCGCTCGGCGCCGGTGGTCGCAGTGCCGGCAAACGGGAGGCAGCCGCGCCAAGTAGCGCGGCAAGGAGAATCCCCCCCACATCGATGACCAGCGCGTGCACGGTCACACGAGAATAGGGGCACGCAAGCTGGAGATGGAGGTACCCCACGAGCGCGCCGATCGCCGCGACGGCCGCGAGCGAGCTGGCTGCAATTCGCTCTCGCATGCGGACGGCGGCGACGCCGACGCCGACGACGGGAAGCGCCGCCACACCGAGCTCCACCAGGAGACACCTCTCCCAGGTCCCGAGCAAGGGCCCGGGCTGTCCGCCGAGCAGCACCCCGAGGAGCGCTGCACCAAAAAGGACCATCCCAACGACCATCCAGCCTCGTGAGCGCAGCCAGTCGTCGAAGGCGGCAACGAAAGTTCGACGTCTCATCGTGACGGGCGCGCCGGACGGCCGTATCGTGCGAAACCGAGTGAGGAGCGCCTCGCGCACTTCCGCGGGGACGGGTTCGTCTGGCAACCGACCTAGCGTCTCGATGGTCATCTTCATCTGGCGGAGATAGGCGCGGCAACGATCGCACATGCCGAGGTGAAGACGAAAGCTCACCCGCCGCATGACGGACATCCGCCCCTCCAGGTAGTCGGTGACCACGTCTGTGAGTTCCTTGCAGGTGGGCATCGCCTTACACGCCGCCGAGATACTCTTCGAGCGCGTGCCGGATCTTGGACCGGGCGCGGTGGAGGAGCACTCGTTGATTGGTCTCGCTGATCTCGAGGATGTTACAGACTTCGCCCGCGTCGAGCCCCTCGACATCCCGAAGGGTGAGCACGGCGCGCTGACTCGGCGGAAGTCTTGCCATTGCCTCCTTGAGGCGGCGCAAGGCGTCCTGCCTCATCAGGAGCTTCTCGGGGGTTTCGTCGTCCCAGCGATGCGGAGGATCCGCCCACATCCCGTTCGGCTGGAAGCGCGCGGGGTTCACCGCCGGCTCGTGCTCGCTGTCGGGGTTTTCAAGCGCCGAAAACGGCATCGAACGGGCCTCGCGCACGCCGCGCGTCTTGGCGCGGTTGATAAGGATCCGAAAGATCCATGTCTTCAGGGCAGACCGCCCCTCGAAGCTCGGAAGCCCGCTCATGACACCGAGCCAGGTGTCCTGAACGACCTCCTCGGCGGCGGATCGGTCCGAAACGAAGTTCATCGCCAGCCTGAGGAGGCGATTGTGATAGCGGTCCACGAGCCCCGCAAAGGCGATCTCGTCGCCGGCCAGGAGGCGCTGGACGAGGGCGAAATCCTCGCCTGAAGCGCGGGGTCCTGCCGTTTTCTCGTCCACCTCATCCTTTCCGCGAGCCTCCACTCCAGCCGGGCTCACGCCCGATGGTCCGCTCGTCTCGTTCATCGCGGGCTTCGCCAGTCGCGTCGCCAACCTCTACCAGCGGCGCGAGCTGCGACAAAGCACCACCACCACGCAGGTTGACGCACCCCGGCCGCCGTGCAGTCCGTGCGCCGGGGCGTTTTCGGCTACCGTGTAACGCCCGGGACCGTCGCAAGACGTTGGGCCATGGAAGCTCCAGTATCGAGCGTCCGTGCAGAGGGCTGCGGCTGCGGCGTGCCCAGGTGTACGTCGCGCCGGTGGACGTCCGAGGTCGTTGCCGTAGCGCTCGCTGTGCTCGCGGGCCTGTGGGCCTCGCAAGCAGTCGGCAATGATGGGCGAACGCCACCGGCCGCGGGCGGGGGACCCGACTCTTGCCCGCTCTTCGACCACAACCATGCCGCGTGGACGTCCATCTTACGCCGCTACGTGCAGGACGGCTTCGTCGACTACGCTGGCCTCGAGAAGGACGGTCAGGCCGAGCTCCGCGCGTACCTGGACGCGCTCGAGTCCATCTGCCGGGGCCACTACGACACCTGGACGCGCGAACAGAAGCTCGCCTACTGGATCAACGCCTACAACGCGTACACGGTTCGGCTGATCCTCGACCACTATCCGCTGAAGAGCATCCGGGAGATCGGCCTGCTCCCGGGCGCCGCCTTCCGCAAAGAGTTCATCCCGTCGAAGGGCGTGCGCGGCAAGACGCTCTCGCTCGACGACATCGAGCACGAGATCCTCCGCAAGGATTTCAGCGAGCCGCGGATCCACTTCGCCATCGTTTGCGCCTCGAAGGGCTGTCCGACTCTTCGCTCCGAGGCGTACCGAGCGGCCGACCTCGAAAGACAGCTCGACGACGCCGCGCGCACGTTTGTACGCGACTCAGCCAAGAACCGCTTCGACGCGTCGAAGCGAACGCTCTACCTGTCGTCGATCTTCAAGTGGTTCCGCGAGGACTTCGAGCGGGCGGCCAAGCCATTGCCCGAGTTCGTGGCGCGTTTTGCAGACGAGCAGACCGCTGCGGGGCTCCGAGCCGGGAGCGTGCGCATCGAGTTCCTCGATTACGACTGGTCTCTGAACGGGAGGTAGTGATGTCCGCTGCGCCGAACACTCTCGATGTCGAAGCCGCCGTGAAGGCCCGCTACTCCGGCGCCGCCAAGTCGCAGGAACCGAGCCTTTGCTGCCCGACAACGTACGACGCTCGATTCCTCGAGGTGATCCCTCAGGAAGTCATCGAGCGCGACTACGGCTGCGGCGATCCGAGCGCGCACCTGCGACCGGGCGAGACGGTACTCGATCTGGGATCGGGCTCCGGGAAGATCTGCTTCATCGCCAGCCAAGTCGTCGGGCCCGAAGGCCGGGTCATCGGCATTGACATGAACGACGACATGCTCGACCTCGCCCGGCGTAGCGTGCCCGAGGTGGCTCGGCGGACGGGCTACAGCAACGTCACGTTCAAGAAAGGGCGCATCCAGGACCTGGCCCTCGACGTCGAGGCGCTCGATCGTTACCTGCGGGAGCATCCCGTGCGCTCGACCGAGGACGTGGCGCGCCTCGATGCCGAAATGGCTCGCCTGCGTGCAGAAAAGCCGCTCATCGCGAGCGACTCCATCGACGTCGTGGTCTCGAACTGCGTGCTGAACCTCGTCAATGCAAAGCACAAGCGGCAGCTCTTCGGTGAGATTTTCCGCGTCCTGCGCCGAGGGGGACGGGCAGTCATCTCCGACATCGTGAGCGACGAAGACGTACCTGAGCATCTCCAGCGCGACCCCGAGCTCTGGAGCGGGTGCATCTCCGGCGCGTTTCGCGAAGACCTGTTTCTCGAGGCCTTCGAAGAGGCCGGGTTCTACGGAATTGAGCTGGTCGAGCGGCAGAGCGAGCCGTGGCGCACCGTGGAGGGCATCGAGTTCCGGAGCGTCACGGTGGTTGCCTACAAGGGCAAGGAAGGCGCATGCATCGACCAGAAGCACGCGGTCGTCTACCGCGGCCCCTTCCGCCAGGTGGTCGATGACGACGGACATGTGCTGCGTCGGGGTCTTCGCACTGCCGTCTGCGAAAAGACTTTCCGCATCTTCTCGCGGGAGCCCTACCGGTCTCATGTCGAGTTGATCTCGCCGCGCGTTCTCGTGCCACTCGAGAACGCCCCCCCATTTTCTTGCAACGCGGGCACGCTGCGGCGAGATCCTCGAGAGACCAAGGGCGCCGATTACCGAGCGACGACCGAGGCCGCCCCAGCCTGCGGGCCGGAGAACGGCGAGAACGGGAGCTGCTGCTGATGAGCGCCGCCTTTGCCCAGCACCTCCCCGTCCTTCAGACAGAAGACGAGGGTGATTCCTTCGCCGGCGTCCTGAAGGACCATGGCCTCTGGCCGCTCGTCCGGGGGAAGGTCACCACGCTTCAGGTCAACGTCGGCAGGCTGTGCAACATGGCCTGCCACCACTGCCACGTGGAGGCAGGCCCGAAGCGTATTGAGATCATGCCGAGTGCGGTGGCCGAACGTGTGGCTCTGCTGCTCGAGCGCAATCCGGGGGTCGAGGTCGTCGATCTCACCGGCGGCGCACCCGAGCTGAACCCGAGCTTTCGCTGGCTCGTCACCGAAGCGCGGCGGCTGCGCCGACGTGTCATCGATCGCTGCAACCTGACTGTCTTGTTCGAGCCGGGAATGGAGGACCTGGCCGAGTTCATGGCGGCGAACGAAGTGCAGATTGTCGCCAGCCTCCCCTGCTACCAGGCCGAGAACGTCGAGAAGCAGCGTGGCCGCGGAGCCTTTGACAAGAGCATCGAGGCGCTCAGAAAGCTGAACGGTCTCGGTTACGGGCGGCCGGGCTCGAAGCTCAAGCTCGACCTCGTCTACAACCCCGTCGGGGCATTCTTGCCACCTCCGCAGGCGAAGCTCGAGGCGAAGTACCGAGAAGAGCTCTCGCGCCTCTTCGGCATCGAGTTCGACCAGCTCCTCACCATCACGAACATGCCGATTAAGCGGTTCGCGCACCTGCTCGAGCGGACGGGGAAGCACGAGGCCTACATGAGCCTGCTCGTGAACCACTTCAATCCGCGCACGGTGCCCGAGCTGATGTGCCGATCGCTCGTCAGCGTCGGCTGGGACGGCCAACTCTTCGACTGCGACTTCAATCAGATGCTCGAGATGCCGCTCGGGGCCGGTGCGCGCACCCTCTGGGATGTGGACGCGCTCGATGAGCTTGTCGGCTCGCGCGTCGCTGTCGCACAGCACTGCTTCGGCTGCACCGCTGGCGCAGGCTCGAGCTGCTCGGGGGCGCTCCGATGAGCGGCGGCGTGCTCTTTTTTGCACCGGCAACGCCTGCCGGAGCGAGATGGCCGAGGGATTCGCGCGCCGGCTGCTTCCGCCCGAGGTTACCGTCGTCAGCGCTGGTACCGCTCCGGCCGGCGTTCATCCGGTGGCCACCCGGGTCATGGCGGAGCTTGAGTTCGACATCTCGAGACAGCGGCCGAAGTCGCTGAGTGAGATCCCACTGGGGCAAGTAGAGCAGGGCATCACATTGTGCGGTGACGCAGCAGAACACTGCCCGGTCATCCCGGCGGCGAAGCGAGAGCAGACCATCGACCGCACCGTGGGAAGGCCGGCCACATTCTTCGGCAGCGGCGTGGTTGCGCATGTCAGGCTGGCCGATCCGGCGTGCAAGCCCTCTCGGACACGCTCGCGGACGCGGCTTCGCACACCCGCATCCATCGCGAGGGCGTCTACCTGTGCATCGAAGGCCCACCGTCTTCGACGCACGCGGAGTCGGCGCCGTGGCGAAGCTGGGGCGCGGATGCGCCTCCGAGTTCACGCGCTCCTCACACGCCGCCTCCGTGCGGGAAGACAGCCAGTCTTGGAGGCTGCGTCATGACTGTTTCAATTGGGTTGGTCCTCATCGTCGGCGCGGTGCTCGCCTACGCCAATGGCTCGAACGACGTCTCGAAAGGAATCGCGACGCTAGTGGGCAGTGGCGTCACCGACTACCGTCGAGCCATCGCCTGGGGCACTGCATGGACGGCGGTAGGCGGTCTCCTCGGCGCAGTCCTCGCCGGAGCGATGCTCTCCACCTTCGGTACCGGCCTCTTGTCGCCGGGGACGACTCCTACCTACGCCGGAGCGCTCGCGGCACTCATTGGCGCCGGTGGGTGGGTCCTCGTTGCGACGTGGAAGGGCCTGCCGGTCTCCACCACCCACGCCATCATCGGTTCGCTGGTGGGCGTGGCGACGCTGGCCTACGGCACGGAAGCCGTCAGGTGGAGCAGCCTCGGGGGCAAGGTGGTCCTTCCGCTCCTCGCGAGTCCCATCATTTCCCTGGTCATCACCACTGTCCTGCTGCGCGTGACGGGTCGGCGCAATTTCGCCGAAGCGAGCACGGATTGCCTCTGCGCTCAAGTTGAACCGCCGATGGTCGCGGTTGGGGCATCGACTCAATCGGCGGCACTGCTTTCTCAGCCCCCGCATCTCCGAATCATCACCGGCTCGACCGAGGCGTGCGCCAAGAGCCAGCCTACCGCGCTGCGACTCACCCTCGACCATCTTCACTGGCTCACGAGCGGTGCGACCAGCCTCGCCCGTGGGATGAACGACGGGCCGAAGATGGTGGCTCTGGTGGCGGCGGCGTCCGTCCTCCTGGGTGGAGCCGGCGTATCCACGCCGACGATGTTCGGCCTTGTTACCGTGGCGATGGTCGTCGGCAGCTTCGTGGCGGGGCGCCGCGTAACTCATCTCCTCGCCGAGAAAGTCACGGCGATAGACCACCGGGAGGGGTTCGCCGCCAATCTGGTCACGGCCGGGCTCGTCATTGCGGGCGCGGTGTACGGGCTTCCCATGTCGACGACTCACGTCTCGTCGGGCGGCATCTTCAACGCGGGCGCGCTACGCGGCTCCCTCAATCGGAAGACGCTCCGAGATATTCTCCTCGCCTGGGCTGTGACGCTGCCGGCTGCGGCTGCCATCGGCATGGTGGCCTACGCCCTCATGCGGCTAGCGGAGGCTAAAGCGCACCCGATTTCTCTGGACGCCGGTTTGGGCTAACGAGGTTGGGCGTTCAGACGGGATCGGAGATGAGTCAGCGGAAGAACGGACCAGACGAGGAGGCGGGGATGGAGGCGGTGGAGCAGACGAGCGAGGAGCTACCCGAGCGGTGGAGTGCACGTGCGAAGATTGAGATCGTCTTGCGGCTCTTGAAGGGCGAGGAGCTCGGGACGGTGTCGCGGGAGGTCCAGGTGCCGGTGCACGAACTCGAGCGGTGGCGGCGGATGTTGCTCGAGGGCGGGACGAACGGCTTCAAGCGCCGCGACAGTCTGGCGGCGGAGCGCGAGCTCAAGCGGGTTCAGGCGAAGGTTGGCGAGCTGACGATGAAGCTCGAGATCGTCGAGTGGCTGCTGGAAAAAAAGGGGGCGGGGAGGAGTTGAAGAAGTTGAAGCGCTCCGGGGAGCTGGAAGCCCCGGCACGCAGCAGCGGTATCCGTTGACGCTCCTCTGTGCGACCCTGCGGGCGCCGCGCTCAAGTGTCTATGCGGCCGGGGTCGTCAGCGCTCCGGTCGAGCGCGAGAAGCGGGGCCCTTCATTGCCGAGCGGCTGCGCGCGGGGTGCGAAGCTGCCTGGCGCTTCTACGGCGGGGTGTTTCGCGTCGTGATCCCGGATAACACCGGCGCGATCATCACGACGGCCGATCCGCTGCAGCCCCGCGTCGTCCCGGCCTTCCTCGAGTACGCCCAGGCGCGCGGCTTCGTCGTCGATCCGGCGCGGGTGCGGCGGCCGACGGACAAGGCCCGGGTCGAGCGCAGCGTGCCCTACGTGCGCGACGACTGCTTCGCCGGCGAGACGCTGGGCACGCTGGAGCACGCCCGTGGGCGCGCCGTCGTGTGGGGCCGCGAGGAGGCCGGGCAGCGGCGCCACGCCCGCACGCAGCGCCGCCCCCGCGAGCACTTCGAGGCGGTCGAGCTCCCCGCGCTGCTGCCGCTGCCCGCCACGCCCTACGACGTCCCGCTCTGGAGCGAGCCGAAGATCGCCCGCGACCAGCACGCACAGGTCGCCAAGGCCCTCTACTCCCTGCCGACCCAGTACGTCGGCCACCGGCTGCGCGCCCGCGCCGATCGCACGACGGTCCGCTTCTACGACGGGGCGCTCGTCGTGAAGATCCATCCGCGCCAGTTGCCGGGTGGGCGCCACACCGATCCCGCCGACTTCCCCGCGCACAAGACGGCGTACGCGCTGCCCGACGTGACGGCGCTCGAGCGGGAGGCGGCGCGCCCCGGGCCCGCCATCGGCGCGTATGCGCAGGCGCTGCTCGCCGTGCCGCTGCCGTGGACCCGCATGCGGCGGGTCTATGCGCTCCTCGGGCTCGTCAAACGCTCCGGCGCCGCCCGCGTCGAGGCGCTCTGTCAGCGCGCGCTCGAGGCGGACCTCATCGACGTCACGCGGCTCAAGCGCATGCTCGCCCTGGCCGCACCGCCGCCGGCCCGGTCCGCCGACCGCCCCGAGCGGCCGCGCGCCCGCTATCTCCGTCCCGCCGCCGACTACACGCTGGTGCGCCCGACGCCGGAGCCCCACCATGACGCCTGACGTGATCAGCCCCGAGCTCGTCGCCGTCTTTCGCCGCCTCAAGCTCGGCCGCCTCCTCGACACCCTCCCGGAGCGCCTGGTCCTCGCCCGCCAGCAGCACATGGCCCACCAGGACTTCCTCCTCCTCTTGCTCCATGACGAGGTCGCCCGCCGCGACAGCGCCGCCGTCACGCTCCGCGCCACCCTCGCGCATCTCGATCCCACGATGACGCTCGAGCAGTGGGACGCGACGGCCAAGGTCACCTACGACCGCGCCCTCTGGAACGAGCTCGTGGCCCTGCGCTTCCTCCAGGCCCACGCGCACGTCGCCATCGTCGGCCCCGTCGGGGTCGGCAAGACGTTTCTCGCCCACGCGCTCGGCTGAAGACAAGTCGCACAGGACCGTTCGCCGGGAAAGTCCCGGCCCCCGGGGCCGTCGCGACGGTGCAAGCGCCGGTGCCGCTGCTCGACGTGCTCCACGCTGGCCACGGTGCGAGCATGGGACGAGCCCGCTTGCTCGAGATCGTCGAGGGCTATCTCCGGCTGCAGGAGCGCGCGTGACCAGTGAGCACGTGCCGGGCGTGAAAATCAGCTCAGCTGGTACTTCCGCAGCTTGTGCCAGAGCGTCGTGCGGCTCATCCCGAGCTCGGCGGCAACGGGAGCCCTTCGGCCGTTGTGCTTGGCGAGGGCAGCGAGGATCCGCTCGCGCTCGAGCTGCTGGAGGGGGACTTCGAAGGGTACCTCGTCATCGGGCGGCGCCTCGCCGCGGAGCTCGGGCGTCAGATCGTCGACGTCGAGGAGCGCGTCCTCGCCCACGATGAAGGCGTGCTCGATGACGTTCCGCAGCTCGCGTACGTTACCGGGCCAGGGGTAGCTGCGGAGCGCGTCCATCGCGCGGCGGGTTACGGTCTCGATCCGGCCCACGCCCTGCTCGGTGAAGCGGTCGATGAAGTGCCAGACGAGCGCCTCGATGTCGCCCGTGCGCTGTCGGAGCGGGGGGAGGAAGAGCGGCACGACCCGCAACCGGTAGCGGAGATCATCGCGGAAGCGCCCTGCCGCGACGGCACGCCGGAGCGCCTTGTTGCTGGCCGAGATGATCCGCACGTCGACGGTGATCGGCGTCGTGCCCCCGACGGGGAAGAAGGTCCTGTCCTCGAGGACGCGGAGGAGGCGCGCCTGGATGTCGAGTGACATCTCGGCGACCTCGTCGAGGAAGAGCGTGCCCTTGTCCGCCTGCTGGAACAGGCCCCGATGGTCGCGCACCGCACCCGTGAAGGCGCCCCGTACGTGGCCGAAGAGCTCGGACTCGAGGAGGGTGGGCGAGAGGGTGGCGCAGTTGATGGCCCGGAAGGGGCCCCGCCGCCGCGGGCTGAGGTCGTGGATCGCGCGCGCGACGAGCTCCTTCCCGCTCCCCGACTCCCCGCGCACGAGCACGGTGCAGTCCGTGCGGGCGATGCGGGGCAGCCGGTGGAACAGGGGCTCCATCTCGGGTGCGCGGGTCACGAGGCCGTGGAAGTTCTGCAGCGTGAGGTTTGGGGGACGTTTCACGACGTCAGGGCGCATGTCCAAACATCCTAAACATGGCGAGGCCGGGCACTGCAACCAACCCTCGGGGAGCCCGGTTTTCGAGGGGACGAGAGCATTGATGTCCCCTGGCACGACTGCTGCTTCACACGGCGGTGAGCGAGGAATCGAGCATGAGGATTCAAGACTTCTTCGATGAGGCAACCTCGACGCTGACGTATGTGGTCTCCGACGAGGCCGCGCGAGTCGGCGTCGTGATCGATCCGGTCATGGACTTCGACCCGAAGAGCGGGCGCACCGCGTGGAGATCGGCCGAGGCGGTTGCGCGCTACATCGAAGGGCGTGGGCTTGCCATTCCATACGTGATCGATACCCACGCGCATGCCGATCATTTGAGCGGCCTTGCCTTCTTCAAGGAACGCTACGGCGCGGAGACGGTGACCGGCCGCGACGTGGGCGTGATTCAGCGAGCGTTTCGGGACATCTACAACCTCGGCCCCGACTTCCCGACGGACGGCCGTCAGTTCGACGTGCTTCTCGACGAAGGCGAGGCGCTCGAGGTCGGCGCCCTCAAGGTGCACGCGATGCACACACCCGGTCACACGCCAGCCCACATGTCGTGGCGAATCGGCGATGTGCTTTTCGTTGGCGATACCCTCTTCATGCCGGACTACGGCACCGCGCGCTGCGACTTCCCCGGGGGGGACGCGGGCATTCTCTACGACTCGATCCAGCGCATCTACGAGCTGCCTCCCGAGACGCGGCTCTTCATGTGCCATGACTACCGCCCCGGTGGCCGTGCGCTTCGCTTCGAGACGACGGTCGCCGACCAGAAGGTGGCGAACGTCCAGCTGAACGCCAAGACGTCGCGACAGGAGTTCATCGAGTTTCGCACGCGGCGCGACGCCACGCTCGAGATGCCGGTTCTCATCCTCCCGTCGCTTCAGGTGAACATCCGTGCGGGAGCGCTTCCCGAGCCTGAGGCGAACGGGACCGGCTACCTCAAGATTCCGCTCAACGTGCTCTGAGATCGAAGCCCATGACGCTCGCACTCGCGCTCGCCCTCCTGATCGGTTCCTCGCTCGTCTTGCTCGGGGCGGGGGGCTCGATCGTCACCATACCGGTGCTGGTCTATGCCGCAGGCCTCGATCCACATCGCGCAGCTGGAACATCGCTCGTGATCGTGGGGCTAGTGGCCCTAGCCGGTGCGATCGCCCGGTGGCCGTTGGTCTCCGTGCGGACGGCGGCTCTGTTCGGGGCGCTGGGGATGGTATCGGCCTGGCCCGGGGTTTGGCTCAACCACCGCGCTCCAGGCGCGGTGGTGCTCGTTGGCTTCGCGCTCACGATGCTCGTCGTCGCTGCTCGGATGACACGGGCAGCGGAGGTTGCCTCGAGGCAGGGCCGTCCTGGCGAGCGTATGCGGCCTGTCGTCTTGAGCGGCCTTGCGGTGGGATTGATGACCGGGTTCTTCGGCGTCGGGGGTGGGTTCCTAATCGTGCCTGCGCTGTCGTTGGTGCTGGGGCTCGAAATGGCCGAAGCAGTGGCGACCTCACTTCTCGTCATCGCTCTCAACTGCGCTGCCGGACTCCTCGGCCACCTCCAGTACGGAACGGTCGACTGGCAGATCGGGGCGAGTCTCAGTGCGGCGGCGCTGCTCGGTGGCGTCATGACGCTCCCGCTTGCGCGACGCCTGAGTTCGACCGCGCTCCAACATGCGTTTGCAGGAGTGCTCGCCGTCGTGGGAGCGGCGATGCTGATCGAAACCTTGCGCGAGGTGCTGGCATGAGCGTACCGAAGAGAAGGTTGAGTATCGCTGATGTGCCCCCCGCGGCGATGCTCTTCCGAACAATGGAGGACATCTCCGACGGCGTTTTCCGCGTGCTATTCAGCGTGATCTTCGTCACAGCAGGGGCGGCGCACCTTGTTCGGCCGAGCGTCTTCGTCGAGCGGCTCGTGGCCGCGCCCCTCGGATATCTCGCCAGCTCGCTGGGCTCCCCGACGCTTTTGGTCGTGCTGAGCGGCATCGCCCTCCTGATCGGTGGCCTGGGTCTCGTGTTGGGCTACTTCACGCGCGCGGCGTCCCTCCTCCTGATCGCGGTGCTCATACCGATCACGGTCACGGTCGATCTGGGTCACACGAACGCACTCGGCCCGCTCTTCAAGAACGTCGCCCTCTTGGGCGGGCTCGTGCACTTCGCCGTGCACGGCCCCGGTGCGTACTCCGTCGACAGCGCCGTCGAACGGCTGCGCTGGTGAGGTGAACGCGTGAACGAGAACTTTGGGACCATCACGCCGCTCTTTGGCGGGGCCTTGATCGGGCTCGCCGCGTCGCTGCTCTTGCTCTGGAACGGCCGCATCGCAGGCATCAGCGGCATCGTCGCCGGGCTCTTGCGGCCGGCGGCTGGAGAGGTGGCATGGCGCGTCGCCTTCCTCGCCGGGCTCTTTGCAGGTGGCGTCCTCCTCTCGGTCGTCGATCCGAGGGCACTCGACGTACGCCCGCCGGCGCCGCTCGGCATGACCGTGCTTGCCGGGCTGCTCGTCGGGTACGGGACACGCCTCGGGAACGGCTGCACGAGCGGGCATGGGGTGTGCGGAGTGAGCCGGCTCTCGCCGCGCTCGCTGGTCGCGACGGCGACGTTCATGCTGACCGGAGCCCTCACGGTCTACTTCGTTCACTCGGGGCTCGGAGGAGCGCGCTGAATGGCCCTTCTCGGCCCGTTCCTCGCGGGCGCCGTGTTCGCCCTCGGCCTCGGCGTATCCGGCATGACCCACCCCGAGAAGATCATCGGCTTCCTCGACGTCGCGGGCGCCTGGGACCCGAGCCTCGCATTCGTGATGGTTGGTGCGATCGCCGTCTACGCGCCGCTCTCGAGAAGAATTGTCCGGCGGGCGGCGCCGCTTCTCGGCGCGGCCTTTTCAGTTCCGACGCGCCGCGATCTCGACCCGAAGCTCATCCTGGGTGCGGCGTTGTTCGGGATCGGCTGGGGCCTCGGTGGCTTCTGCCCCGGTCCGGCGATCCTCGCGCTGCTGTCGTGGAGCCCGGGCGTCTTGGCGTTCGTCGTGAGCATGGTCGCCGGCATGGCTGCGTTCGAGCTCCAGACGAGCGCACCAATGGACATCGCACCGTCACGGCGCTTGTCGGTGGGAGGTACCGATGGATAAGGCTCGCCTCGTCGCGACAACGAAGTGCCCGAACCCGCACCGGCGCGGCATGCTCGAGAGGCGTGCGTAATGGACCCCGCCGGTACGAACACGGGTGCGCCGACGCGGGACAACATGCGGGCGGCGATCGACCGATATGTTGCGAGCTACTCGGGTGGCGACCGTGCCGCATGGATGGACCTGTTCGCGGTCGAGGCGTGGATCGAGGATCCAGTGGGGTCTCCCCGACGGAACGGATTGGCCGCGATCGGCCGCTTCTACGACTACACGCACAGCGTCGCCGAGCGTATCGAGATGGAACCCGTATTCATCTCCGTGTGTGGGCTGGAAGCTGCATTCCACATGCGCGTGAGAGCCTTGGTTGGTGGCGGCTGGGTCGAGTTCCAAGCGATCGACGTGATGCTGTTCGACTCCGACCGCAAGATCACCGCCATGAGGGCGTTCTGGGACCCTACTACCGTAGGGACATAGGCCATGAACGCAACCGCCGTCGCAGAGGGGAATCTCCTACTCGCGCGAAGCCAAATGGCCTTCACGCTCGGCTTTCACATCGTGGTTGCCTGCCTCGGCGTCGGGTTCCCGGTGCTGATGCTGATCGCCGAGGGTCTTGCGATTCGCACCGGGGATCCTACTTGGTACGCACTCGCGCGGCGCTGGTCGAAAAGCTTCGCCGTACTCTTCGCGGTTGGCGCGGTCTCGGGCACGGTGCTGTCGTTCGAGCTCGGGCTCCTCTGGCCGAGTTTCATGGGGACCTTCGGGGCCGTCATCGGTCTACCGTTCACGCTCGAGGGGTTCGCGTTCTTTCTCGAAGCGATCTTCGTCGGCATCTACCTCTATGGGTGGGACCGTCTCTCGCCGCGCGCCCACTGGTGGGCGGGGGTGCCGATCGTGCTCTCGGGCCTCGCTTCGGCGTGGTTCGTCGTGACGGCGAACGCCTGGATGAACAGCCCGGAAGGCTTCGTGCTGACGGGCGGCGTGGTCACCAGTGCGGATCCGCTTCGCGCCATGCTGAACCAGGCGACGCCGGCGCAGACCGCCCACATGATCGTCGCAGCCTACATGGTATCGGGGTTCCTCGTTGCCTCCGTCTACGCAGGCTCGCGCCTTCGCGGCCGAAACGGCGTCTACCACCGCCGGGCCATGGCACTCGGTCTCACCCTCGGCGCGGTGTTCGCACCCATCCAGATCGTCGTTGGTGATCTCAGCGCGAAGATGGTCGCGCGAACACAGCCGGTGAAGCTCGCGGCGATGGAGGGGCAGTTCCGCACCGGGCCGCACGCGCCGCTTCGCATAGGGGGACTTCCCGACGAAGTGACCGGGCAGACGAACTTCGCCCTCGAGATCCCCGGCGGGCTCTCGTGGCTCGCCTACGGGGAATCCTCGGCCGTCGTACGAGGACTCGACTCGTTTCCAACCACTGACTGGCCGCCCGTGGCCCTCGTCCACGTCGCATTCCAGCTGATGGTGGGGACGGGCGTAGCGCTGTTTGCACTTGCCGTCTGGAGCGCGTGGGCTGCATGGCGCCGCAGAGCGCTTCCCGACGGGCGGGGCTTTCTGCTCGCCGTCGTCGCAGCGGGGCCGCTCGCAGTCCTTGCCCTTGAGGCAGGATGGGTCGTGACCGAGGTTGGCCGTCAGCCGTGGATCGTACAGGGTGTCATGCGCACGACCGAGGCGGTGACGCGTGCACCAGGAATCGGCGTGCTGTTCACCGCGACGCTTGCGACTTACAGCCTTCTCGGAGCGGGAGCCGTTCTCATTCTGCGGCTGCTCGCGCGCGAGCCCGTGCCGCCGGCACGCTTAGAGGCCACTTCGCATGCCGCCTGAGACCGCAGTGCTCGCGCTCCTGGTCGTTGCGCTCACGCTCTATGCGGTATTGGGCGGTGCCGACTTCGGTGCGGGAGTCTGGGAGGTCAACACCGCTCTTCAGGCTCCCGAGCGCGAACGCACGCTCCTCTACCGGGCGATCGGCCCCGTCTGGGAGGCGAACCACGTCTGGCTCATCTTTGCCCTCGTCGTTCTCCAGACAGCGTTTCCGCGTGCCTCGGCGGCGGTCATGCAGGCGCTCTGGCTGCCGCTCTTCCTCGGCCTGCTCGGAATCGTCTTCCGCGGTGCTGGCTTTGCCTTTCGCTCGTACGCCGCCGGAGCCGTCCTGCAGCAGCAGATCTGGGGTGTGGTCTTTGCGCTCGGATCGACCGCCGCGCCGTTTTTTCTGGGCGCCGCGGCTGGCGCCGTCGCGAGCGGTCGGCTTGCGATTACGTCGGATGGCCACTTCGCGGGGAGCTTCTTGACCGGCTGGATCTCGCCGCTCTCGATCTTCGCGGCATTCTTTGCCGTCGGAGGTTGCGCATACCTCGCAGCGGTGTACCTGACGCGCGAAGCGGCACAGGCTGGAGACCAGGAACTCGCCCACCTCTGGCGGGTGCGCTCGCTGGCCACAGGAGCCTGGATGGGTGTGCTCGCGTTCGCCGGTGTTGCGATCGTCGCAAGTGACGCGCCAGCCCTCTGGGCTGGCTTCCGTGAGCGGGGCCTGCCGTTTGTCGCCGTCTCCTTCGTCACCGGATGCGGCTCGCTCTTCGGTCTCTGGCGAGGGGGATTCGGTCTCGCCGTGACCGCGGCGGCAGCGACCGTGGGGAGCGTCATCTTGGGATTGGCCGCGTCCCAGTACCCGGTCCTCGTTCCCCCGGGACTCACGCTCGATTTCGCCAAAGCGCCAGACCGGGTGCTGCTAGCCGTTCTCTGCGCCGTGGGTGGCGGAGTGGTGGTGCTCGTTCCTGCCTTGTTCCTGCTCTTCCGCACCTTCAAGCGTCGGCCGCGTCAACCTCCGGGCGCGCTCGGGACGCTCGCCGTCTCATGTCTTGCCCCTGGGCCCAAGAGCAGAGGGAGATGTCGATGATCCTGGTGACCGTCTCCGGTCTTGTTGCTGCGCTTGCTCTCGGCATGGCGCCGCTTGCTGCCGGGGCGGCCACGCAGAGTACGTCTGGTGTACCGGCGTGTGTCCGGGCCACCTGCGTCGGCTTGCGGGGAGAGCCGAGCCGGCTTTGCAAGCGGATCTGCCGATGTCAGGGGAGGACCGCATCTCGGTGTCCGATCCCGGCCCGAATCACCCTCCTGCACTACAACGACCTGCACGCCCACCTGATGCCGCATCTCGACCTCGTCCGGGATGCCGACCCGGGCACGCCGGCTGCCGAGACGCGCATCGTCGAGCGCGGAGGGCTCGCGCGGCTCGCGACGGTGGTGCAGCGTGCCCGCGCCGAGAACCCCAATACCCTCCTGTTGAACGTCGGGGACACCTACCATGGAGGCGTCGAGGCGCTCTACACGAACGGCAACGCCATCGTGGCTCCGGTGAACGCCCTCGGCGTCGATGTCGGCGTCCCTGGGAACTGGGACTTTGCGTACGGTCCGCTCGTGACGCGGGCCCGCTACGGCGAGACGCCGACCGCCGACGTCGCGCGACCAACCTTCGCGAACCTAGGCGGCAATGCCACGTATGCGGCCCCAGATCCCCGAGCCGGCCAGCCCTTCCTCCCAGCCACGCTGCTCAAGGAGATCGCGGGGATCCGGGTGGGATTCGTCGGCATCACCTCCGACATCGTGCGCTACATGCACCCCGTCCTTGCCTCGGGCCTCTCCTTCCTCGAAGGCGAGGAAAGTTACCGCCAGTACGTGAACACGCACGCACGGGCCCTCCGCGAGCAGGGTGCTGCCGTGGTGGTCGTCATGAGCGAGCTCGGCATCCAGAAGGACTATCGGCTCGCCCACGTGATCGACCCCGGGAGCGTGGACGTGTTCTTCTCCGCGCACACGCACGAGGCGGTGTTCACACCGCTCCGCTCGCGCAGTGGCGCCCTCGTCGTCGAGGCGGGGAACGATGGCTATCTCGGCCGGATGGATATGCTGGTCGCGGAGGGCTTGGTCGCCGGGCGGCGCTGGCAACTCACGCCGATCGGCACAGACATCCCCGAGGACGAGGCGATGCGAGCGCTCGTCGCAGGCGCCCGAGCGCCGTTTCTGGCGAGCGACGTGCACCTGTCTGTGCCAAACCCGCTCGTCGTGCAGCTGCTCGACCGGCCGATCGACACCGTGATCGGACACACGGACGGCCCGCTCGATCGCCGCCAGGCGCTCGAGAGCGCGTTCAACAACGCGTTCGCCGATCTGCTCCGCGGCCGAGCGGCGACCCAGGTCGCCATCACGCCCGGCTTCCGTTTTGATGCCGTCGTCCCGTCGCCCGGCACGCTGCTCGAGGGCGAGGCGGTGGCGATGGGCGCCATCACGGTCGAAGACGCCTATCGGTTCTTCCCGGTCGTCTACTCGCTCGCCACCGGCGAGATCACCGGGGCACGGCTGCGCGAGATCCTGGAGGAGGCGCTTGCCGACGTCTATTCCCACGACCAGCGCCGCCGATGCCTCTGGCGCGGCGATCCAACGAAGCCGCTCCGGCGCGGTTGCGAGCGTCCGTTCCTCGACGCCGTACCAGACCAACCTTTCCGACAGCGTGGGGGCTGGATGCTCGGCCTAAGCGGCATCGGCGTCACCCTCGACCTCACCCAGCCCGACGGTGCGCGGATCCTGACCCTGCACCTCACAGATTCGGGAACGCAGATCGACGCCCAGACCACGTTGACGGTGGCTGGATGCGTTCGCCCGCTCGACGCCGCCGATCAGCTCTGCAGCTATCCCGGGGTCATGAATGTGCGGCCCCTCACGAACCCCACCACCGGACGCGCCTGGACGCCGGTGGATGTCCTCGTCGATGTCCTCGCACTCGGCCCCGCGCCGGCGGCAACCCGTCGCGCCCTTGTCGACGTGAGCGAGAGCGCCGCCTGGCCAGTGACTCCGTTCGTGCAGCCGCTCACCGGGCCGGGCGAAGGGCGCCGGCTCAGCCGGTCAACCTCGGCGATGAAGGGAAGGGGACAATGATGACACATCAACTGACGGATAGGGTCGCGGTTTCGGGGGCGCTCATCGCAGCGGATCTCCGCCGTCTCGCGTCCGAGGGCTTTCGCAGCATCCTCGACCTGCGGGCACACGGGGAACCGAGACCGCAAGGACTGGCGCCGTGGGAAGAAGAGGTGCTCGCCGCGAGCGCGGGACTGCGCTACCGGCAAATTCCCGTCGAGCCTCATCTCCTCAGCGACAGCCTCGGACACGCCGTCCGCCGCGCCCTCTGCGATACCCAGCCGCCAGTGCTGTTACACTGCACGACCGGACGGCGGGCCGGGACGTTCGGCCTCATTGCCCTGGCCGCTGACGAAGCACTGACCGTGGAGCAATGCCTCGCGCGGGGCCGTGCCATGGGGCTCGACTTCGACGGCATGCCGCGTCTGACGGCGTTCCTGCAGAACTACGTGAAGCGGCATGGGAAGCATTACGCCATAGACTGCGGTGATGGCCGCCAGCCCAAAGGGGGGGCGGGGCTGTAGATGACATCATCCTTCGCAGGCGGTCGTGTCCCGTCAAGTGGTGGAAACAGGTAGGCGCATCCTCGCCGCTGTCGCTTAAGCAATCGCGGCTAGGAGTTCCTCCTGTGATGTTGACACGAGCGGCTGCGCGAGCTGCTGCATCGACTCGGCACTGAAGTAGCGGCGCTCTGCCACCGCCCACTCGTCGTCTTGTTCGGCCAGTCGCGCACCCACCAGCCGCAGCAGCGAGGCGCGATGCGGGAAGATGCCCACGACCGCCGAGCGGCGCTTGATCTCCTTGTTCAGTCGTTCGAGCGGATTCGTGGAATGGAGTTGCCGCCGATGGGCCGCCGGAAAGTGCAGGTAGGCGAGTACGTCCTCGGCCGCCTGCTCGAGCAGCGTTGCCGCCTGCGGGAAGCGACCCCGGAGCCCGTCCACGACCTTGTGGAGCTGCGCCTGGGCCGTCGTCGCGTCCGGCTGCGCGAAGATCGTCCGGATGATCGCCGCCACCGGCTCCCGGGCCGTGCGCGGGATCGTGGCGAGCACGTTGCGCATGAAGTGCACCCGACACCGCTGCCAGGTCGTGCCGCTCAGCACGGTCGCGATCGCGCGCTTGAGCCCTTCGTGCGCATCCGAGACGACGAGCCGCACACCGCGCAGCCCGCGCTTGACCAGGCTGCGCAAGAACGCCGTCCAGAAGGCCCGATCCTCCGACGGTCCCGCATCGACGCCGAGAATCTGCCGCTCGCCCGTCGCGGCTACGCCGATCGCCACCACCGTCGCCATGCTCTGCACGCGCCCATCCTGGCGGACCTTGTGGTAGGTCGCGTCGATCCACACGTACGGATGCTCCCCCTCGAGCCCGCGCGAGCGAAACGCCTCCACGGCCGTGTCGAGCGCGGCGCACACGCGGGACACTTCCGACTTCGACATCCCGTCGAGTCCGAGCGCCCGGAGCAGATCGTCCACCTTCCGGGTCGAGACGCCATGGACGTACGCTTCCTGGATCACGGCCAACAGCGCTTGCTCAGCCCGCCGGCGGGGCGCCAGCAGCGAGGGGAAGTAGCTCCCCGCCCGCAGCTTCGGGATTGCCAGCTCGATCGTGCCCACCCGCGTGTCCCACGTCCGCCGCCGATACCCGTTACGGTACGTCTGGCGCTCGCTCGTGCGCTCGTAGCGGTCCGCGCCGATGAGCCCGGCCACCTCGCTCTCCATCAGCGCCTGCGAGAGCACCCGGATGCCCTCGCGGAGCACGTCGCCGTCCTGCTCCTC
>DATMAZ010000058.1:0-19460 GCA_035559675.1 Candidatus Limnocylindria bacterium
TCGGCCGGCTCTTCGCGCTGGGGGCGCCCGCGCCGGCCGAGCCGGTCGCGCCGCCCGTCGAGGTGACCGCGCTCTGCTCCTACGACGACCCCTGGCTCGGACCCGTCGAACGCGCGCGCTGGCCCGGGGCGACCACCGTCGCGATCCGCGGCTACGGGCGTCTCGGGCTCCTGCATGCGCCCTACGTCTACGAGCTCTTGCGCGAGCACCTGCTGTCGCCGGCGGGCGCGCCGCCGCGGTCATGGAAGAGCGCTGCTTCGTAGCCGAGGGCCCGAGCGAGCGGCTGGACCACTGGCTCCGCCGCACGCTCCCGGGCCTCTCGCGCCGCCTGGCGCACACGCTGATCGCCGAGGGCAGCGTGCGGCTCGACGGGCGCCGCGCTCGCAAGGGCAGTCTCGTGCATCCGGGGATGCACGTCACGGTGCCGGGGGTGCTCGCGCTGGCGCCGAACCCGGCGCTGCCGCTCGCGGTGCTGCACGAGGACGCCTGGCGGATCGCCGTGGACAAGCCGGGCGGCATGCCGAGCCACCCGCTGGACCCCCGCGCGCGCGACACCGTGGTGAACGCGCTGCTCGCCCGCTATCCCGAAACCGGTCCGCTCGCCGGCGGGCTCGTGCACCGTCTCGATACCGGCACCTCCGGCGTGCTGGTGGCGGCGCGCTCGGCCGCGGTGTGGACGTCGCTGCGCGAGGCCTTTCGTGCGCACGCCGTCCGCAAGCGCTACCTGGCGCTCGCCCGCGGCGTCGCGCCCGAGCGGCTCCACGTCGACCTTCCCCTCTGCCACGATCCGGCCGACCGCCGCCGCATGACACCGGCGCGCCCCGGGCGGCGGAGCTGGCCGGCGAAGAGCACGATCGAGCGGCTGGCGACCGACGGCGCCGTGAGCCTGGTGCGCATCACCATGCGCACCGGCGTCACGCACCAGATCCGCGTCCACCTCGCGCATCTCGGACATCCGGTGCTGAACGACCGACTCTACGGCGGACCGCCGGCGGCACTGCCGCCCGGGCGGCACGCGCTGCACGCCGCCGAGCTCGTGCTGCCCGCCGACGGGGAGCGCCCGGCGTGCATTATCCGGAGCCCGCTCCCCCCCGAGCTGGCCGCCCTCGTCCCGCGCGCGCCGGGCTAGCGTCTGGGGCGAAGCAGCTCGGCGTCCTAGGCGGCGGCGGTCTTCCCGCCCTTGCTGCCGCGCGGCTCCTTCACGTTGGCGCACGCGTGGCAAAGGTTGTTCAGGTTGTTCGGATCCTCGACCAGGCCTTCGTCGAGGTTGTGGCAGATCTTCCGGCACGAGGCGCAGATGAAGTAGATGCCCTCGATCGTCTTGTTGATGCGCTCGCGATTGAGGATGCGGCCGCGCAGCTTCTCGATGCGAATGCCGAGCAGCTCCTCGTACTGGCGCTTGATCTTGCGCCGCCCCGCCTCGTCCTTGGGCAGCTCCTCGTCGGCTTCCTCGGCGGGCGCCTCGTCTTCCTCGAACAGCCCGGTCGCCTTGGCGGCCGGCGCGGCCTTCTTCGTTCGCTTACCGCTCGCCTTGGGCTTCGCCTTCGTCGCGCCCTTGGCGCCGCTCTTGCTCGTCCGTGCCCGGGCCATGCACGCGTCCGGATCGGCTCCTCGCCTCTAGCGCGTCCGCTGCTGGTAGCCGCAATTCTTGTCGCAGACCCAGAAGTAGCCGCGCGGACCGTATCCCGTGAACTGCACAACGCGGGCCTCCGCGCCACACGCCGGACACAGCTTCTTCTGAATCGCCCCGCCCTTCTCGGCCGTCTTTGCCTTCTTCTCCGCCATCGCTCGTTCGGTCGGCACCGTGCGCCGGAATCTCGCTGGGTATACGCTGCCCTTCGGACTGTCAAGGTGGGTCGCCGCTCGACAGCAATGCGGCGGGCCGCCTTGTGGCACTTGGGACCGCATGCTAGCGGTCGCTCGGCATGCGCATTCTGCTCCGCCCGCAATGCCGCACGGTCGACCTGAGCGGCCGCCGCACCGTCGCCCGTCTGCTCCACGAGCTCGGCATCGTGCCGGGCACGGCGATGGTGATCCGCAACGACACGCTGCTGCTCGACAGCGAGATGGTCGAGGACGACGACGAGATCGAGGTGCGCGCCGTCATCTCGGGAGGCGCGGCGTGAAGTGCGTGCGCTGCCGGGCGAAACCCGAGGTTTATCTCCGCGCGCACAATTCCGCGTTCTGCCGGTCGTGCTACGTCGAGTACTTCCGCAGGCAGGTCGAGCGCGCCGTGCGCCGCCAGCGCATGCTCGCGCCGGGCGAGCGCGTGCTGGTGGCGGTCTCCGGCGGCAAGGACAGCCTCGCCCTCTGGGACGTGCTGGCGGCGTTGGGGTACGACACCACGGGCCTCTATCTGGCCCAGGGGATCGGCGAGTATTCCACCCGCTCCCGCGCGCTCGTGGAAGCCTTCGCGGCGGCGCGCGGGCTGCCGCTGCGCGTCGTCGACTTCACGGTGGAGGACGGCGGCATGGCCGTCCCCGACGTGGCCGCGCTCACGCGACGCTCGCCGTGCGCCGCCTGCGGCACGCTCAAGCGCCACTACTTCGACCGCGCCGCGCGCGAGGGCGGCTTCGATGTGCTCGCGACCGGCCACAACCTCGACGACGAGGCCGCTCGCCTGCTCGGCAACGTCCTCCACTGGCAGCGCGACCGTCTGGCGCGCCAGCGTCCCGTGCTCGAGCCCTCGCATCCCGCTTTCGTCCGCAAGGTGAAGCCGCTCTATCTGCTGAGCGAGTACGAGACGGCGACCTACGCGTTCCTGCGCGGCATCGACTACGTCGTCGAGGAGTGCCCGAATGCGGCTGGTGCGACGCAGCTCGTCTACAAGGACGTGCTCGGTCGCCTCGAGGCCGCGAGCCCCGGGACCAAGGCGGCGTTCGTACGCGAGTTCCTGCGTACCGGGCAGCCGGCCTTCGCCGCCGAGCCGACGGCGCCGCCCGCCACCTGCACGCGCTGCGGCATGCCGGCGTTCGGCGAGGTGTGCGGACACTGCGCGCTGGTCGCCGAGATCGCGCGCAAGCGCGCCGCGTCGCTGCACGCCGAGGCGCCGTGAGCACCGACGGCGGCGTGCCCGCGTCCGGCGACGCACGGCTGCTGCGCGCCGGTGAGTCCGTGCTGCTGATCGACCGCAAGCAGCGCGTTTACCTGCGCACGCTGCAAGCGGGCGGCCGGCTGAGCGTGCGCGGCGCGCCGGTGCCCGCCGAGACGCTGATCGGCGCGCCCGAGGGCTCGACGCTGCGCACGCCGCGGGGCGAGACCTTCCTCGTGCTCCGCCCCACCTATGCCGAGCTGATCCCGAACCTCCCGCGCCGGGCGCAGCCCGTTTATCCGAAGGACGTTGGCATCGTGCTGCTCTGGGGCGACATCGCCCCGGGCATGCGGGTGGTCGAGATCGGCGTCGGCCCCGGCGCGCTCACGCTCGGGTTGCTGCGGGCCCTCGGGCCCACCGGCACGCTGGTCTCGTACGAGCGGCGCGAGGACTTCGCCAACGCGGCGCGCGACAACGTCGCCCGCTTCCATGGCCCCGCGCCCAATTGGACCGTCCGGGTCGCCGACGCGGCCGACGGCCTGCTCGAGCGGGACGTCGATCGCGTCGTGGTCGACGTCCCGGAGCCGTGGACGCTGCTCGATGCGGTCGGTGCGGCGCTACGTCCCGGCGGCGTGCTCACCTGCTTTCTGCCGACCGTGCTGCAGGTGAAGCAACTGGTCGACGGCCTCGGGGCGCACGACCGCTACGCGTGCGTGCGCACGCTGGAGACGCTACTGCGGCAGTGGGACGTGAGCGGCCGCAGCATCCGACCGCAGCACCGCATGGTGGCGCACACCGGCTTTCTCGTCTTCGCGCGTCGCCTCGCCGCCGGTGTGCACGCGAGTCAATTGACTCCCTACCGACCCTATAGTAGCGGTTCGTCCAGCGACCGCACCGCCTCGAGGCTCGAGGATGACGAAGGCGGAGATCCGCGAGAAGATCTGGACGAAGCTTGAGCAGGCGGGAGCGGGCCGCTTTCCGGGAGCGACCGGCCGCATCCCGAACTTCGTCGGCGCCGCCGAAGCCGCGCAGCAGGTGCGGGAGCTCGCCGTCTGGCGGCGCGCGCTGGTGGTGAAGGTCAACCCCGACGCGCCGCAGCTGCCGGTCCGCCGCCTGGCGCTCGCCGAGGGCAAGATCCTCTACATGGCCGTGCCGGGGCTGCGCACCGAGAAGTGCTTCATCGAGATCGACCCGCAGCGGCTCGGGGCGCGCGCCGCGCTCGCCGCCACGCTCGCCGGCGCGTGCCGCTGGGGCCGGCCCATCGCCCCCGGCGAGATGCGGCCGATCGACCTCGTGATCACCGGCTCGGTGGCCGCGGCCCGCGACGGCGCCCGCGTCGGCAAGGGCGGCGGCTACAGCGACCTCGAGTACGGTCTCCTTCGCGACGAAGGCAAGGTGCGCGAGTCCACGCCGGTTGTGACCACGCTCCACCCGCTGCAGATCGTGGGCGAGCGACTGCCCATGCTGCCGCACGACCTGCCCGTCGATTTCCTGGTGACGCCCGGCGAGGTGATCGCCACCCGTCCGGCCCATCCGCGGCCGCGCGGCCTCTACTGGGATCTGCTGCGGCCGCTGCGCATCAACGCCATCCCGCTGCTCCGCAAGCGCCTGCAGCGAGGCACCGCGGGCGCCTCGCCGCGGCGGCTCTGAGCGCACGTTCGCTATCCAGCGTCGAACACGGCGTGGAGGTCTTCGAGCCGCCGCAGCACGTGGCGGGGCGGCACCACGTCGGGCGGCACCCCGACGCCGGCATGGTCGATCCACGCGGCGTGGGCGCCGACGGCGTGCGCGACGCCCACGTCGGCCAGCAGGCTGTCGCCCACGAACAGCGTCTCCCCCGCCTCGACGTCGAGCGCGTGCAACGCCGTGGCGAGCGTCGCAGGGTGCGGTTTGCGCAAGCCGATTGCCTCCGAGACCACCACGGTGTGGAGCAGCGGCAAGATGCCGTGGCGCGCCAGGATCGCGAACGCGGAAGCGGTGTCGTCGAAGTTCGAGACCAGACCCACCGGCCCGCGGGCGGCCGCCCGCGCCAGCACCGTGCGTCGCTCGGGCGGGAAGACCGTGGCGTTGCCGATCGCCTCGTGATGCGCACGGGAGAGCACGATCGCCGCCTCGTCGAGGACGTCCGGCGAACAGCCTACGCGCACGAGCGCGCGGCGATAGCGGAGCCGTGACGGCGGCTCGACCAGCGACTCGGCGTGCTCCCCGCGCAGCTCCTCGGTGACCGCGCGCAGCGCCGCCGCGAAGGCCTCGGTGTCGACCCCGGGCACGTAGCGCGCCAGCCGTGCCGCGAAGAGCGGGACGGTCGACGGCTGCGACGTCCCCTCGATGCGTAGCGTTGGCAAGCGGGCGGCCTCGAACTCGATCAGCGTGCCGAACAGATCGAACGCGACGGCGCGATACCCGGCCCCCGCGGCGGGACGGGTCATTGGAGCGGCGGCCGCGTGCGCACGCCCGCCAGCGGCTTGCGGCCGGCGAACCCCTCGTCGACGCCGTGCCAGAAGGCGACCTCCGGCTCGCCGTACTGCCAGCAGAGCAGCACCGTGCGCCCGTCGTGCTCGGCGGCGAAGTCGATCAAGCCGAGCTCGAGGTCCTTCAACAGCGCGCCGGACGACTCGATGGTGGCGAGCACACCCTGCAGCTCGTCCGCGGCGGCCCGCGCCGCGGGGCGCTCCCGCAGCAGCACGTCGGGCGCGACGTCCGTGCCGCCGTGCTGATCGCGCCATGCCTGGCGCTCACGCGCCAGGTCGAGCGCACAGCGTTGCAGGCGCTCGATCAACACCCGGAGCCGGGGCACCTCGGCGTTCGCTTCGGCCAGCGTGAACGTGCGACGAGCGGCCACGAGGCGCGAAGGTAGCGAGTCCCTTCGCCGGAGTCGAGGCGGCGCACGCCTTGTCGGGCCCGAGCCCCTCGGCTAGAGTCCGGCTGCCTCGACGCCATGCGGTCCGCGTCCGACGATCCTGCCACGGGCGGCAACGAGCCGTCCGGCCCGGCGAGCGTGGGGCTCGCCTTCGACGCGGACGCGCCGACGTTGCCCCTGCCCGACGAGCTGCCCGTGCTGCCGCTGCGCGGTGTCGTCGTCTTCCCTGCCGCCATCGCACCGCTGCTGATCTCGCGGCAGTCGTCGGTGAAGCTGGTGGAGGACTGCGCCGCGGGCGACCGGCTGCTCGCGCTGGTCGCCCAGAAGCATCCCGACGTCGAGCATCCCGCCCCCGAGGAGCTGCACACCCGCGGCACGGCGGGCCGCGTCCTGAAAACGCTGCGCTATCCCGACGGCAGCATCCGCTTGCTCGTCCAGGGCCTGCAGCGCATCGACGTCACGGGCTACACCCAGCGCGAGCCGTATCTCCGCGCCGCGGTGCGCGCCGTGAGCGAGGTGAGCGAGCCGGGGCCCGAACTCGACGCGCTGGTGGCCGCGGTCGTCGCCCAGTTCGGCAAGCTCGTGAGTCTCACCCCCTACCTGCCGGACGAGCTGCAGGTCGTGGCCGCCAACATCGCTGATCCCGCCAAGGTCACGGACCTGATCGCGTCCAACCTCAACATCACGCCCGACGAAAAGCAGGCGCTGCTCGCCCGCGACAACGTCCGGGAGCGGCTGGAGGAGCTCTCTACGCTGCTCACCCGCGAGATCGAGCTGCTCGAGCTCAGCCAGAAGATCCAGTCCGACGTCCAGTCGGAGCTCACCAAGAGCCAGAAGGAGTTCTTCCTGCGCCAGCAGCTGAAGGCGATCCAGCGCGAGCTCGGCGAAGGCGACGCGCGCACCGCCGAGGTCGAGGAGCTGCGCCGGCGGCTCGAGGAGGCCAAGCTCCCCCCGGAGGCGCAACGCGCCGCCGAGCGCGAGCTCGAGCGCCTGGCGCTCATCCCCCCCGAGTCGATGGAGCACTCGGTGGTGCGCACCTATCTCGAGTGGCTGGCGACGCTGCCGTGGAACGTCTCCACGGAGGACAACCTCGACCTGGCCCATGCGCGCGCGATCCTCGACGAGGACCACTACGACGTCGAACGGGTGAAGGAGCGCATCCTCGAGTACCTCGCCGTGCGCACGCTGCGCCGCGATCCCAAGGGGCCGATCCTGTGCTTCGTCGGCCCGCCCGGCGTCGGCAAGACCTCGCTCGGCCGCTCGATCGCCCGGGCCATGGGCCGGAAGTTCGTGCGCCTCTCGCTCGGCGGCATCCGGGACGAGGCCGAGATCCGCGGCCACCGGCGAACCTACGTCGGCGCGCTTCCCGGGCGCATCATACAGAACCTGCGCAACGCCGGCGCCAACAACCCGCTGTTCATGCTCGACGAGATCGACAAGCTCGGCATGGACTTCCGGGGCGACCCGGCTGCGGCGCTGCTCGAGGTGCTCGACCCGGAGCAAAACGCCACCTTCCAGGACCACTACCTCGACGTGCCGTTCGACCTCCATCGCGTCATGTTCGTCACCACCGCGAACGTGCTGGACGCCATGCCCCCGGCCCTGCGCGACCGCATGGAAGTGATCGACGTACCCGGGTACGACGAGGAGCAGAAGCTCGAGATCGCGCGGCGCCATCTGGTGCCGAAGCAGCGCGAAGAAGCCGGGCTCACGGACGAGCAGATCAGCTTCGACGACGACGCGCTGCGAGCCATCATCCAGGGGTACACCCGCGAGGCGGGGCTGCGGAACCTCGAGCGCGAGATCGGCCGCGTCTGCCGCAAGGTCGCCCGTCGCCGCGCCGAGGGAGACACGACGCCCGTGCGTTGCACCGCTGCGCTCGTCCGCGAGATGCTGGGTCCCGAGCGCTTCTTCCCGGAGGTGGTCGAGCGATCGAGCGAGCCCGGTGTCGCCGTCGGACTCGCCTGGACACCGGCCGGCGGCGACATCCTCTTCATCGAGGCGTCGCGCATGGCGGGCACCAAGCAGCTCACGCTCACCGGCCAGCTCCGCGACGTCATGAAGGAGTCCGCCCAGACGGCGCTCAGCTGGGTGCGAGCACACGCCGCCGAGCTGGGCATCGATCCGGACTTCTTCGAGCGCTCGGACATCCACATCCACGTGCCGCAGGGCGCCATCCCGAAGGATGGGCCGTCGGCCGGCATCACGATGGCCGTGGCGCTCGCCTCGCTGCTCACCGGCCGGCCGGTGCAGCCACGACTCGCCATGACGGGCGAGATCACGCTGCGCGGCCGCGTGCTGCCGGTCGGCGGCGTGAAGGAGAAAATCCTGGCGGCACGCCGCGCCGGCATCGACACCGTCATCCTCCCCGCGCACAACCGCTCGGATCTCGACGAGGTGCCGGCCCACGTGCGCGAGCAGCTGCGCTTCGTGTTCGTCGAGACGATGCGCGAGGTGCTGGCCCACGCGCTGCCGCCGTCAGGCGGAGCGCACGCCGGGGCCAGCGAGCCCGCGCTCCACTAGCCGCGCGAGCTCGGCCGCGTCGCGAACCGGCGGCCCGGCGGCCGGGTCGCGCGCCAGCGCCGCCGAGGCGAAGCCCCAGGCCACGCCGCAGAACGGCACGCCGGCCGCTCGTGCGGTGTCACGATCGATCGGCGAGTCGCCCACCATGAGCGCGTGCTCGCGCGCGGTGGCGCTCCGCGCCAGCAGGTGCTCCAGGCCCGCCGGATGCGGTTTGCGCGTGGGCAGCGAGTCGCCGCCCACGAGGCCGTCGAGCCAGCGCATGAGCCCGAGGCCCTCCAGAATCGGCCGGCTGAGCGCCTCGGCCTTGTTGGTGAGCACCGACATCCGCACGCCGCGCGCGTGGAGCGCCTCGAGCAGGTCTGTCATGCCTGGATACGGACGTGTCGCGTCCAGCAGATGGACCCGGTAGTAGGCGAGAAAGCGCGCCACCCCCTCGTCGACGAGCGCGGCGCGCTCCGCACCGAGCGCCCGCGCGACCAGGGTGCGCGCCCCGTCGCCGACGAAGCCGAGCAGCGTCGCAGCGTCGGCCTCCGGGAGACCAAAGCTGCGGAGCACGCAATTTGTGGCCGCCACCAGGTCGGCGCCGGTGTCGACCAGCGTGCCGTCGAGATCGAAGACCACGTGGCGAACGGCCGGGGCCGACGCCCCCCCGCCGCGCCGCGCGCTCACCGGTGGCTCACGCCGAGAACGACGAGCCGCAACCGCAGGTGTGCGTGGCGTTGGGGTTGGTGAACTTGAAGCCGCCGCCGCTCAGGCTCTGGACGTAGTCGATCTGGACGCCCCGCAGGTACTGCGCGCTCGTGGGGTCGATGCGCACCTGGACGCCCTCGTACTCGATCACTTCGTCGTCGGGTCGTCCCTCGCCGTCGAAATCGAGCTGGTAGCTGAACCCGGAGCAGCCGCCGCCCACGACCGCCACACGGAGCGCGTGGGTCTCGGGCAGCCCCTCGCGCGCCCGCACCTGGCGGACCATCTCGACCGCCTTCGGCGTAAGCGTGAGCAGGGTACCGGGCTCATGCGCGGACGTATCCATCGCCATCGAAGGTACGGACCGCCCCGGGGCATGTCAACGCCGGTCCCTGACGCATCGCCCGGCGACTGGTGTATGATGAGCGCGCGCATGGCTACCACGCAGCTCTCGGACGCGCGCCCCCGGGCACCGCGCATCCCGCTCCGCGCCTTCTCCCGCACCGAGAAGGTGATCGCGTTCTGCCGCATGCTGCTGCTGGCCGCGGCGTCCACCATCATGCTGGTGGACCCGAAGCTCCTGTGGTCGCCGCTCGGCCCGTTCATCGTCATCACCTTCCTGCTGTACGGCGGCTTCAGCATCCTGGTGTTCGCCCTGGTACGCAGCGAGCGCGTCCGCCAGGAGAACATCGCCCGCGCGTCCGTGGTCGTCGACGTGATCGCCGTCACCGCGCTCACGCTGCTCACCGACAGCGGCGTGAGCCCGTTCTTCCTGCTGCACGTGTTCGTGATCTCGAGCGTCAGCGTCCGCTGGGGCCTCATCGCGACCGTCCAGATCACCGTGCTGCTGGCGGCGCTCTACCCGCTGGTGGCGTTCGCCGCGAGCCGGGTGTTCGATCCGACGCTCTTCAATTTCAGTCGCGCGCACTTCTTCCGGCCGCTCTACCTGCTCGCCCTCGGCTATCTGATCGGCTACCTCGGCGAGCACGAGCGACAGTCGCGCCGCAAGCTCGGCTTCATGCTGGAGCTTCTGGCCGCGGTGCGCCGGCGCCGTCCCACCGGGCGCACGCTCACGCTGCTCATGCGCCAGCTGCTGCGCTTCCTCAACGCCGAGCATGCGCACCTCACCGTGCTCGACCCCGACTCCGGCCGTTACTTCACGTGGAGCGTGCTGCGCCAACCCCACGAGGCCACAGTGCGGCTGCGCATCACCGACGAGCAGCCGTATCGCTTCGTGTTCGCGGCCGCGACCGAGGGCTTCCTTTTGAACGACGTGCGCCCGAAGCGGCCGAGCGCGCTCTGCTACGACGTGGTGACCGGCGCGCTCACCCGCCGCTTCATCACCCCGCCGCTCGAGCTGCCGGCGCCGGACATTCAGGCCATGCTCGTGTCGCCCATCTTGCTCCAGCGCCGGCTGCAGGGGTACGTGATCATCGGGACCACGACGAAGCGGCGCTTCACCCGCGAAGACCTCGAGTTCCTGCTGGTGTTCGTCGCCCAGGGCGCCGCCGGCTTCGAGACCGTCCGCCTCCAGGAGAAGGCCGAGGAGGTGGCCGTGCTCGAGGAGCGCGCCCGCATCGCCCGCGACCTGCACGACGGCTTCATCCAGTCGCTCGCCGCGATCGATCTGCGCGTCGAGGCGGCGAAGGTCCTGGTCGAGCGGACGCCCGAGCGCTTGCCCAGGGCGCTCGAGGAGCTGCATCAGGTGGTCGATCGGGGCTACCAGGACGTGCGGCATTATTTGACCGTGCTGCGCAACACCAGTCGCCCGACCGAAGGGTTCCTCACCGTGCTCGATCGCCTGGCTGCCGAATTCTCGCTGCGCAGCCGCATCCGCGTGCTCCTTTCTCGTCCGGACAGGGATCCGGGCCTGCCCCCCGGGCTCACCCACGAGATCACGCAGATCGTCCGGGAGAGCCTCCACAACGCCGTCCGCCACGGCCAGGCGTCGCAGGCGGTGGTCAAGGTCGGCGCGCGTCCCACCCACGTCTACCTCGTGGTCCGCGACAACGGCCGCGGCTACCCGGGCGCCGGCCAGAGGCCGGATGCCGACGGCTTCTTGCCGCGTGGGGCCGAACCGTGGTCCATTCGTGAGCGCGTGGAAGCGTTCGGCGGCGAGCTGCGGGTCTGGACCCAATCCGGGCAAGGCACCGAGGTCTCACTCTGGCTGCCGTTGCACGGCACCGCCCCCGGCGCTCTCGCAACCGCCGGAGAAGGAAGGAGCTGACCCCGTCCGTGGCCCGTAAGCTGCGTCTCGTGCTGATCGACGACCACACCCTCTTCCGCGAGGGGCTGCGCACCATCCTCGCCACCGAGGAGGACCTCGAGGTCGTCGCCGACGCCGATAGCGCCGAGGACGTGGTGGAGCTGGTCTGGCAGACCCGGCCCGACCTGGTGCTGCTCGACATTCGCATGCCGCAGGGCAACGGCCTCGACGCCGTCCCGGCCATCCTACGCATCCATGCCGGCACGCGCGTCCTGGTGCTCACCGCCTGTGACGAGAAGGAAGAGCATTTGCGCGCCTTCCGGCTGGGCGCGAGCGGTGTCATCCTCAAGGACTCGGCCCGCCACACGCTCGTGCAGGCGATTCGGACGGTCTGCGCCGGCCAGCGCTGGGTCGACCCGCGCATGGCGGCCATGCTGAGCGGCGACCTCGGAGCGGTCGACGCGGGCGTCGAGCACGCCTCCACGCGCCAGGACAACGGGCTCACCGAACGCGAGCTCGAGATCGTGCGGCTGGTGGCCTCGGGCTACAAGAACCGGGAAGTGAGCGAGACGCTGCGCATCAGCGAGCGGACCGTCAAGACGCACCTCACCAACATCTTCCAGAAGCTCGGGGTGCGCGACCGCGTCGGGCTCGTGATGTTCGCGCTGCGCAACGGCCTCGGCGCCTCGACCTGAGCGGCCGGGCGCCGGGCGCCGCGCGCCGAACCGGCATCGACACGCCGGGACGTCGACCGCCGCGCGGACATCGAAGCCGACCCGCCGCTCCTCGAGCTCGATGGTGCCGCACCGGTCGGTGCGCACCAGGCACGCCCCGGCGGCCCGGTAGCGCGCCACCACGTCCGGTGCCGGCAGCCCGTAGACGTTCGCCCCGCCCACCGAGATCACCGCCACCCGCGGGGCCACCCGGGCGAGCCACGCCGGCGTGCTCGAGGTGCGGCTGCCGTGGTGCGGAACCTTCAGCACGTCGGCGGCGGGCGCGAGCGCGGCGGCACCGGCGGCGAGCAGCGCCTCGCCGTACCGCTCCACGTCCCCGGTGAAGAGCACGCCGATCCCACGGCTTTGCAGCCGCAGCACGAGCGACGAATCGTTCAGGCCCGCGGCGGGCACCCAGCGCCGGGGCGGATGCAGCACCGTGACCAACGTGGCACCCGGGCCGGCAAGCGGCACGTCGCCACGCCGCAGCGCACGGACCGTGACCCGGTGGCGTTCGAGGGCCGCGGACACCGCCTGCCATGCCGGCCCTTCACCGCCGGTACCGGCCCACCAGAACTCGCGCGGTCGAAAGCGCTCGATCAGCCGCGGCAGCCCGCCCGCGTGATCGGGATGCGCGTGCGACATGGCGAGCACGTCGATGCGCGCGATCTTGCGGCTGCGAAGGTAAGGCTCGACCACCGCGCGGCCCGGATCGAGCTCGCTGCCCGGAAACCCGCCGCCGTCCACCACCACGACGCGTCCATCCGGCAGCTCCACGACCGCGGCGTCCCCTTGGCCGACGTCGAGAAAGGCCACGCGCAGCCGGCCCGGCGCGTGCCGCTCCCAAGCCCACCAGCCTGCGTCCACCGCGAGCAGCAGGACCATGCCGGCCGCCGCACGCGCACGCCACGGGCCAGGCGCCGCATACCGGAGCGCCAGCAGCCCGTAGCAGAGCGCCACCTCGGGCCCGCTCGGACGCGGGACGGGAAGCGGCACGGCGAGCGGGCCGCCGAGCAGCGTGGTCGCCGTCACGCCGGGCCAGACGAGCCAGGCCGCAACCCGGAAGAGCGCCGCCGCCCCGTCGTGCCACCAGGGCGCCAGCGCGGCGGCGAGCAGCCCCGGACCCAGCACGGCGGCTCCGAACAGCGGCACGACGATCGGGTTGGCCACCACGCCGATCGGCGCCAGCGCATCGAAGTGGAGCGCCATGACGGGCGCCGTCACCACCGTCACCGTCGCGGCGATGCGCAGCACGGCGGCGAGCCGTGCGCCAAAGCTCGCCGCCGCCGGCCGCCGTGCGAGCAGCACCCCGGCGACCGCCGCGAACGAGAGCTGGCAGCCCGCCTCGCGCACGCACCCCGGCCAGAGACAGCCCGTGATCACCAGCGCCAAGCTCCACGAGCGCCACGGCGACGCATCGCGGCCGAGGGCCACTGCCAGCGCTGCGACGGTCGTGGCCACCACGGCGCGCACGGCGCTCACCGAGGGTCCCACCAGCGCCAGGTACGCCGCCACCGGTACGAGGCTCAGCAGCCGCGCAAGCCGGGGGACGTCCACCGAGAGCGCCAGCCGCTCGCTGCGCAGCAGCAGCGCCTCCCCGATGCGCACGGCCATCGCGGCGACGAGCGTGAGATGGAGGCCCGACACGACCAGGACGTGCAGGGCGCCGGCCTGCCGGAAACGTTCGCGCAGCGCCTCGGGCAGCGTCTCGCCGCTGCCGAGCACCAGGGCGGCCAGGACCGCCCGCTCGCGTCCCGCCACACCGTCGGCGAGCGCGCGTCGCGCCGCGCGCCGCCAGCGAGCGAGCGCGCCTGGACCACCCGAGAGGGCGTGCTCGAGGCGCTCCGGCGCCGGCTCGTCCCACACGCTGCCGGTCATGTACACGCCGCGGCGCGCGAGATAGCCGGTGAAATCGAAAGCCCCCGGGCTGCGAAAGCTGCGGGGCGCACGCAACGTGACCCACAACCGCACGCGGTCGCCGTCGCGAAGAGCGCGCGGGCGGCGAAGCGTGAGCCGCACCCGCCCGTACACAGCGCGCGCGTTCGCTCCGGACCCGAGGCGCTCCGCCTCCACGAGCAGCGTCGTCGTGCGCGCTCGGCGAACCGGCTCGCCCCGCACCACGCCGACCAGAGCCCCACGCCACGGGAGCGCCGTGGCGGCGACGTGCGCCGGGGCGATGGGACGGCGTTCGACGGCCTCGGTGAGCCATCCCGCCCCGGCGAGCGCCGCACAGAATGCGGCCAGCGCCGCCAGCTCGCGCCGCCGCCCCGGTCCCACGGCGGCGGCCGCCCCCGCCGCGGCGAGCACGACCGCCGCGAGCACGATCGCCGCGGCGCGCCACTCCGCGTCCACCAGCTGCCCCAGCACGCTTCCCGCCCCCAGCGCATGAATCATCCGCTGCCCTCGATCGTGCCGAGCGCCAGCGGGGCGGGAACTGCGTCAGCACCGCGTCAGTCGTTCCGCTCCAACCGCTCCTTGATGCGCTCCGCGAGCTCGCGCGTCACCCCGGGCACGGCTTCCAGCTCCGCCAGCGTGGCGCGCCGGATGCCGTCGGTGCTGCCGAACGTGCGCAGCAGCCGCCGTCGCTTGGCGCCGCCCACGCCCGCCACCTCGTCGAGCGGCGACGTCAGCCCGCGCCGGGCACGCAGCCGCCGATGGTACTCGTTGGCAAACCGGTGCGCCTCGTCGCGCACCCGCTGCAGCAGGAAGAGCGCGCTCGAGTTCGGACGCAGCACGATGGGGTTCTTGCGCCCCGGCACGAAGATGCGCTCCGGGCGCCGGAGAACGGCGGTGGCGGTGGCGTCGCGCTCGACGCGCTCCTTGGCCAGCGCGATGACCGGCAGCTCCGCCTGCCCCTGCTCCGCCAAGACCGCCCGCGCGGCCGCGAGCTGCCCGGGTCCGCCGTCGATCACCAGCAGGTCTGGCGGCGTGCCGTGCCGGCCGTCCGGGCGCAAGCGGCGGCGGAGCACCTCGGCGACGGACGCGAAGTCGTCCGTGCCGACCACCGTGCGCATGCGGAAGCGGCGGTACCCGTCCTTCCAGGGACGCCCGTCGCGGAACGCCACCAGCGCGCCCACCGTCTCGCCGCCCTGGAACGTCGCGATGTCGACGCACTCGATGTACGTCGGCGCCGTGCGCAGCCGAAGACGCCGCCCGAGCTCGGCCACCTGCGCGCGCCCCTGAGCCTCGACGTCGCGCCGGGTCCGGAAGCTCTGCGCCGCGTTGGCCTGGGCCATCTCGACGAGCCGGCGCTTGTCCCCCCGCTGCGGCACGATGATCGCCACGCGGTGGCCGGCGTGCTCGCGCAAGTACTCGATCCGCGCGGGCGCATCGGAGATGCGCACCGGCAGCAGGATCTCGTCGGGGATCGGGTGAGCGCCGCCGTGGTAGAACTGGGTGAGCACCGCCTCGAGCACCTCGCCGTCGTCGAACTCCCAGCCGTCGAACGAGTAGGCGTGGTGCCCGACGAGCTTGCCCTCCCGCACGAGCAGCACCTGCACCTCGACCGCTGCGCCTTCGCGATAGAGACCGAACACGTCCTGGTCGCCGCCCCAGTGCGCGACCGCTTGCTGCTGCTCCTGCGTCTTGGCGATGGCGCGCACCTGGTCGCGCAGCCGCGCCGCCTCCTCGAACCGCTCGGCCGCCGCGGCCGCCTCCATGTCGCGCGTGAGCGCGTTGACGACCTCGCGGCTGCGTCCCTCGATCAGCAGGATCGCCTGCCGGAGGTGCTCGCCGTACACCGCGCGATCGACCGGCAGCACGCAGGGCGCCAAACATCGCTTGATCTCGTACTCGATGCACGGCCGCGTGCGATTGCGGAACACGGCGTCGCTGCAGGTCCGGAGCGGGAAGACCTTGCGGACGGTATCGAGCGTCTCGCGCACGGCCCCCGCGCTGTGAAACGGGCCGAGATAGCGCGACCCGTCGCGCACGAGCTTTCGGGTCACCAGGACGCGCGGCCACGGGTCCTGCATGGTGACCTTCACGCTCACGTAGCTCTTGTCGTCCTTCAGCCGGATGTTGTAGCGCGGCCGGTACTGCTTGATCAGGTTGTTCTCGAGGATCAGCGCTTCCTTCTCGCTCGCCGCGACCAGGGTCTCGAAATCGGCGAGCCGACGAAGCAAGAATTCGACCTGCGAGCGCTCGTCCCCGCCGCGGAGGTAGCTGCGCAGCCGAGCGCGCAGGTTCACCGCCTTGCCGACGTAGATGACCTTGCCGTGGCGGTCCTTCAGCAGGTAGACGCCCGGTCCGGTCGGAATCGTCGGCAAGCGATCGAGGAGCGCCCGCACGCGCTCGTCGTCACCCGCCGTTGCCCACGCCATGGTCGTCACCTGTTTCGGCCGGGGCGTGCGGCCATCGTGCGGGCCGGCGCCGACCGAGTCAACCGACCTCCGCCTCCGCGGGCGTGACGCCGAGCAACGCGGCCTCGAGCTCGCGGATCCGGTCGCGCAGCTCGGCCGCGCGCTCGAACTCGAGCGCACGGGCCGCCTCGCGCATCTGGCGTCGCAGCGCCGCGATCTCGCGCGCCAGCGCCGCGGCGTCGCGCGGCGCGCCCGCCGCGGTCGTCGTCGCCGGCACGTCGACGTAGTCGGCCTCGCAGGCCTCGATGAGCGAGCCGGCGATCGCCTTGCGGATGGTCTCCGGCTCGATGCCGTGCTCGCGGTTGTACGCCGCCTGCACCCGGCGGCGCCGCTCCGTCTCGTCCATCGCCCGGCGCATCGACTCGGTCACGGTGTCCGCGTACATGAGCACGGTCCCGTTCACGTTGCGCGCCGCGCGCCCGATCGTCTGGATCAGCGAGCGTTCGGAGCGGAGATAGCCTTCCTTGTCGGCGTCGAGGATGGCCACGAGCGACACCTCCGGCAGGTCGAGGCCCTCGCGCAGGAGGTTGATGCCGACGAGCACGTCGAACGTGCCGCGCCGCAGCTCGCGGATGATCTCGTGCCGCTCGATGGTTTCGACGTCGGCGTGGATGTACCGCACCCGGATCCCCACGTCCTGCAGGTAGTCGGTGAGATCCTCGGCCATCTTCTTGGTGAGCGTCGTCACCAGCACGCGCTCGCCCTTGGCCACCCGCTCGCGGACGTGGCCGAGGAGATCGTCGACCTGATGGCGCGCAGGCCGGAGCACGATCTCCGGGTCCATGAGCCCGGTCGGCCGGATGAGCTGCTCGACCACGCGCCCGCCGGCCCGCTCGAGCTCCCACGGGCCCGGCGTGGCCGACACGTAGAGCGCCTGCGGAATGCGGCGGATGAACTCCTCGAAGTTGAGCGGCCGGTTGTCGAGCGCCGAGGGCAGCCGGAACCCGAACTCGACCAGCGTTTCCTTGCGGGCGCGGTCGCCGCGGTACATGCCCCCGATCTGCGGGATCGTCACGTGGCTCTCGTCCACGACCAGGAGGAAATCCTCCGGGAAGTAATCGAGCAGCGTGTAGGGCGGCTCGCCCGGCGCGCGGCCGTCGAGGTGGCGCGAGTAGTTCTCGATGCCCGGGCAGAAGCCCATCTCGGCGAGCAGCTCGAGATCGTACTGCGTGCGCTGCTCGAGCCGCTGCGCTTCAAGGAGCTTGCGCTCGGCGTGCAGCACCGCCAAGCGCTCCTTCAGCTCCACGCGAATGCTTTCGACCGCCCGCTTGAGCGTGGGCGCGGTCGCCACGTAGTGGCTGGCGGGGTACACCGCCACCTGCGACAGCTGGCGCAGCACCTTGCCGCGCAGCGGATCGATCTCGCAGATCCGCTCGACGGTGTCGCCGAACAGCTCGACCCGGAGCGCCCGCGACTCCTCGTAGGCGGGGAAGATCTCCACGACGTCGCCCCGCACGCGGAACGTGCCGCGGGCGAAGTCGAAGTCGCTGCGCTGGTACTGCATGTCGACCAGCTTGCGGAGCAAGGTATCCCGCTCCACGGTGTCGCCCCGCTCGAGGACCACCAGCATGTCGAAGTACGAGGCGGGCGAGCCGAGACCGTAGATGCACGACACGCTCGCCACCACGATCACGTCGCGGCGTTCGAGCAACGCCTTGGTGGCGGCGTGTCGCATCTTGTCGATCTCGTCGTTGATGGACGCGTCCTTCTCGATGTACGTGTCGGTCGACGGCACGTACGCTTCCGGCTGGTAGTAGTCGTAGTAGCTCACGAAGTAGCGCACGGCGTTGTCCGGGAAGAACGTGCGGAACTCGTGGTAGAGCTGTGCCGCGAGCGTCTTGTTGGGCGCGATCACCAGCGTCGGCTTGTTCACCGCCGCCACCACGTGGGACACCGTGAACGTCTTGCCGCTGCCGGTGACGCCCAGCAGCACCTGGTCGCGGAGCCCGCGCTGGATGCCGGCCGTGAGCTCCGCGATCGCGTGCGGCTGGTCCCCCCGGGGGGCGAAGTCGGCTTGCAGCCGAAAGCGACCGTCGCGGCGCTCCATGGGCGCGCCATGTTAGCAGGGCGCGCGGCAGCCTCAACGCGTTGCACTCGCGCCGCAGCCGTGGCTTGTTCGGCCACGAAAAGGAGGCCCATCCATGCCGATCGTCATCCGCACCATCCTCGCCTTGACCCTGCTAGCCGCGGTACACGCCCGAGCCGAGGCCCCGGCCGCGCCGTCCGCCGACGTCGCCCTCACGCTGGTGAGCGTGGAGATCGAGGGCAGCAAGTTCTGGCTCCCAGGCACCGTGGTCGCCAAGCAGGGGCAGACCGTCCGGCTCACGTTGATCAACAAGGTGGCCTCGGATCCCGCCGAGCACGGCTTCGCCATTCCGGCCTTCGGGATCGCCGAGGTCGTGAGCCGCGGCGAAACCAAGACGGTCAGCTTCACGGCGGACAAGGCGGGCGTGTTCCCGATGGTGTGCCAGCTTCACCCGGCACACGTCGGTGGACAGCTGGTGGTACTGCCCTAGGCGACGCTCAGCGCCGCTCTTCCTTCCAGCGCCGATACTGCCGGTTGAACCGCTCCCGCTCCTCCGGCGGCAGCTGCCGGTATTCGCGGTAGTGCTGCTGCAGCCGCTGCTGCTCGCCGGGCGGCAGCGCCCGATAACGCTGGTAGCGGCGCTCCAGGAACTCCTTGCGCGAGGGCGGCAGCTCCTGGAACTGCTGGTAGTTCTGCAGCACCCGCTCGCGCTCCTGCGGCGTGAGCGATTCCCAGCGCCGGCTGTCGGCGTGGGCCGCTCCGACCAGTAGCGCCAGCGCCAGCGCGCCGGCGAGATGGCGGCCGACGGTCATCCGCGACGTTCCTCCTGTCGCTCGTCTCCCAGATCGACGGTTCGAATGGCGTCGAAGTTCTGCAGCTTCTCCATGTTCTCCAGGATCGGCATGTCGAGGAACAGCTCGAGCGCCTCGGCCACCTGCGGAGGCGGGGACGGCGGCGTGGCCGCGGCCTGCTGCGACGCTGCCGGCGCCTTCGGCGCCTTCTCGGCCGGCCGCACCCGCGCCACGGCTTGCGGGGGCGGCTCGACGGCCGGCG
>DATMAZ010000059.1:0-2091 GCA_035559675.1 Candidatus Limnocylindria bacterium
CGGCCCGCCATGGGGGCGCTCGCCAACGCGGTGAAGGAGGAGATCACGAGCGCGCTCGAGGCGCGCGGCGCGGCGCTCGGCGCCGAGGCGCTCGCGCGGGCCGCGGGCGAGCGGCTCGACGTCACCGCGCCGGGGCGGCGCCGCCCGCTCGGCCACGTCCACCCGCTGCGGGCGGCGGAGGACGAGATCGTCGAGATCTTCCTCGCCCTCGGCTTCGACGTGGCCGACGGCCCGGAGGTCGAGGACGAGGAGCACAACTTCGAAGCGCTCAACATCCCCGCCGATCACCCGGCGCGGGACATGCAGGACACGTTCTATCTCGAGCCGGGGTTCGACGTGCTGCTTCGCACGCACACCTCGCCGGTGCAGATCCGCGTCATGCGCGCGCAGCCGCCGCCGCTGCGGGTCGTCATCCCCGGGACGGTCTATCGCCGCGACGATCCCGACGCCACGCATTCGCCGGTCTTCCAGCAGATCGAGGGGCTCATGGTGGGCGAGCGGGTGAGCTTCGCCGACTTGAAGGGCGTGCTCACGCTCTTCCTGCAACGGCTCTTCGGTCCGGCCACCCGGCTGCGCTTCCGCCCGAGCTTCTTTCCGTTCACCGAGCCCAGCGCCGAGGTCGACATGACGTGCATGCGGTGCGCCGGCGCGGGGACGAGCGGCTGCCGCGTGTGCAAGGGAAGCGGCTGGCTCGAGATCCTCGGCTGCGGGATGGTCCACCCGAACGTCTTTCGCGCCGTCGGCTACGACCCGGAGCGCGTGCAGGGCTTCGCCTTCGGCATGGGCATCGACCGCATCGTCATGCTGCAGCGGGGCATCGAGGATCTGCGGCTGCTCTACGAGAACGACGTCCGTTTCCTGGAGCAGTGCTGAGCCATGCGGCTCCCGCTCTCGTGGCTGGCGGAATTCGTCGAGCCCGGCGAGGCGCCGGACGCGCTCGCGCATCGGCTCACCATGGGCGGGCTCGCCGTCGACTCCATCGAGACGACCGGCGACCTCGATGCCCGCGTGCGGGTCGGGCGCATCGAGCACGTCGCGACGCACCCCGAGGCCGAGCGGCTGTCGGTGTGTACCGTGCGCGTGGACGACGGCCCCGCGGCGACCATCGTGTCCGGTGCGCCGGGGCTGGCCCCCGGGCAGCTCGTCCCGGTGGCGCTCGCCGGCGCGCGGTTGCCGGACGGCCGGACGATGGAGGTCGTTTCGCTGCGCGGCGTGTCGTCGGCCGGCATGCTGTGCTCGGAGCGCGAGCTCGCGCTCGGCGACGACGCAAGTCGCGTGCTCGTGCTCGACGAGTCCGCGCGCGTCGGGGCCGCGGTGCGCGATCTCCCGGGCGTGCGCGACACGGTGCTCGAGATCGACGTCACGCCGAACCGCGGCGACTGTCTCTCCGTGCTGGGCGTGGCGCGCGAAGTGGCGGCGCTCACCGGGCGACGGCTGCACGCGCCCCGCGTGCGCGTCGGGGAGGGGGGCGCCGCACCCACGGTGCGCGTGCGCATCGACGCCGAGGACGGCTGCCCCCGCTACGTCGCGCGCGAGGTGCACGGGGTGCGCGTGTGCGAGTCGCCGCTCTGGGTCCGGCTCCGGCTCCGCCGCGCCGGCATGCGCGCGGTGAACGCGGTGGTCGACGCCACCAACCTGGTGATGCTCGAGCGCGGGCAGCCGCTCCACGCCTTCGACGCCGCCCACATCGCCGAGCGCGCGATCGTCGTACGGCGCGCACGGGACGGCGAGCGCATCGTGACGCTCGACGACGCCGAGCGCACGCTGGTGGCAGGGGATCTTCTGATCGCCGACCCGAGCGCCGCCCTCGCCATCGCCGGCGTGATGGGCGGCCGCGACTCGGAGGTGCGTGCCGCGACGACGTCGCTCGTGCTCGAGAGCGCGTTCTTCGACCCGGCGAGCGTGCGGCGCACGGCGCGGCGGCTCGGCCTCGTCTCGCAGGCGGCCTACCGCTTCGAGCGCCGAGTCGATCCGGCGCAGCTCGAGCCGGCCATCGACCGGGCGGCCGCGCTGATCGCGGCGCTGACGGGCGGAGTGGTCGCGCCGGGCCGCGTGACCGCGGGGCCGGGCGTGCGGCCGCCGGCCACGGTG
>DATMAZ010000060.1:0-13079 GCA_035559675.1 Candidatus Limnocylindria bacterium
CGGCGGCGCATCGGGCGTGAGCACGGCCGCCCAGATGCCGAGGCCGGCGAGCAGGAAGGCTCCGAACACGGCGTAGCCGGCGGCGGCGGCGCGCGGGGGCCGCGGCGGCGGGACGCTGCCGCCGGCCGCGAGCGCATGGCCGCACTCGATGCAGAACTTCGCCGATGGGGACGCCTTGGTGCCGCACTGCGGGCAGAAACGAACGGGCATGCGAATCGCCGGATGATATAGGAGCACCTTGACAGGGCAAGTCCCGTGCGCGACTCGAACCACGATGGGCTGCGACACGTTGGTGGCGCTCGGCGCCGCGACGCGGGATGGCGTCACGCTCTTCGGCAAGAACAGCGATCGGCCGCCCGACGAGTGCCAGGGCATCGTGCAGCTCGCGCGCACCCGTCATCCGCCGGGCAGCGTGGTGCGCTGCCAGTACATAGAGGTCCCGCAGGCGGCCGAGACCGCGGCGCTCGTCGGATCGCAACCGCACTGGTGCTGGGGGTTCGAGCACGGCGTCAACGAGCACCGGGTGGCGATCGGCAACGAGATGGTCTTCGCCCGGGAGCCGCTCGGTTCGAGCGGGCTCACGGGCATGGACCTCGTGCGACTCGGTCTCGAGCGCGGCCGCGACGCCGACGAGGCGCTCGAGGTGATGACCACGCTGCTCGAGCGATACGGGCAGGGCGGCTCGGGGCAGCGCGACGTCGACTGGCCGTATCACAATGCCTTCCTGATCGCCGACCCGCACCGCGCGTGGATTCTCGAGACGAGCGCGCGGCACTGGGTGGCCGCGCCGGTGCGCGAGACGGGCAACATCTCCAACGGGCTCGCCATCGGCGCCGAGTGGACGCGGGCCGCCTCGGACGTGACGGCATTCGCCGTGGCGCGCGGCTGGTGGCCCGCGGCCGGCGGCCGGCTCGATTTTGCGCGCGCGTACGGCGACGACGCTGGCGTCCCGCCGAACCTTTGCGCCGCGCGCCGCGCCCGCCTGGCCGCGCTGCTGGTCGAGGGTCGCGGCCGGCTCACTGCCTCCGCGGTGCGCAGCATGCTGCGCGATCATTACGACGAGCGGCTGCATCGGCCGCGTCCGTTCGACGATCCGCACCACTTCTCGGTGTGCATGCACTCGCCGGGGCTGAGCCACACCACCGCGGCGATGGTCGCGCCGCTCGTGCCCGACGCACGTCCCGCCGCGGTGTGGGCGTGTCTCGGCAACCCGTGCCTCGGCGTGTTCCTGCCGCTCTATCAGACGGCACGCATTCCGCCGCGGCTCGCGGCCGGCGGACGCGAGCCGGACGCGACGAGCCCGTGGTGGGCGGCGCATCGGCTGCGCAGCCTCGTCGAGCGCGATCCCGAGCGTCTGGCGCCGCGCGTTCGTGCGCGCTGGGACGAGCTCGAAGCGGCGCTCACACGCGAGGCCGCGGAGCTGGAAGCGCGCGCCGCCCCGCCGTCCGAGCTCACGGCGTTCATGGAGCGTGCGGTCGACCGGTATCTCGCCCACGCAGATGCGCTCGGGCGCGAGCTTGCGGTCTGACGGCGCCGCCGCGCCGGCGCATGCTTGCCAAGCGGCCGGAGCTGGGCGAGAACTCCGCCTCGCAGGCGATTCGCAGGAAAGGGCCCATGAAACTGAAGAAAGTGCTCGTCACCGTTCTGAAGACCCTGCTCACCGTCGGCATCTTCGTCTCGCTGTTCGTGGAGTTCGGAGGGGGCACCGTGTCGGTGTCGCGCAGCGGCTTTGCGGAGGGCACGATCTTCTATCGCGCCAACCCTGCGATGCCCGGGCTGGTGGGCCGGCTGCGGACCCGGCTCACCGGCGGCACGTTGCCCCCGCCGCACGTGGCCATCGATGGCGCGGAGGTCTGCACGCTCGCGCTCGAAGGCCTCCCGGTGTTCGTGCGCACCGAGGACGGCTCGATCGTCAAGTTCCGCGCCCTCCATCATTGCGTCGACGGGCGGCTGGCGGAGGTGCTCGCCGGGCCCGACGGGAAGCGCCGGGTGCCGCTCGCGCAGACGACCGGACAGACCGTCTGGGTCGAGAAGCAGGGGACGCAGCGCGTGCCCATGACGGTCGGCGACCTGTGGGACGAGGTGCGATCGCTCGACCCGGCCGTCTTCGTGCCGTGGGTGCTGTTCGCCACCTTCATCAAGCTGCTCGGCATCATGGGGAACATCGTTCGCTGGCAGGTGCTCCTCGAGGCGCAGGGCATGCGCTTCGGCTTCGGCTGGCTCACGGCCAGCTACTTCATCGGCCGCTTCTTCGGGATCGTCATGCCGTCCACGCTCGGGCTCGACGGCTGGCGGCTCTACGACACCATCCGCGTGTCGCGGAAGCCGGTCGAATGCACGACCGTGCTCGCCATCGAGCGCATCACGGGGTTGGTCGGGCTGCTGGCGGCGATCCTGCTCTTCATGCCGTTCGCCGGGCTGCAGGGGCGCAGCATCGCCGACGTGCTGCGGGCGCTCGCGGTGCCGCTCGGCGCGGCGCTGCTCTGTGGGTTGTTGCTGCTGCTGCGCCCGTCGGTGTTCGCGCCGCTCATCCGCGTCGTCCCGGTCGCGCGCGTGCGCACGTTTCTCGACAACGCGATTCGCAGCGCCACGGCGTACTCGAGCCGGCGCAGCGCGCTGGTGATCGCGCTCGCCTGCGCGGTCTTCGGGCAGCTCACCACCATGGCCATGTATTTCGGCAACGCCATGGCCCTCGGCGTCGAGAGCGTGACCATGCTCCAGGTCTTCTACGCGGCCGCCGTGATGACCCTGTTCACCTTCATTATCCCGACGGCCGCGGGCGAGGGCGTTCGCGAGTTCATGTTCGTCGAGATGCTGGGCGGCCGGGTGCCGACCGCGAAAGCCTTCCTCATCGGGCACGTGGGCTTCTGGATCGAGAAGCTGCTCCTCTCGTTCCAGGGCGGCGTGTTCCTGCTTTGGGCGCCGAAGTCGTACCAGCGCGTCACGCGCGAGGACCTCGAGCGGCTGCGAGACGAGACGATGCGCGCGCAGCAGGCGTCGGCGCCACGCGCCTGACCGCGTCCCCAGAAAGACGAACGGCGGAGCGCGTCGTGCGCTCCGCCGTTCGGTCGGTCGTGCGTGCGTCGACTCAGCAGTCGAAGTAGAGCGCGTACTCGTACGGATGCGGACGCAGCCGCATCGCGTTCACTTCCTTCTCCATCTTGTACTCGATCCAGGTCTGGATCAGGTCCTCGGTGAAGACGTCGCCCTTCAGCAAAAACTCGTGGTCCTTCTTCAGCGCTTCCAGCGACTGCTCGAGCGAGCCGGGCATGGACGGCACGTCGGCCAGCTCCTCCGGCGTGAGCGCGTAGATGTCCTTGTCGAGCGGGTCGCCGGGCTTGAGCCGCCGCTCGATGCCGTCGAGCCCCGCCATCAGCATGGCGGAGAACGCCAGGTAGCCGTTGCACGACGGATCGGGGAAGCGGACCTCGATGCGCTTGGCCTTCGGCGACGGCGAGTACATCGGGATGCGCACCGCGGCCGAGCGGTTGCGGCTCGAGTACGCGAGATTCACCGGCGCTTCGAAGCCTGGGACTAGGCGGTGGTACGAGTTGGTGGTCGGGTTGGTGAGCGCGGCGATCGCCGGGGCGTGCTTCAGGATGCCCGCGATGTAGTGCATCGCGAGCTCGCTCATCCCGCCGTACTCGTTGCCGGCGAACAGCGGCTTGCCGCCCTTCCAGATCGACTGATGGACGTGCATGCCGCTGCCGTTGTCGCCGAAGATGGGCTTCGGCATGAACGTCACCGTGCGGCCGTGCCGGCGCGCCACGTTCTTGATGATGTACTTGTACCACATGAGCGCGTCGCCCATCTGGAGCAGCGGCAGGAAGCGCAGGTCGATCTCGGCCTGCCCGGCCGTCGCCACCTCGTGATGGTGCTTCTCGACGCGGATGCCGACGCCCTCCATCTCGCGCACCATCTCGGTGCGGATGTCCTGCTGCGAGTCGGTGGGCGGGACGGGGAAGTAGCCTTCCTTGTAGCGCGGCTTGTAGCCGAGGTTCTTGCCCTCGACGAGCCGGCCGGTCCTGTCGTTCCAGCTGTCGGTGGCGCGGCCCGTGTTCCACTGGCCTTCGGCCGCGTCGACGAGATGGAACGCCGAGTTCGGCGTCACGTCGTAGCGGACCTCGTCGAAGATGAAGAACTCGGGCTCGGGTCCGAAGTAGGCGACGTCACCGATGCCGGTGGACTTGAGGTACGCTTCCGCCTTGCGCGCGACGTTGCGCGGATCGCGGGAGTAGTCCTCCTTGGTGATCGGATCGACGATGTTGCAGGTGAGGCTGAGCGTCGGCACGGCGAGGAACGGATCCATCACCGCGGTGGTCGGATCGGGGATCACGAGCATGTCCGAGGCGTTGATGGGCTGCCAGCCGCGGATCGACGAGCCGTCGAAGCCCGAGCCCTCTTCGAAGAGGTCTTCGGTCAGCTCCGTCATGGTGATCGTGAAATGCTGCCAGATTCCCATCAAGTCCAGAAACTTGAGGTCGACGGCCTCGGCCTTGTTCTCCTTGGCGAACTTGAGAACGTCTTTCGGGGTTGAACATGCCATTGCGAACGAATCCTCCTCTTGTCGTTGCCTACGTCAGACGGCGTTGCCGCCGCGCTCACCCGTCCGGATGCGAATAACCTCTTCGATGGGCGTGACGAAGATCTTCCCGTCTCCGATGCGCCCCGTGCGTGCTGCCTTCTCGATCGCGTCGATCACCTCCGCGACCTGCTCGTCGCGGACGATGATCTCGAGCTTCACCTTCGGCAGAAAGTCGACGACGTATTCGGCGCCGCGATAGAGCTCGGTGTGTCCTTTCTGGCGGCCGAACCCCTTCACCTCGCTCACCGTGAGACCCTGCACGCCCACGGCCGAGAGGCCTTCCTTCACTTCGTCGAGCTTGAAGGGCTTGATGATCGCTTCTACCTTCTTCATGGATTGACCTCCCGATGCCAGGGATGGACCGCCCCCCTTACGTCAGGGGCGGGACGCTTGTAAAGACGCTCAGCCATTCGCGCCGAACTCGTACGCGGTCTCGCTGTGCTGCGAGAGATCGAGGCCCGTGTACTCGTCCTCTTCGCTCACGCGGAGCGAGCCCATGATCGCCGACAGCGCGTACAGGATCACGAGCGTCGCCACGGGGGCGAAGACCACCACGAAGGCGATGCCCTTCAGCTGCACGAGGACCTGCTGGAAATTGGTGACCTCCGGCGGAAGCGAGCTCGCGAAGATGCCGGAGGCGAGCGCCCCCCACGCGCCGCCGAGCGCGTGCACGCCGAAGACGTCGAGCGAGTCGTCGTAATCGAGCGCGGGCTTGAGCCACATGCAGGCGAAGTACGAGATGGCCGCGACGCCGACGCCGATCCAGATGGAGCCGAGCGGCGTCACGGCGCCGCAGGCCGGCGTGATGGCGACCAGCCCCGCCACGGCGGCGGTCGCACCGCCCAGCGCCGTGGGCTTGCCGCGATGGATCCATTCGATCGCCGCCCAGACGACGACGGCCGTGGAAGCGGCGGTGCTGGTATTCAAGAAAGCAAGCGCGGCGAGCGGCGTCGCGCCGAGCGCGCTGCCGGCGTTGAAGCCGAACCAGCCCGTCCACAGCAGCCCGGCGCCGACCAGACACAGCGGGAGGCTGTGCGGCGGCATGGGCTCTCTCCCGAGCCCGCGGCGCTTGCCGAGGAAGAGTGCCGCCACGAGCGCCGAGAAGCCGCTCGACATGTGGACCACGAGGCCGCCCGCGAAGTCGATGGCGCCGTCCTTGAAGATCCACCCTTCGCTCGACCACACCATATGGGCGAGCGGGCAGTAGACCGCCAGCAACCAGATGGTGATGAACGCCACCCAGGCCGAGAAGCGCATGCGCTCGGCGATGGCGCCGAGGATCAGCGCGGGCGTGATGATGGCGAACATCCCCTGGAACATCACGAAGATGTACTCGGGGATGTTCCGCTCGGCACCGTTGGTGACCACGGACTCGAGCGTGACCCCGGCGAGCCCCACCTTCGAGAAATCGCCGATCCAGGCGTTGCCCGTGCCGAAGGCAAGGCTGTAGCCGACCAGTACCCAGAGCACGCCCATGATCCCCGCGGAGATCACGCACTGCATCAGCACGTTCAGCACGTTCTTCGCGCGCACCAGGCCGCCATAGAAGAGCGCCAGCCCGGGCAGCGTCATCATCAGCACCAGCGCTGCGGCCGTGATCACCCAGGCGGTGTCGCCGCTGTCGACCTCCGGGGTCTGGGCGCGGGCCAGCGTCGCACCGGCCAGCAGCACGCCGGTGGCGGCGAGCGCCGCGCGAGCGATGGGCACACGGGTAGGCTTCAACGACATGGTCCCCCTCCTTTTCTGCGTCTCGCTTCGAGCAACCCCGGTGCCACCTGCGAGGAGGCGGCCGCGCCCGAATTATGGGGAAAATCGCGGCCCTCCGGCACCGCGGCGGCCGGACTGCCGCCTGGATTGCGGGCGCTGCCCAACGAATGGGCGGCGGTTAGAGACGAATGCGGCTGCGCCGGTCGCGGCGGCGCTGGGAGAGCCGGGCGAGCGCCCAGCCCAGAATGCCGCCGATGGTGAGGAACGCGCCGCCGGCGATGGCCGAGCCGTCCACCGGCGTGCGCATGCCGGTGAAGACCGACTCGTCGAGGCTCTCGCGGAGCGCCTGCTGCTCGGCCGCCAGCCGGTCCACCCGGTCGACCAGGCGGTCCAGATCGGCCTTGGCCACGAGCCCACCCTCCCTCGAGTAACCCTCGAGCTGGGTGCGCAGCGCCTGGAGATCGTCCTGCAGCGTGGCCGGACGCGGCGCCTGAGGCGTCGCCGCAGCGGCGGGCGCCGGGGTGGCGGCGCGGGGAGCGCCGGAATCGGCGGGCACCTCGATCTGGTCGAGATGCTCGCCCCAGATGAATCCCTGCCGGCCGTCCGGCAGCACGACGTTGTACCAGCCGGCCTGCTCGCCGATCACGCTCACCGAGGTGCCGGTGTCGACCCAGTCGAGCAACGTGCTCTCGCGCGTCGGTCCTTCCCGGAGCCGGGCCTTCTTGTTCAGCACCGCCCCGAGCGCCGGCACGGCAAGGGTCAGCAGAAGCAGGGGAACCATCGTCTCCACCAGCCGCCGTCTGACCCGCCGCACCAGCAACTCCTAGAACGACCCGGGATTCGAGATGGTCGGGGTGACTGGATTTGAACCAGCGACCTCTGCGTCCCGAACGCAGCGCTCCAGCCAGGCTGAGCTACACCCCGTGCACTCGGAGAAGCGGGAGGTAACACATGCGATTCGGAAAGGAAAGCTACGTGCGCCCGCGCGCAACGCCGCCGTTTCAGGCCGCGTTTCGCGGCCCGCCGCCGAGCCGGCGGCGGCTCGCAACCGCGAGGACGGGGCTGCGGCACGGGCCTTGCCTTGCTCCTGCCCGAGCGCGGCGCCCGCAGAGGCGCCATGACAAGGAGGCGGGGAGATGAAGCGAGTACGAGGCATGGTGGCGGCGGGGCTCCTCTGCGGGCTCACGCTCGGGACGCTGGCGGGACAGTGGATGCTGCCCGCCACGGCGGCGGCCGCCGCGGAAGAGCGGATCGACATCAACTCGGCGAGCGCCGAGGAGCTGGCGACCTTGCCGGGCATCGGCCCGTCCAAGGCGGCGGCGATCGTCGAGTACCGCACGAAGCAGCGGTTCTCGACGGCCGAGGAGCTGATGCAGGTGCAGGGCGTCGGCGCGAAGCTCTTCGAGCAGCTGAAGGATCGAATCACCGTGGGCTCGGCACAGGCGTCGGGCGATCCGGCTCGCAAGGTCCGGTGACCCGACGGGGGCCGTGGGGGGCGGGCCGTACATCGAGGGCGGGCGGCCCGTTCCTCCGGTCCCACGTTCACGAGACCCGCTCGGTCGCTTCTAGCCGCGCAGCGCGTCAATGGCCTGGCGGTAGTCCGCCGCCCCGAAGATCGCCGAGCCGGCGACCAGGACGTCGGCGCCCGCCGCGGCGGCCTCGGCGGCGTTGTGGGCCTTGATGCCGCCGTCGACCTCGATCAGGAAGGAGGCGCCGAGCCGCTCGCGGAGCCTGCGGGCCGCCGCGATCTTCTCCATCGAGCCCTCGACGATCGGCTGCCCACCCCAACCGGGATTGACCGTCATGACGAGCAGCAGCTCGGCGCCGGCCACGTACGGCGCCACCCGCTCGAGCTCGGTCGGCGGATTGAGGGACAAGCCGGGGATGGCGCCGGCTTCCCGGATGAGCGCCAAGGTCTTCGGCACGTCCCGGCAGGCTTCGACGTGCACCGTCATGCGATCGGCGCCCGCCCGAGCGAACTCGGGGATCAAGTGCGCCGGCTCCTCCACCATGAGGTGCACGTCGAGCGGCAGCCGGGTGACCCGCCGCACCGCCTCCACCACCAGCGGCCCGATGGTGATCGGCGGCACGAAGTGGCCGTCCATCACGTCGACGTGGATCCAATCCGCGCCAGCCTGCTCGACGGCCCGCACCTCCTCGGCGAGCCGGCCGAAGTCGGCGGAGAGGATCGACGGGGCGATCAGCGCCACGCTCCTTGCCTATCCGAGTGCATCCCGTCGTGCCAGTCGCACGGCAAAAAAGCCGTCGAGCCCGTGGCGGTGGGGAAACGTGCGCACGCAGCCGTCGCCCGACACCACGTCGGCGGCCGCCGGCGCGAGCACCGCGCCGCCAGGTTCGACGCCAAACGTGGGGTGGGCGGCGAGGAAATCGCGCAGCACGCCTTCGGTTTCCTCGCGCGTGATCGTGCAGACGGCGTAGACGAGCACGCCGCCGGGACGCACCAGGCCGGCCACCCGATCGAGCATCGCCTTCTGCAACGCCGCAAGCCGCGGGATGTCCTCGGGCCGTCTTCGCCAGCGCGTTTCCGGATGGCGGCGCAGCGTGCCGAGGCCGCTGCACGGCGCGTCCACCAGCACGGCGTCGAAGCCGGGGCGCGCGGGAGGAAAGCGCGCGTCCGCCACGGCCGCGAGCACGCCCGAGAGCCCGAGGCGCCGGCACTCGCTCCCCAGTCGATCGAGGCCGGTGCGCCGCGGGTCGAGCGCCAGCACGCGGCCGCGCCCGCCGAGCCGCTCGGCGATGGCGGTGGTCTTGCCCCCGGGTGCGGCGCAGGCATCCAGGATGGTAGCGCCCGCGCGCGGCGCGAGCAGGTCGACCACCAGCTGCGACGCCTCGCTCTGGAACGACACCCGGCCGCTCGCGAGCAGCTGCCCGCCTAGGGCCCGCGTTCCGCCGCGCTCGATCACGACCGCCGTCGACGCCCAGCGGCCGGCCCGGGCTACCACCGAGCGGGCCGCCAGCTCGGCCACGATGGCGGCCCGCTCGCCGCGCGCCGGGTTCACGCGCACGGCCGTTGGCGGCGGCTCGTTGTCGGCGCGCAGCAGCGCTTCCAGCTCGCCCGCCGGCAGCTCGGCTGCCCAGCGCTCGACCAGCCATTCCGGATGCGACCACTCGACGGCCAGGCGCCGCGTGCGCTCGGCGGCCGGTGGCAAGGCGAGCGTGTGCGGTCCCGCGGCCGCTCTGCGGAGCAGCGCGTTTACCAGGCCGCGTGCCCCGCGGCCGAGCCCGGCGACCAGCGACACGCTGGTGTCGATGGCGGCGTACGCGGGCACGCGCGTGAGGAAGAGGAGCTGGTAGAGCCCGAGCCGGAGCGCGCACAGGACGGCGGGGTCGAGGCGGGCCAGCGGACGCCTGAAGAGCGCCGCCAGGTGATGGTCGAGGCGGCCCTGCCAGGCGAGCGTGCCGTAGACGAGCTGGGTGCAGAGGCGCGCGTCGTCCTCCGCCAGCGCGGACGCAGCGAGCCGCTCGCCCAGGAGCACGTCGGCGAAGGCGTCGCTGGTCTCGACGCGCACCAGCACCTCGTGGGCGACACTCCGCGCGCCGAGCGCCGCTAGCGGCCGAGGCACGTGCCCGCCGGCACTGGGTAGCCGGTCAGAAAGGCGGTGACGGGTAGCGATCTCCGGCCTTCGAGCTGGACCTCGAGCAGTCGAAGCCGCCCCTCGCCGGTCTGCACCACGAGGCCGTCTGCCGCGGCCGACACGACCGTGCCCGGGGGCGGTCCCGGCGGCCCGGGCTGGACCTCGGCGCGGTGGACCTTCAGCACCTTGCCGTGCACGGTGGTAAAGGCGGACGGCGCCGGTGCCAGCGCGCGCACGAGCCGCTCGAGCTCGGCGGCAGGCCGCGTCCAGTCGAGGCGCCCGTGGCCGCGCTCGATCCGGGGTGCGAACGTGACGCCCGCCGCGGGCTGCGGCCTGGGTTCGAGCCGCCCCGCCTTGAGCGCGTCGATCGCCTCCCGCAACGCGGCCGCGCCGAGCTCGGCGAGCTCGGCGGCGAGCGTGCCGCCGGTATGGTCGGGGCGGATGGGGAGCGTGCGCTGCAGGAGGATGTCCCCCGCGTCCATCTCCTCGCTCATGCGCATGATGGTGACGCCCGTCTCGCGATCGCCCGCGGCGATGGCCCATTGCACGGGCGCGGCGCCGCGGTGGCGCGGCAGCAGCGAGGCGTGGACGTTGATGCAGCCGTGCACCGGAAGGTCGAGTACCACGCGCGGGAGGATCCGCCCGTAGGCGACCACCACGCCCAGGTCCGGCTGCAGGGCCCGCAACGCATCGTGAAACGCGGCGTCGCGCACCCGCTCGGGCTGCAACACGTGGATGCCGTGCCGTTCGGCGAGCCGCTTGGTCTCCGGCGGGACGACTGCGAGGCCGCGCCCGCGCGGCCGGTCGGGCTGACAGACCACGGCCACCACCTGGTCGGGACCGGCGAGCAGCACCTCCAGGCTCGGGCACGCAAACGCGGGCGTGCCCATGAACACGATGCGCCAGCTCGTCAAATCAGATGTGGACGGCTGCGCTCGGAGCCGCTCGGCCGGCCCTGGCGCGCCAGCTTCTGCTGCCGTTTGCGGTACAGGTCGCGCTTCAACCGCGAGAGGCGATCGAGGAAGAGCTTGCCTTCGAGATGGTCGAGTTCGTGCTGGAGGGCCACGGCGAGCAGATCCTCGGCTTCGAGCTCGATCTCCTTCTCGTCCGGCGTCCAGGCACGCAGCAGGATGCGTCGAGCGCGTTCGACCGGTGCGGTGAAATCCGGCACCGAGAGGCACCCTTCCTCCCAGATGATGGTGCCGTCGCGCTCGGCGATGACGGGGTTCACGAGCTTCAGCAGACCCGTGCCCTGCCGGCCTTCGTCCCCCGGCACGTCGAGCACGATGGCGCGCGTCGGCACGCCCACCTGCGTGGCGGCGAGCCCGATGCCGGGCGCGGCGTACATGGTCTCGGCCATGTCGTCGAGCAGGGTCATGGTGGCGCCGTCGAGCGTCTCCACGGGCCGGGCCACCTGCGCCAGCACCCGATCGGGAAAGGTGTAGATTCGGCGGATCATCGCCGCCGTCGAGGCTACATGCTGTACGGATCCACATCAATTATGACCCGCAGATCACGCTCGCGTGCCGCCCGCGCATGGGTCGCGGCGGCGCGGGCCAGCGCGCGCACCGCGGCGGGGGCCGCCGCACGCGCCAGCACCTGCCAGCGGTAGCGGCCACGCACGCGCTCGATCGGCGCCGGTGCGGGCCCGAGCACGGCGTCGCCGCCGAGCCCGAGCGTACGCGCCTCGCTCGCCAGCGCCTCGGCCAGCGCACGCGCGCTGCGCTCGACCCGGCGGGCGTCGCGTCCTTCGAGCCGCACGCCGACGAAGCGTGCGAACGGCGGATAGCCGAGCTCCTCGCGCCGGGCGAGCTCGCCCGCCATGAAGCGCTCGTAGTCGTGCTCCTTGGCCGCAGCGATGCTCGGGTGGTTCGGTCGAAAAGACTGGACGATCACGCGTCCCGGCTCGCGCCCGCGGCCCGCACGCCCGGCGACCTGCAGGAGCAGCTGCATCGTGCGCTCCGCCGCCCGAAAGTCCGGCATGTTGAGCGACAGGTCGGCGAGCAGTACCACGACCAGCGTCACGCCGGGGACGTCGTGGCCCTTGCTCACCATCTGCGTGCCGACGAGCAGATCGAGGTTGCCGGCATGCCAGTCGGCGAGGATGCGCTCCTGCATGCCGGCGCGTTGCGTGGCGTCCCGGTCGAGCCGCGCGATGCGGGCCTCCGGATAGGCTGCCCGCAAGAGCGACTCCACTTGCTCCGTGCCGATGCCGAAGGCGAGCAGCCCCGGCGCTCCGCACGACGGGCAGGCGGCCGGAGGCGGGCGGTGATGGTGGCAATGGTGGCAGACCAGCGTGGCCGCGGCGCGATGCCAGGTGAGCGACACGCTGCATTGCGGGCAGGCGACCGGCGTGCCGCAGGCGGGGCACTGGAGGCAGCGGGCGAAGCCGCGGCGGTTCAAGAACACCAGCGCCTGCTCGCGCCGGGCGAGCGTCGCCTCGATCGCCGCACGCAGCTCGTCGGAGAGCAGCTCCGCCCCATCGCTCCGGTGCACGCGGCCGCGGAGATCGACGATGTCGACTTGGGGAAGCGGCCGGGCGTCGGGCCTGCCGCGAAGACGAAGGAGCTGGTAGCGCCCGGTCGTGGCCGCGTGGAAGCTCTCCGCCGACGGGGTGGCGGACGACAGCACGACGACGCCGCGCGCGAGCTGCGCCCGCACGACTGCTAGATCGCGCGCGTTGTAGCGGATGCCATCCTCCTGCTTGTAGGCGGCGTCGTGCTCCTCGTCGACGACGATCAGGCCGAGCCGGGCGAGCGGCGCGAAGACCGCCGAGCGCGCGCCCACCACGACGCGGGCCGCGCGCGCCCGAATGCGCCGCCAGGCAGCCCAGCGCTCGCTCGAGGTGAGCCCGCTGTGGAGGACCGCCACGCCCGCGCCGAAGCGGTCGCGCGTACGCTGCACGAGCTGGTGGGTGAGCCCGATCTCGGGGACCAGGATCAGCACGTCGCGGTCCGCGGCGAGCGCGGCCGCCGCCGCCTCGAGGAAGACCTCGGTCTTGCCGCTGCCGGTGACGCCGTGGAGGAGAAACGCCCCGGCCTCGCCGGCGGCAAGCCGGCCGCGGATCGCGTCGGCCGCCGCGCGCTGCTCGGGATTGAGCGTGGCCACCGGCCGGCTGCCGACCCCCGAGAACTCGGGAACGCGTTCGGTGACTTGGACCTGTAGCACGCCGAGCCGCTCGAGGGCGCGCA
>DATMAZ010000061.1:0-20155 GCA_035559675.1 Candidatus Limnocylindria bacterium
ACCGGCGGAGGGTCGCACGGTGCGGCTTCCCGGCGACGCGCCAGAGAGCGTGTTGCTCGACCGGCTGCTTGCCGAGGCGCTCGCCTGACACCAGTCAGGAGACGTCGCGATAGGCCTGCCCGCTCCGGAAGCGGCGCTCCATGTCGTCGATGAGCCGTGCCAGGTCGCCGGCGGCGCCGGCGGCGCTCCGCGCCTTGGCGAGCGTGCCGAGCGCGTCGGGGAAGCTAGCCGCCGCCGCCTGCGCCGCCGCCAGCGTCACCAGCGCCAGCGGATCGTCGTCGTCGCGGGCGGCATCCTCGGCGGCGAGCGAGAGCGCCTCGGCGGCGTCGGCGGGCGTGGCGCCCGATCTCGTGGCGAGCGTCCACGCGAGCAGACGGCGTGCGCTCGCACGCTCCGGGTTGAGCCGCACCGCCGCCCGCAGCGCGGCGACGGCCTCGTCGTATTGCTCCTCGTGCAGCGCCGTGGCCGCCAGCGCCTCCTGGGCATCGGCCGAGGCGGGGTCGAGGCGCACGTGGGCCCGGCGGTGCTCGAGCGCCGCGGCCCAGCTCCCCTCGGCCTCGAGAGACCGGGCGAGGTTGCCGCGCGCGCCGGGGAGGCCCGGGCCGAGAGCCACCGCGCGCTCGTAGGCGGCGCGCGCGCCCGCGGCGTCGCCCGCGGCGAGCAGCGCGTTGCCGAGGTTGTTGTGGGTGTGCGCGTCGCGGTCGTCGAGCGTGAGCGCGGCGCGGTACTCGGCGACGGCGGCGGCGGCATCGCCGCGCGCCAGCAGCGCATCGCCGAGCAGACGCCGGTTCGCCGGATTGCGTGGGTCCAAACGCACCGCCGCGCGGTGCTGGGCGATGGCCTCCTCCAGCCGCCCGAGCCGCTCGAGCACGCCGCCCAGCAGCCGCGCGGTGTCGGCGTACCCCGGATTGATGGCGCGGGCGCGTTCGAAGGCGGCGAGCGCCTCCGCGTCCCGGCCGGCCCGCGCCAGCACCGTCCCGTAGTTGTGATGCATCATGAAATTGTCGGGCTCGACCGCGAGCGCGCGTCGATAGAGCGTCTCCGAATCGCGCCAGGTCTCGAGCTGGCGCGCCGTGGCGGCGGCGTAGCCCGCGAGCACCGCCGCGCATGCGACCGTGACGGCGGCGCGCGCCAGACGGCCCGGTTGCCGCTCGGCGAGCGCATCGGCGAGCCGCCAGACCACCAGGACGTAGATGCCGACCAGCGGCAGGTAGGCGTAGCGGTCGGCCCGCGCCTGGATGCCGGCCTGCGCAAAGCCGAGCACCGGCGCGACCATGACGAGGTACCCGCCCCAGCCCGTCAGCAGATACGGGCGTGCCGTGCGGTTCCGTACCACCCAGAGCGAGAGCGCAACCACGACGGCGAGCGAGACGAGCAGCGTCGTCCCGCCGATCGGCACGCCGCCGGGCAGCGCGGGATGCATATAGAGGACGCAGAGACGCGACGGCCAGACGCTCTTCTCGAGATACCAGGCGAGCGAGACCACGGCGTTGGCGAGACGCGAGCCGAGCGGGATCGTGGCCAGCGTCGGCATCGCATGGTCGGACGCCGCCAGCAGCGTCGCCGCCGCCGAGGCGCCGGCCATGAGGAACAAGGGCACCTTCTCGACGAGCCGCGCGCCGAGCGGAGCCGTGCGCTCGAGCGGCCAGCGATCGAGCAGCAGGGCCACCAGCGGCAAGGTGAGGACCATCGGCTTCGCCAAGAGCCCGCAGGCGAAGCAGAGCAGGACCGCCGCATAGCGCACGGCGGACGGCCGCCGCACCCAGGCGGCGTAGGCGTGCAGCGCGGCTACGAACCACACGCCGCTCAGCACGTCCTTGCGCTCGGCCACCCAGGCGACGGATTCGACGCGCAGCGGGTGCACCGCGAACAGCGCCGCCACCACGAGGCTCGGCACGGTGCGGGCGGTGGTCCGCGCCAGGAACGCGAAGAGCAGCGCCGCGCCGAGCGCGTGCAGCAGCACGTTGGTCAGGTGATGGCCACCCGCCCAGTCGCCGAACAGCGTCCAGTCGAGGGCGTGCGACATCAGGGTGAGCGGGTGCCAGTGCGACACCACCTGCGCGGTGAGCGCCCAGCGGACGGTCGACCAGGCGAGCCCGGCGCGGACGTGCGCGTTCTCGGTGACGTAGAGGCGGTCGTCGTAGTCGAGGAACTCGAACCCCGCGACGGGCGCGTAGAGCGCGACCGTCGCGGCCGCGAGGAGGAGTGCGACGAGGACGATGCGGCGGCGTTCGATCGGCGAATGGTACCCCGGCTCGACCCCGCATTTCGACCTGTGCCATAGGTGGAGGCCTTCTCCCATGCCGTCGCGCTTCGCCTTCGACCGTGCCTACTACGAGCGGCATTACCGCAACCCGCGCACCCGGATCGGCGGTCCCCGGGAGATCGATCGGCTCGGCGACCTGGTTGCCGCGTATCTCCGCTACCTCCGGCAGCCGGTGCGCACGGTGCTCGATTTCGGCTGCGGCCTCGGGCACTGGCGGGGCGCCGTCGAGCGGCTCTTCCCGCGCGCCCGCTACACCGGCATCGAGGTGAGCGCGTACCTCTGCGAGCGCTACGGCTGGCAGCGCGGCTCGGTGGTCGACTGGGTCGCCGAGCGGCCGGCCGACCTGGTGATCTGCCAGGGGGTGCTGCAGTACCTCACCGCCGCCGAAGCCGAGCGCGCAATCGCGAACCTGGCGCGCAACTGTCGCGGAGCGCTCTTGCTGGAGGTGCTCACGCGCGAGGACTGGGAGCACAACTGCGACCGGGAGCGCACCGACGGCGCGGTCTTTTTGCGGCCCACCGCCTGGTATCGGCGGCGGCTCCGGCCGCTGTTCACGGCGGCGGGCGGCGGGCTCTTCCTCCGCCCCGACTCGCGGGCCGTGCTGTGGGAGCTGGAGGTCTGCCGCTAGACGCGGCGGTCAGCTCTGCGCGGCCGCGTCGGACGCCGCCCCGCCCTGCTTGGCGCGCACGCGAGCCACGCGCGCCCGCGCTCGCCGCAGCCGCCGCTGTGCGCGCTTCACGCGCTTGCGTGCCAGCCGGTACTTCGGATCCGACGTGTCGAGCGTGCCATCCTTCGTCGCCTGCTCGGCGACCTGCCCGAGCCGCTTGCGACGCTGCGCCAGGCGCTTCACGAGCGCGTCCGCGCCGGGGGTCTCGTCGATCTTCGCCAGCTCGATCTTCTTCGCTTCCTTCGCCATCGGGGCGCTCTCCTATCCGGTCGCCGGGTGCGAGGAAAGAGCCCCGGCGCCGAGCGGTTCGCTTGACCCCCGACGCGTTCGCTCTTTTAAGAACTCGCGTGCGGATCGCGTTGGTGACCCAGGAGGATCCGTTCTACCTGCCGCCAGCCCTCGACGCGCTCTGTGCGGCACGCGGGCGGGAGATCGTCGGCATCATCATTCTGCCCGCCTTCAACGAGCGGCTGACGGCCACCGCCCGGCGCCTGTGGGAGTTCTACGGCCCCGTGGACTTCACCCGGCTCGCTTTCCGCTACCTCGGGGCCAAGATCGCCGACCGCATGAACCGCGTGCGGCCGGTGACGCGCGCGTACTCGGCGGCCGACGTGGCGCGCCGCCACGGTGTGCCGGTCTACCAGCCTGCCAAGATCAACGCCCCGGAGTTCGTCGTGCTGCTGCGCGAGCAGGTGCGCCCCGATCTCCTGGTGTCGATCGCCGCGAGCCAGGTGCTCCGCCAGCGCGTGCTCGATGTGCCGCGGTTCGGCTGCATCAACCTCCACTCCGCGCCGCTGCCGCGCTACCAGGGCATGATGCCGAACTTCTGGACCATGCTGCACGGCGAGCCGGAGGCCACCGTGACCGTGCACTACATGGTCGAGAAGCTCGACGCCGGTGACATCATCCTGCAGTGGCCGGTGCCGATCCTGCCCAGCGACTCGCTGCACGACCTGATGGTGCGGTCGAAGGAGGTGGGCGTGCAGGCCGTGCTCGAGGCGATCGAGCAGATCGAGCACGGCCGCGTGCACCGTCGGCCGATGGACCCGAACCAGGCGACCTACTTCTCGTTCCCCAAACGCGAGGACGCCAAGCGGTTGCGCCGCATGGGCCGCGCGTTGCTGTAGCATCGGCCTGGGAGCCGGCCTCGCCTTGAGGGAGCGGAAGGCCCCTCGTATAGTCGCGGCGGCAGCATGCTGAACGCGCTCACCATCGACGTGGAGGAGTACTTCCACGCCCACGCCTACGAGCGCGTGATCGACCGCGCGAGCTGGGACCGGCTGCCGAGTCGGGTCGCCGCCAACACGCGCCGCGTGCTCGACGTGCTGCGCGCCGCCGACACGCGCGCGACCTTCTTCGTGCTGGGCTGGGTGGCCGAGCGGCATCCCGACCTCGTCCGCGAGATCGCCGCCGGCGGCCACGAGATCGCCACCCACGGGCACGCGCACGAGCTGCTCTACCGCCAGACGCGGGACGAGTTCGCGGCCGACCTCGCGCGCGCCACCGCGGCGCTCCGCGCCGCCACCGGCGGCGCCGAGCCCATCCTCGGATATCGCGCGCCCGCCTTCTCGCTCACCGACGAGTCGCGCTGGGCGCTCGACGTGCTGCACGAGCACGGCTTCCGCTACGACTCGAGCCTGCTCCCGCTGGCGAACGGGCACGGCACGCACCATTCGACGCTCCGGGGCGGCAAGCGCTACGGCCTCTCGGGCGCGACGCGCTTCGCCGCCCGCCTGGGCGGCCTGTGGGAGTTCCCGGTGAGCACGGTGCGCTTCGGCGGCCGCAACTGGTCGGTGGCGGGCGGCGGGCTCTTCCGCCTGCTCCCGCTCTGGGTGAACCGCCGCATGATCGACCGCATCAACGCCGAGGGGCAGCCGGCCGTGGTCTACCTCCATCCCTGGGAGTTCGACCCGGAAGAGCCGGAGGTGCCCGGGGCGCCGCCGCTCGCTCGCTTTCGTCACCGCGTGAACCTCGACAAGACCGAAGGACGGCTCCGCCGGCTCCTGGCCGAGCGACGCTTCGCGCCGGTGCGCGAGGTGTTCGCGGCCGAGCTGGCCTCGTGAGGGAGGCGCTCCGCTCCCCGGGGTACCGCCGCTTCTGGCTGGGCTCGCTCGCGGCCAACCTCGGGCTCTGGATCCAGGTGATCGCGCTCGGGTGGCTGGTCTACGATCTCACGCGCAAGGCGGGCTGGCTCGGCGCCGTGAGCTTCATCGGCAATGCGCCGACGCTGGTCTTCGGCCTGGTCGGCGGCGCGATCGTCGACCGCACGAGCCTCCGCCTGGTGATGACGAGCGCGCTCGTGGTGATCGCCGCCAGCGCCGCCGCGCTGGCGACGCTCACCGCGCTCGGCGCCGTCACCGTGTGGCACGTGCTGGGCATCGCGATCGTCTCCGGCACCGCCTCGGCCTTCTACACGCCCGCGATGCACGCGCTCCTGCCGTCGCTGGTGAGCGGCGAGTCGCTGCTGAGCGCCGTGTCGCTCAACGCGGTGCAGTTCAACCTGGCGCGTGCGGTCGGCCCGGCGCTCGCGGGGCTGCTCTATCCGCGCATCGGGCCCGCCGGCTGCTTCGCCGTCAACGCCACCGGCTTTCTCACGCTGGCCTTCGTGCTGGCACGGCTCCGCATGCCGCCACGCACGCTTACCCGGCCGCCGTCGCTGGCCCACGCGCTCGGCGAAGGCATCCGCTACGTGCGCGCCCACCCGCTGATCGCGCCCGCGCTGTCGCTCGCCGCCGTGATGAGCTTCTTCGGCTTCCCCTACATCATCCTGCTCCCGGCCCTGGCGCGCGACACGCTGCATCTCGACGCCTCGGGGCTCGGCTTCCTCATGGCGAGCATGGGCGGCGGCGCCGTCGTCGGCGGGCTCGTGGTCTCCGTGCGCGGGGCCGGCGCCGCCCGCCCGGGGACCATCGCGGGGGGCGCGCTGCTGTTCGGGCTCGCGTTGATCGGCTTCGAGCTGGTGCGCACGCCGCGCGCGACCGCGCTGCTCCTGGTCGTGCTCGGCGCGCTCCAGACCACCACCATCTCGACGCTCACCGCGAGCGTGCAGATGGCGGTCGACGACGGGCTTCGCGGCCGCGTGATGAGCATGCTGGCCGTGCTGTTCTTCGGCTTCTCCACGCTCGGCGGGCTCGTGCTCGGGCTGCTCGGCGACCGCATCGGCGTCCCGAACGCGCTGGTCGTCGGCGGCGTGGTGACGGCGCTCGTGGCGGCGCGCCGTCTGGTGCAGCAGGCGCGTGCCGTGCCCCTTGACGTGGCGTGAGCACCTCCGCAAGAGGGCCGGAGATCGTGAAGCCGGTGCGCTTCTACTTCGACTTCCTCTCGCCCTACGCGTACCTCGCGTGGACGCAGGTGCACACGCTGGCTGAACGGTACGGGCGCGAGGTCGAGGCGGTGCCGATCCTGTTTGCCGCCTTGCTCGGTGCCCACGGCACCAAGGGACCGGCCGAGATCCCGGCCAAGCGCGTCTACGTCTGGAAGGACGTGCTGCGCACCGCCCGTGTGCTCGGCGTCCCGCTTTCGACGCCGCCGGCGCACCCCTTCAACCCGCTGCTTGCCCTCCGCGTGGCGTCGGCGGATCTCACGCGCGGCGAGCGCCGCCGGCTCGTGGACGCGCTCTACGCGGCCACCTGGGGCGGCGGGCCCGGCGTCACCGATCCCGAGGTCGTCGCCCGGATCGCCAGCGACGCCGGCTTCGACGGTCCCGCGCTGGTGCGCGCCGCCGGCACGCCCGCGCTGAAGGCACGGCTGAAGGCGCAGACCGACGAGGCGCTCGCGCACGGCGCCTTCGGCGTCCCGAGCCTGCTGGTCGACGGCGAACTCTTCTGGGGCTTCGACTCCTTCGGCCACGTCGAGCGCCGCCTGGCCGGGAAGGATCCGCTCGGCGACACCGACATCCTGCGCTGGAAGGATCTGCCCGTCGGCGCCACGCGCCGCACGAGCTGAGCCGGCCGACCGAGCGCGGCGCGCCCGCCGTTAGCGCGGCGCGCCGTAGAGCCGCTCGAGCGTCGCCGGCGGCACGCCAAGCCGATAGAGCATCGGGAAGGTGTGCATCGCCAGCAGCGAGCGCAGCGGCCGGCTGAGAAAGCGGCGGGCGGACACGCGCACCGTGGCGGGCACCGTGACGATGCGACCGAGCCGCCAGAGCTGCCTCGCCAGCTCGAGGTCCTCGAACAGCGGCTCGTCCGGGAAGCCGCCGGCCGCGACGAAGGCCTCGCGGCGCACGAAGACCGCCTGATCGCCGTACGGCAGCCGGGTGACCCGCGCCCGCAGGTCGGCCAGACGGAGCAGCGGGCCGAGCCAGTTGACGCCGGCGTCGGCTACGTGGCGGATGCGAAACGCGCCGGCCACCACGTCGGGCGAGGCAAGCGCCCGCTCGACCCATCGCATCGCGTCGGGCGGCAGCTCGGTGTCCGCGTGGAGGAAGAGCAGCACCGGGGCCTGGCTCGCGGCAGCGCCGGCATTGGCCTGCACCCCGCGCCCGCGCGGCGCGCTCAGCACACGCACGCCGGGGACGGCGCTCGCCATGGCCACCGTCCGGTCGCGGCTGCCGCCGTCGACCACCACGATCTCGGCGACCTCGGGGTAGCGGGCGAGCTCGGCGAGCCGCCGGCCGATGCGCGCCTCCTCGTCGAGGACCGGAACGACGACGGCGACGGGCGCGGCGCTCATTTGCCGAGCGCGGGCGGCTCGAAGACGCGGATCTTGAGCACGCGCCGGCACGCGGTGCACGGCACGTCTTTGATGACGGGAAACGACGAGTAGTACATCTGGATGCGGCGCTCCCACTCCGCACGGGTCTTCTGGCAGCACGCTCGCTCGGCGTCGGCGTCGGACATCAGGCGCTCCTCAGGATTCGCGACAGAGCAGGAAGTAGCTTCCCAGCTCCTTGCCGCCGCGCGTCGCCGAGCCGATCAGCACGTGCCGCGACACGCGGCGGAGATAGTCGATCATGTTGCGATAGACGAAGAAGGACACGCCCCGGTCGTTCGGCCGGATCTCCGGCCAGTTGCCGGGACGCGACGGCGGCACGAAGCGGTAGTCGATGGCGGGCTCGCCTCCGTCGATCGGGTGGTAGACGAAGTATCCCGGGCCCACAAGCCACGCGATGTTCGTATGGTTGTAGCCCCACAGCGTCTCGGGGCCCGCGTCGGGCGTCGGCCGGCAGAAGCGCTTCTGGAAGAGCGTGAAGGCCGGCAGCGAGTTCTTGCCGTGGTAGATCACCTCGCGCAGCGGCGGCAGGTCGGGCGGGACGAGCTCTGCGGCCGTGACGGGCAACGCGCCCGCCGCCAGCTCCCAGAGCCGGCGCTGGATGCGCGGCCCGGCGCACGCCCGAACGGCGTCCATGCGGTCCGGCGCGGAGAGCCCGTCGAGGTACGCCGCGACCTCCTCGCCGGTCGTGGCGGACCGCATCGCCAGCTCGCGCAGCCGTTCACCAGGGCTCGGCATCGGGCAGACGTTTAGCCGATCGTCGCCGCGATCGGAAGCCGAGCTGGGCCTCCGCCCCGCCTTGCATGCCTCGGCGCCGTCCCGTACGTGAATCGGGTGCCGGTGGCAGCGCGTCCCCTTGCTCCGGCCGCCGACCGCGTCCTGGTGGCCGCGGTGGCGGCCATCCGGCCGCGTGGCCATGGCTTCGACCAGCCGATCGACGCCGACGTGCTGGCACGGGTGCGCGGGTTCTTCCCCTTCCTGCCCGGCCCGCTCCGCCGCGCCTTTCCGATCGGGCTCCGGCTGCTCGAACTCGCCCCCATCGTCGTGCTGCGGCGGCCCCGGCGCTTCACGCGGCTCCCGCTCGACGAGGCGCAGCGCGTGCTGGAGCGGCTCGGCGACGCGGGGGGCCTGTTCGGCGCGCTGGTGCTCGGGCTACGCACGCTGGTCTTCCTCGCCTTCTACCAGCACCCCGACGTGCTGCGCGCGCTCGAGGTGGACTGGGCCGGGCGCGCGAGCGAGCTAGTGAGGCGCCGCGCCGAGCTGATCGCGTCATGAGCGCGCTCGAGCCGCCGGAGCACCGCCTCGCCTATCCGAACGTCGTCGACGGCGCGACGCTCGACGGCGACCGCACCTTCGCCGCCGACGCGGTGGTGGTGGGCAGCGGCGCCGGCGGCGCCGTGGCGGCGGCCCGGCTGCGCGACGCGGGCCTCGACGTGCTCGTCGTGGAGGAAGGCGCGCTCGAGCGCACCGAGACCTTCACCACCGATCCCGCTACCATGATCCAGCGCCTCTATCGCGACGCCGGCACCTCCATGATCCTCGGCCGGCATCCGATCATCTTCGCCGAGGGCCGCTGCGTCGGCGGCTCGACCGTCATCAACGGCGGCATGGCGTGGCGACCGCCGGCCCGCGTGCTCGAGCGCTGGGAGCGCGAGCTGGGCCTCGACGCCACCGGCCCGCGCGCGATGGAGCCCTACTTCGAGGCGGCCGAGGCCATCCTGCACACAGAGCCGAACCACGAGGACACCTACGGCGCCAACACGCACCTTTTTTTGCGTGGCGCCGCGGCGCTCGGCTGGCCCGTGGCCCGCGCGCCCCGCAACATGCGCCGCTGCGTCGGCCTCAACAACTGCGCGCTCGGCTGTCCGACCGGCGCCAAGCAGTCCATGCTGGTGACCGAGATCCCGCGCGCGCTCGCCGCCGGCGCCGCGCTGCTGACGCACGGGCGCGTCTCACGCGTCGTCTGGCGAGGGTCCACGGCGCGCGGCGTCCGCGGCCGGCTCGTCGGCGCGGACGGCCGGCCGCGCGGGCGCTTCACGGTCGAGGCGGAGCTGGTCGTGCTGGCGGCCGGCGCGCGGCATACCCCGGGCATTCTCCGGCGCAGCCGGGTGTGGTCGCGACAGGTCGGCCGCGGGCTGCACACGCACCCCAATGCCAAGTGCGTCGGCATCTTCGACCAGCGCTTCGATCCCTGGGTGGGCACACACCAGGCGTTCCACATCCACCACTTTTTGGACGACGGCATTCTCATCGGCTACGCCGCCGTCCCGCCGGGGCTGCTCGCCGCCGCGGTCCCCGGGATCGGCGCCGCCAACGCGGAGAAGATGGCCCGCTACAACCACATGCTGACCGCGGCCACCCTGGTCGACGACGAGACCGAGGGGCACGTGAGACTCGGCCCCGACCTGCAGCCCTTCATGTGGCAGACGCTGAACGCGGCGGACGTCGAGCGTCTCCATCGCGGCGTCGCGCTCACCGCCGAGCTGCTCTTCGCCGCCGGCGCCCGCGAGGTGCTGCTCCCGTTCTCCGATCTGCACGCGATCCGCAGCCCGGGCGAGATCCGGCGGATCCACGAGCGGCCGCGCGACCGGGGCGCGATCGAGCTCATGACGGTCCACATCATGGGGACGGCCCGCATGGCGCGCGACGCCGCCCACGGCGCGACCGACGCCAGCGGCGCGGTGTTCGACACGCGCGGCCTCGTGGTCGCGGACGCCAGCGCCATTCCGACCTCGCTCGGCGTCAACCCGCAGGAGACCATCGTGGCGCTCACGCTGCGCAACGTCGACCGCTGGCTCGAGCAGCGCCGTCGTGCGCGGCCGCCGCTTCGCCGCCGCGAGGCACCGGCCGTCGAGGTGAGACATGCGGGGTCGTAGCGACGGGACGCGCATCGAGCGGCTGCCGCCGCTGCGGCGGCTCATGCCGTTTCTCATGCCGCGTCGCAACGACGCGTACGTGCTCTTCGAGCAGACGATTCCGACGGCGCCGCTTCGGGGGCTGCTGGGTCGCCTGAACGCCGCGCGCGCCACCGAGGACCGCGTGACGCTTTTCCACTGCGTGCTGCGCGCCATCGGGCTGGCGATCACGGACTTCCCGCGCCTCAACCGCTTCGTGGCGGGCCGCCGCCTGTGGGAGCGGCGCGGCATCTGGCTGGCGCTCTCGGCTAAGCAGCGGCTCGACCGCGACGCGCCGGTGTTCTCCACCAAGCTCCGCTTCGACCCGACCGAGTCGCTGGCGGACTTCGCGGACCGGGTGCACCGCACGCTGCGGCAGGGCCGCCGGGGCGAAGCCACCTCCGACCGCGAGATCGGCATGCTGATGCGGCTGCCGCGGCCGGCGCTGCGGCTGCTCACCTGGCTGCAGCCGCGGCTCGATGCGGCGGGGCTGCTGCCCGCCCGGCTCATCGACGACGATCCGCTCTACGCATCGGTCTTCGTCGCGAATCTCGGCAGCGTCGGGCTCGACGCCGCCTATCACCACCTGTTCGAGTACGGCACGGTGCCGATCTTCGTCACGATGGGGCGCGTGCACCGCGCGCCGGTGGTGCTGGAGGACGGGCAGGTGAGCAGCCACGAGGTGTTCGTGCTGCGCTACACCTACGACGAGCGCATCGAGGACGGCTTCTACGCCGCCCGCGCGCTCGAGGCGCTGGCGGGATATCTCGCCGACCCCGCCGCGCTCAGCGGGGCTTCCGCGGAATGAGGCGGCTTCCGGACTCTTCGCGCATCGTCTCCGCCGCCGCCTTGGCCTCGCCGAGTGCGCCTCGGGCCATCGCCTGCTTGAAGGCGGCCGCCATGCCGCGGAGCTGCGCCGCGTCGACGCCCGGCGTGCGCTCGGCGAGCTGGGCCAGGAGCTCCATCGCCCCGACGATGCCCGCGATCGCGCCCGGCACGTCGCCGCGGTCGCGCGCCGCGAGCGCGCTCTGGATCGTCGCTTCGAGGCGATCGACACCGGGGCCGGCGGCGGCGCCCAGCACCACCTTGAGCTCGCCGACGCGCGTGAAGAAGGCTTCGAGCGCCTCGGGGAACTCGATCAGATGCGAGTGCGCACCGCGCTCGTCGTCCGCCACGGCCTCCGACGCTAACGAGCCCCTCTCGGCAAGGCAAGAAAGGACTGCGCCATGCTGTTCGTGATCATCGGCCACGACGCGCCCGATGGGGCGGCCAAGCGTCCCACCGTCCGGCCTGCGCACCTGGCTCACCTGGAGCCGCTCGCCAAGGCGGGCCGCGTGCGCCTCGCCGGGCCGTTCCTCGACAAAACCGGCAGCCTGATCGTGCTCGAGGCTGACTCGCTCGACGAGGTGTGGGCGCTCGTGGCCCGCGATCCCTACGTGACGGAGGGGGTCTTCAACCGCGTCGAGGTGAAGCCGTTTGCCGTGGTCTTCCCGTGAGCGCGCCGGCGGCCTACTGGAAGAAGCCCTCGCACCAGCGCGTGCCGGTGTAGAGCGGCTTCTTCTGGATGACGGCGTTGCGCTTGCCCGGCAGCGGCTCGAACACGGCCCAGTCGTAGTCCGACGCCGCCGTCGCCACGCCGACCGGCACCATGGCCGCCCCTTCGACGAAGCGGCCCGCCGGCATGAACACGCTCACGAAGCCGCAGGCGGGGACGTAGACGGCGCCCCAGACCGGCGTCAGCAGCACCTTCTCCAGCGTCGAGTAGCGCTTGTTCATGTAGAAGCCGTGAACGAAGGTCTCCGGGAACGTGTACGGCAGCATCAACACGTCGCCGGGAGCGCCCATCAGGTTGGAGCCGGCGCGCTTGAGCAGCACGGCTGCGGCGCCAGCGTCACGCGGCGTCGCCGCGACCACCGCGAGCACGAGTCCGATCAGCATCACACGAGCGGCACGACCAGCCATGGCACCCCCCTCTCGATCGCGGATTTCGCGCGGTGTCACCTATCCGGCGAGGCCGTACCCGGTCAAGACATTCCGGGAAGCCATCGGCCCGGGCCCCCGCTGGTCCGGCCCTCGCGCCGCGGGGTCACGGCGCGAGCCAGGCGTAGGCGCGGCGGAGCGCCGCCGTGCCGCCGGCATGGAGGATCTCGCCGTGCGACACCACGATGCGCTCGGGTGCCAGCGCGAGCAGCGCGTCGACGTCGGCGCGCGCGAGATCGGGCGCCGTGATGTAGCGGCGGCAGACGCGGGAGGGCCCGAACGTCTTGTACGAGTCGTTCAGCCTGAGCAGCAGTCCCGACACGAACCCGTTGGCGGTCTGGATGTTGAAGGCCAGATCCGCTGCGATCAGCGTCCGGGTCGCCCGATGGTGGAGGACGATCTCCTGCAGCGTGGGCGACGAGCGGAAGTAGTGCTGCGTCACGGTCTCATCCCAGCCGCCGACGGCCGCCGGATACGCCAGCTCGAGATCGAACCGGACGTCGCGCGCCGCGGCCGCCACACCCGGCGCGGCCACGAGCCGCGCCTGCGGGTACGCCGCCCGGTAGGCCGCCACGAACAGATGGTGGTCGCGATTGGGGGCCAGCACGTACCGCACCGGCCCCAGCGCATCGAGCCGCCGACGGAGCGCCGGGGTGAGCCGGATCGGCGAGTGCAGCAGCAGCTTGCCGCCGCCGAGCCGCACGACGGTCATCCGACAGCCGATCTCGGCTCCGAGCACCGAAAGCGGCTGGTGAAACGTCCAGATCCCCGCGTCCGGGTCGTCGATCTCCTCCACGGGCGCCACCGTAGCACGCACCTCCGCGCGCGGGACACATGGCGGGAGTTGGCTTCCCGAGACCGCGTGCTACAAGACAGCCAATGGCCGCGCACGACGTCCCCGCCACGGCGCTCGCGGCGCGCCGCGAGCGCGTGCGCGCGGCCATCGGCGACGGCGTGCTGCTGCTGGCGGCGGCGCCCGAGCGCGTGCGCTCGAACGACGTCCATTATCCCTACCGCCAGGACAGCGACTTCGGGTACGTCACCGGCTTTCCGGAAGCCGACGCCGTCTGTCTGCTCGCCGGCGGCGCCGAGCCGGCCTACGTGCTGTTCGTCGAGCCGAACGACGAGCAGCGCACGATCTGGGTGGGCGCGCGGGCCGGCACCGAGGGTGCGGTCGAGCGCTACGGCGCCGACGCAGCCTATCCGCTGGCCGATCTGGAGAAGGAGCTGGCCCGCTGGCTCGGCAAGACCGAGCGGGTCTACCTGGCCCTGGCCCGGGAGGACGCACTGGCCGCACGCTTGCTCGCCGCCGTCCGGCGCGCGCAGGCGGAGCGCCCGCGCTCGGGCCGCGGGCCGGTGGCGATCCACGATGCCGGCTCGGTCCTGCATGAGCTCAGGCTCGTGAAGGAGCCGGACGAGCTGGCGCTCATGCGGCAGGCGATCGATATCGCCTGCGAGGCGCATCGCGAGGCCATGCGCGCCGCCCGCCCCGGCATGCGCGAGTACGAGGTGCAGGCGCTGGTCGACTACACGTTTCGCCGCCGCGGCGCCGCCGGGCCCGCCTACCCGTCCATCGTCGCGGGCGGCGCCAACGCCACGATCCTGCACTACATCGACAACACGGCGCCGCTCGCCGCCGGCGACCTGCTCTTGATCGACGCGGGCGCGGAGTTCGCCGGATACTGCGCTGACGTGACGCGCACCTTCCCCGTCGGCGCGCGCTTCGAAGGCGCCCGCCGCGCCTGCTACGAGGCCGTGCTGGCCGCGCAGCAGGCCGCGATCGCGGCGGCCCGGCCCGGCGCGACGCTGGACGAGCTGCACGCGATCGCCGTGCGCACGCTCACCGAGCGCCTCGTCGATCTCCGGCTGCTCGAGGGGCCCGTGGACGACGCCGTGGCGCAGGAAACCTACAAGCGCTTCTACATGCATCGCACCAGTCACTGGCTCGGCCGCGACGTGCACGACGTCGGCCGCTATCGCGTGGACGACGCGCCTCGGCGGCTCGCCCCCGGCATGGTGTTCACCGTCGAGCCGGGCCTCTACGTGCCGGGGACCGCCGAGGTGCCGGCCGAGTTCCGCGGCATCGGCATCCGCATCGAGGACGACGTGCTGATCACCGACGACGGCTGCGAGGTGCTCTCGGCGGCGGCGCCCAAGACCACCGCCGACGTGGAGGCCCTGCGGGCGGCCGCGGCCTGAGCCGGAGGACACCATGCTCGATCTCGCCACCGTCGACCATCTGCTCTCGACCACGCGCTCGGTGCGCAAGCGGCTCGACTTCACGCGGCCGGTGCCGCTCGAGGTGATCGCCCGCTGCATCGAGATCGCGCTGCAGGCACCCACGGGCTCGAACATGCAGGGCTGGCACTTCGTGGTGGTCACCGATCCGGCGCGGCGGCGCGCGCTCGCCGACCTTTACCGCAAGGGCTGGGAGCTCTACGTGAGCACGCCAGGGCTCCGGCCGACCTACAACGAGCGCGATCCGCGGGCGCGGCAGCTTCCCCGCGTCATCGATTCCGCCACCTACCTGGCCGAGCACCTGCACGAGGCGCCCGTGCACGTCATCCCCTGCATCGAGGGCCGCGTCGAGCAGGCCGGCGTGCTCGCGCAGGCGTCCACCTACGGCTCCATTCTGCCCGCGGCCTGGTCGTTCATGCTGGCGGCACGGGCGCGCGGGCTCGGCGCGGCGTGGACCACGCTGCATCTCATGTACGAGCGGGACGCCGCCAAGCTGCTCGGCATTCCCGACACCGTCACGCAAGCCGCGCTGCTGCCCGTCGCCTACTTCACCGGCAGCGACTTCAAACCCGCCCGCCGGCTGCCGGCTCGCCAGCACATCCACTGGGATGGCTGGGGCCAGCGTCGCTAGCGGAGCCGCTCGTGGCCGTCCGTCTCGAGCGCCCCGCGGACCATCCGCACACGGCGATCGTCACCATCGACCGCCCCGAGCGCGCCAACGCGCTCGATCCGCCGACCCTGCGCGCGCTGGCGGCCGCCTGGCGGGGGCTCGGGGCCGACGAGGGCGTGCGCTGCATCGTGCTCACCGGCGCCGGCGAGCGCACGTTCTGCGCCGGCATGGACATGCGGACGACGATTCCCGCCGCGCAGCGGCTGGCACGCGGGGAGCGCCTCCACGAGGAGACGTTCGAGGGGCTGCGCGCCGTCGGTACGGCGACGCTGGTGGACTTCGATCTCGGCAAGCCGCTCGTGGCCGCAGTGAACGGGCACGCGCGGGCCGGCGGCTTCGACCTCATGCTGGCGGCCGAGCTGCGCTACGCCGTCCCCCACGCGACCTTCGCGCTCGAGGAGGTGGCACTCGGCCTCTATCCCACGGGGCACGCCACCGTGCTGCTGCCGCGCCAGATCGGATGGGTGCATGCCCATGACTTGCTGCTCACCGCGCGCGCCATCGACGCCGCGCGCGCGGCCGTCCGCGAGCTGCTGACACTCGACCTGCCCGCGGCCTACGCGCGGCAGGAAGCGCTCGGACGCCCGCTGCGACGCACCGAGGACGCCCGCGAGGCGCAGCGCGCGTTTCTCGAGAAGCGCCGGCCGGTCTGGAAGAGCCGGTGACGCGTCCGTGGTGGCTGCCGCCGGTTCTCGGGCGGATCCCCGACGTCGAGCCGCGGCTGATCCGGCTCCTCGGCCTCGTGTCGCTCGCCCTGCTCTTCGAGTCGTACGACGTCTCGATGCTCACCTCGGCGTTGAAGCACATCGCCGAGGACCTGCAGATGCCCGAGCACGACCTCGGCCGCTACCTCGGCACCATCCGCCTGGGTGCGCTGCCGGCGATCGTGTTCGTGCCGCTCGCCGATCGGTTCGGCCGCCGGCGGCTCTTCCTCGGCACGCTGGCCGGCATGAGCGCCGCCACCGTCGCCACGGCATTCGTCCCCGACCCCGTCACCTTCGTCGCCTGCCAGATGACCGCCCGCGTGTTCCTGGTGATCAGCACGGCGGTGGCGATCGTGATCGTCACCGAGGAGTTCCCGGCCGCGCACCGCGGCTGGGCGATCGGCGTGATGGGCGCGCTCTCCGCCACCGGGTTCGGGCTGGGCGCGCTCCTCTTCTCGCAGATCGAGCGGCTGCCGTACGGCTGGCGCGCGCTCTACCTGGTGGGCGCCGTCCCGCTGCTCATGCTGCCGCTGTTTCGGCGCGGCGTGCCGGAGACTCGCCGCTTCGCCGCCATGGCGGCCGAGCGCGCCCGCGGCACCGGCGCGGTAGACGCCTGGCTCGGCCCGCTGCGCGAGCTGGTCCAGACCTATCCCGGACGGGCGGGCGTGCTGACCGCGGCCATCTTCCTGGTGGCCCTCGGCGACGTCGCGGTCTTCCAGTTCACGGCCTACTATGCCCAGACGGTGCATGGCTGGACTCCCGAGCAGTACGCCGTCATGTTCATCCTCTCGGGCGCGGTCGGCGTCGTGGGCAACATCGTGGCCGGGCGCCTCGGCGACGCAGTCGGGCGCCGCGCGGTGGGCGTCACCGCGCTGGCGGTCTTTCCGCTCACCGCCTGGCTCTTCTACTTCGGCCCGGCGTGGGTGATGCCGATCGCGTTCGCCGCCTTCGTCTTCTGCCAGACGGCCGGCGTCACGATGCTGCGCGCGCTCTCCAGCGAGCTGTTCCCGACCTCGTACCGCGGCACGGCCACGGCCTGGGCGATGCTCGCGCAGACCGTGGGATGGGCCTCCGGGCTGTGGCTCGTGTCGGTGGGCACGCGGGGCGGCACCGACATCGCGACCGCGACCGCGACGCTCGCGAGCGTCGTGCTGGTGGGTGGGCTGCTGCTGCTGGCCTTGCCGGAGACGGGCCGCCGGGAGCTCGAGGCCATCAGCGACGACGCCGGCAGGGTACATTGATGCCGCGGCCGCGCCCCGCCGTCGCCGTCGTCTTCGACATGGACGGCGTGCTGCTCGACACCGAGCCCATCTACACCGAGGCGACGCAGCGGATCGTCGGCCGCTTCGGCAAGACCTTCGACTGGCGCGTGAAAGGCGAGATGATCGGCCGCCCCGCGCTCGACTCCGCGCGCCACCTGGTACGCGCGCTGTCGCTCCCCATCGCGCCCGAGGACTACCTCCGGGAGCGCGAGGAGCTGTTCGAGACCCTCTTGCCCGCCGCCGAGCCGATGCCGGGCGCGCGCGAGCTGGTCGCGGCGCTGGCCGCCCGCGGCGTGCCGCAGGCCGTGGCCACCAGCTCGTCGTCCCGGATCTTCGCGCTGAAGACGCGCCGGCATCGCGACTGGTTCGCCGTGTTTACCGCCGTGGTGCGGGGCGACGACCCGCGCTGCGTGCGCGGCAAGCCGGCGCCCGACATCTTCCTCGCGGCCGCCGCCGATCTCGGCGTCGAGCCGGCGGCTTGCGTGGCGGTCGAGGACGCACCCTCCGGCGTCGCCGCCGCGCGCGCGGCGGGCATGGCGGTGGTCGCCGTCCCCGACCCCGCGATGGACCGCAGCCGCTTCGTCGGCGCGGACCTGATCGTGGGATCGCTCGCCGAAATCGATCCGGACCGCCTGCTCGGCGTCTGACGCCCGCTACGCCTCCGGGTCGTCGGGCTCGAGCATGCGGAGGACGCGGCGGCCCGCGAGCTGCACGAAGACGCCTTCCGCCTCGGCGGTCACCACGTCGCCGGCGAGCAGGCGTCCGGCGGCATGGATCGAGCGGCCTTCCACCCGCGTCTGCCACCCCTCGAAGCGCACCGGCACGCCGAGCGGCGTCGGCTTGCGGTAGCGGAGCACGAGCTGCTTGGTCGGGCCGGCGGCGCCGGCGAGAATGTTGGCGATGCTGAGCGTCTGATCGAAGGCGGCGGCGATGACGCCGCCGTGCACGCACCCGGGCGGACCCTCGTAGGGCCGCGTGAAGGTGACGCGGCCGACCGACTTGCCGTCCTCGGCCGAGAATACGATCGGCGGCGCAAGCGGATTGAGGCGTCCCACCACCACGTCGAACGGCATCAAATCGGCCGGCGCGCCCGGCTGGGACATCGAGCTCGGATGGCGCGGCAGCGGCGGCTCGGCGAGCCGGGGAACGAGCCGCGCGACGAGCCGCTCGATCTCGGCGGCGGCCTCGCTCGCCGCCGCTGTATCGGCGAGCTGCACGGTGGTCGCGGCGAGCGCGCGCACGGCGGCGGCGAGACGCCCCAGCGCTTCGTACGCCGCCGATGTGTCGTCGCTCATCGGCGGCTACGCTAGCCCGGCCGGGACGCGGGGTCCACGCGGGCGGGGAGCGGCTCCGCGTCAGCACCGCCATTCGCCCCGAGCAGCTCGTACACGCCGGTGCCGCCCTTGCGGCCGCGCACCGTCACTTCGCCCACCGCGCGGCAGGCAAAGGCACCGCCGGTCGCCTGCCGCGTCTCGTTCGAGATCAGCAGGTGGGTGCCGTAGGTCTTGTTGAGGCCTTCGAGCCGCGAGGCCAGGTTCACCGTGTCGCCGATCGCCGTGTAGCTGAAGCGGCGTTCGGAGCCGAAGTTGCCGACGATCGCGAAGCCCGTGTTGATGCCGACGCCGATCTCGATGCGCGGCAGCCCGCGCTCCCGCCAGCCGACGTTCAATCGCTCCACCGTGGCCTGCATCTCCAGCGCCGCGGCGCACGCCCGCCGCGGATGGTCGGGCACGGCGATCGGGGCGCCCCAGAACGCCATGAGCGCGTCGCCCACGTACTTGTCGAGCAGCCCGTCGTGCTTGAAGACGATGTCCGTCATCGCACTCAGGTACTCGGTCAGCAGCTCGCCCAGCACCTCGGGGGTGAGCTGCTCGGAGATGGTGGTGAAGCCCCGGATGTCGGAGAATAGCACGGTGATCTCGTAGCGCTCGCCGCCGAGGCGGAGCCGGCTCGGATCTTCGGCCACCAGCTCGGTCACCTCGGGGTTGAGGTAGCGGCTGAACGCCTCGCGGATCTGGCGCTTCGCCCTCTCCTCGCGCGTCGCCTGGAAGGCGACGCCCGCGAGCGCACAGAGAAAGATGCCGGCCACCGGATAGACGGCGCCCAGCACGAGCCCCTGGCGCGCGAACAGAACCTGCGAGGCGCCGAGGTAGACCAGCACGAGGCCGCCGGCGGCGAGCGCGGCACCCACGCCACGCAGCCGCCGCACCGCCACGCCCGTCAGCACGCCCGCCAGCACGATCATCAGCGTCTCGGCGGGCACGCTCCACCACGGCCGCCAGAGCGCGCGGGCGCGGAGCAGGTTGTCGACGACCGTCGCCTGCACCTCGACGCCGGGTACCACGGGCGCGAACGGCGTCGTCACGTCGTCGAAGCCCGCCGCCGTGAAGCCGATCAGCAGGATGCGGCCGCGAAGCGCGTCGGCCGGCACGCCCCCGGCCAGGACCTCGGCCGCGGAGTAGTGCGGCACGGTGCGCGGCGGTCCCACGAAGTTCACCCACATCTGCCCGGCGCCGTTCACCGGCAGCGGCCGGCCGCCCAACGTGAGCGCCGTCAGCTCGTAGGGCGACAGCGTGGCCGTGGCGGAGGCGCCGTCCAGGTAGGCACGCACGAGCTGCAGGCTGAGCGACGGCACCAGCCGGTCGCCCGCGCGCACCACCAGCGGCACGCGGCGATAGACGCCGTCGGCGTCGGGCAGGAAGTTGATGTGGCCCGCGTTGCCGGCGGCCTCGGCGAACTCGGGAAGCGGCCGGTGCACGCGCCG